>JBLNGI010000103.1:0-18771 GCA_050264615.1 Gemmatimonadota bacterium
ACGACGATCGCCTCGACGAGCGTCGCGATCCGAACGACGAGCACCACCGCAGCAACGTCACCGCCCACGGCGGCATAGGCTCCGTCGCGCGCGACCGTCCGCCCGGCGAGACCGGCAAGTCGATCGCACCAATCGAGCTGTCCGGCTGTGCCTGCCACGTGTTGCGCATTCGCCTTTGTGGCGAGCCGCTCTTCCATCTCCAGCGCGCGCGCCAGACTCGTTGGCGGCAGGAAGGTCACAGTTGAGATCGACTGATGCGTCGAGCCGAGCCGATCGATGCGGCCCACCCGTTGCGCGAGCCTGGCCGGACTCCAGGGAAGATCGTAATGCACGACCCGCTCGGCGTCCTGAAGGTTGAGCCCCTCGCTGAGCAGATCGGTGGCAACCAGGACGTCCGTTTCGAGGGCCGCGGATGGTGCTGCGCTGCCCTGCGCCCGCGGCGCAAACGCCCGCAGCACGTCGCGCCGCGCAGCGTCACCGCTGGCGAAACGTCCCACGTGCCCAAACACCGCCGCGACCCGCCGGTGGCGCAGCCGCCGCAACAGGTAGCGCGCCGTCGGCTGCGCGTCCGTGAACACGATCGTCTTTCCGGGATGGGTCGCGAGGAGCCGTTGCAGCGCTTCGGCCTTGGGATCCGCTGTGGCTGCGCGGGCCACGACGTCCCGCAACCGCGCGATAATCGCGCGGTCAGCACCCAGGGGCTCCGTTCCACCCGAAGGGAGATCCAGGAGGAGCGGGAACAGCACGAGCTGAATATCCGATTCAGCGGCGCGCGGGAAGCAGCGTTGGAACTCGTGCGGCGAGAGCGCACGCCCCTCGCCGGCGGCGCGATCGGCGAGATCGAGGTATGCCTCGTGCCGGAGCAGCGCCGCCTGGAAGGCGGGAAGGCTCGAGCTGAGCCGGCGCAGCAGCATCAGCCGGAGCAAGGGCCCGGCGCTCCCTCCGGACCGTAACTGCGACACGCCGGCCGTCAGCTCGGCGAGCAGAGCGTCGGGCGCTGGACCGGCACGGAGCGTTTCGGTGGTGGTTCTTGGAAACACCATCGCGACCGGCCCCCCGGCATACCCGCTCTGCACGTGCTCGCGCGAGCGTGCGACAATGAGACGGGCCACGGCTGCCTGCGCCAGCGACATGTCGCTCTCGCATCGAGCTGCCGTGCGAAGGGACGGCACACCCAACGCAGCCAGCGCGTGATCCCGCAGGAACAGGCGAAGCAAGTGGAGCAAATCGCCGACTTGGTTGTGGATCGGCGTGGCTGTTACCAGCAGCACCCGGCTGCCCACGACCATCTGGGCGAGCGCCCGATAGCGGTTGGTTTCGGGATTGCGGAAGCGGTGGGCTTCGTCGACGACAAAGAGGCGGTAGGGGGCGGTATGAGGCGGTAAAGGGTGGTAGGGGTGCTTGCTCAGTGACTCATGCGTAATGATCGGTACCTCGTGCTGGCCGAACCGACTCAACAGGTCCCGCCATTGTGGTACGAGAACTGCTGGGACTACAAGCACAAACGGTTCCCGACGAGCTAGTGCCACGGCGAGCGCGACGTACGACTTCCCGAGTCCCACAGCGTCCGCGAGCAGCGCGCCGCCGTGGCGCGCGAGGATCGAGGTCAGTCGCTCCGCCGCCGGGATCTGGTGCGGCGCGAGCCAGGCTGGCCATGTCGTTTCCCGGAGAAAAGCGCCCCCCCCGCCCCCCGCGCCCCCCGCGCCCCCCCCATCGAGCAGCGCCCGCGCTGCGCTCCCGGCGACTTCGCGCGGCGACGCTTCGCCCCCCGGCGCGAGCGAGACGGCGAGCGGCTCCGGGACGGGGACCAGCTGCTCAGAGAGAATCCGCGGCCAGCGCGCGGCGGTCCGCACCATCGAGCTCCAGGGCGTCGGCAACGAGATCGTCGGCCGGCTCGCACCGCGCCCCGCAGTTCGCGAGCTCCGGCCAGACCGCCGAGTCATTGGGGGGGATCGGAAGACCCCCGATCACGCGGGCATTGAATCGCCGAAAGCCGCCGCGCGCAGGATCGGCGACGAGCCGCGCGAGTGCGGAGTGCCAGCGACAGTTGAACAGCGCCGCGAGTGCCGCCGCATCAGCTGCGGTGCGCGTGACGATGCCGTACACCGTATTGAGCGGCACCACTTCCGCGGGTGGAACCACCGCCCCAAGACGGCGACCCAAATCGGCCCACACCACGCGATGGACGGCGCATCCCAGTGCCGTGCGAAACAGCTGCCAGGGCGGGCCGCCCTTGTAGTCGGCGCGCTGGCGCAAGCGGGCTTCGTGTTTGGCAAGGCACCGCGCAGCCTCGGCGGGCAGACGGGTGAGCGGCGCGCCGTCGGAGCCGTGCGTCCACAGCAGATGACGGCGCGGCGTACAGCGCCACGCGCCAATGTCCCGGCCGCGCACAGCCGGTCGCGTGCCCGGCTGTTCCTGATCCACGAGAAACAGATCGTCCGCGCCGGTCTTCACGCCGAGCTGCGGCACCCAGCGATCGCGGACCATCGGGAATCGGTCACGCAGGCGTTGGAGCAGGGATTGGGACTTGGGAGTTAGGATCCAGGGGCCCGCGGTCTGCAGTTCGCGCTGCGGGATAAGCGGAGCATACGGCTTCGGGCCGAGCGCCGTGGCGAGCAGCTCGGGTCCCGCTGGATCCGCCCTCGCCGCGACGAGCGCCATCGGATAGACCGCTGCCCCCCCCCCAAAAGCCTGTGCGGCGGACTCCGGTACCGGAGCCACGCGCTCCATGCGCGCCCCTTGTGCCAGACGTTGACGCAACGGCTCCGCGTACCCGCTGCTCGCGAGCTTGGCCGGCACGAGCAGCGAGATCACGCCGCTCGGACGAGCCAGTTCCAATGCTCGCTCGGTAAAGGCGACAGCGAGGTCCGGCAAATGCGCGAAGCCGCGAATCGCCGACGGACGCCAACAGGAATAGCGCACCGCCAGCGTCTCGCGCACGCGAGGCGGCAAGCGCTCGGCACGGACCCAGGGCGGATTACCGACGACGAGATCGAACCCGCCGCGCCCCAGCACGTCGGCGAAGTGCGATTCGAAAGAGAAGAACGGCGCCGCGCCTTCCAGCCGCAGTTTGCGCCGTGCGGACCGGATATCGCGGAGACTCTGCCGCAGGCGTGCCAGCCGGTGTCGCTGCTCCAGAGCCAGTCCGTGCCGCCGCCCGAACAGGTCGCGTGTGCGACCGAGCGTCAGCAGCTCCGCGATGGCGTTCTCGACCGCGCCGCACCCATCCTCCAGCAGCTTGCGCGCCAGCCCCGCCTCGGCGTGAGCGAGCTGGCTTTGTGCAGCGCGCTTCCCCGGGCCCGACAACTGGAAGAGGGAACGACGCGCGGCTTCGAGCTTCCGGGCCTCGACGGACCCGGCACGGAGCGCCCGGCCGCCGAGCGAGCTCGCCAGCATCAGCGGATCGAGCAGTGCGTCGCCCTGGCGGACGTGGCCATCGAAATTGGGCAGCGGCGCAATCGAGGCGAGATCGGTTCCGTCCTCGTCGGCCACGAGCGCGAGCCAGAGCCGCAGCTCGGTCAGCCGGACCGCCGTCGGTGTGAGATCGACTCCGAACAGGGAGTACGCGAGCACATCGCGTTTCACGGCGAGCGGCGGGCCGTCACCCGCCGCCCTGCGCAGCGCAACCAGCTCATCGAGCGCACCCAGGAGGAATGCGCCCGAACCTGCGGCGGGGTCGAGCACGGTCAGACCCCGCAGATCCGGCACCGGGGGGGCGGGCGCCTGTCCTTCATGCACCCACTTCGCGGCTGCACTCGGCGACAACCCGAACCGATGTGTGAGCGCCGCTTCCAGCCCCGCGCGCACGATCTCGCGGACCAGCGACGCGGGCGTGTAATAGCTGCCGCTCGTCTGGCGCTCGCCGGGATCCATGACGCCCTCGAACACGCGACCCAGCATGTCCGGCGCGACGAACTCGCCGGTATCGTGCTCACGTACCGAGAAGTGAAACCGCTCGAACAGGTCGTCGAACGCCAGGCGCCAGTCGGCGTTGGTCCACGTCGCCGGCCCGTAGCGCCGCTCCAACGGGGAGGGCTCGAACAGCCCGCCGTTGAGAAAAGGAATCCGGCCGAGCGTGCGGGCGGCGCGGCCGCGGCTCGCTGCCGGCCGATTCAGCGCGCCAAAACAGAGGGCGTGGAGGAAAGAGCGGTGAAAGTGACGGGGAGGGCGCGCAGCGAGGGCGCGATCGAGGAGTCGAGTGACAAAGCGGGTGTCTCCGTCCAGCCAGCCTTTCGACTGAATGAAATAGAGGAAGAGCACGCGCGTGAGCGCGGTCAATGTGAGGGCGTGGCGGTCGACACGGGAGCGAGGAGCCGTAAGCCGGTCAGTCAGACGCTCGAGCGTGCTGCGGAAGGCGCGAAAGAACCGCGGCGTGACACCTTCACTCGCCAGTACCTCACCGATTCTCAAGGAAAGGGCGAGGGCTGTTTCGCTCCTGGCGGGTGCGAGCCGCTCGAGCGTAGCGAGTGCGGAACCGGATGGCTGGATCAGTGGAACCGTGGCCTGTCGCAGACCCACGGGACCTGCTGCAAAGACCAGCCGCTGCGGCTCTCCGCCCAGCGCACAGGCCAGGCCTCGCTCCGCTCCGGCGGACAGGCGTCGAGCCGCGGCGCGCGCGGCCAGCTCGGGATCGACCGCCTGGAGACCAAAGACGCGAAACGGCCCGTGCCGCGCCAGGAGCGCCGCGCGTGTGATGCCAGCATTCGCCACGATGCTCTCGCCCAGCCAGGGACCGGGTGGGACCACTTCGAAGCGGAGCTCGTAGTCGAGCGCGCTGAAGAGCTCGCGCAGACTCTCGAGCGTTGTCGTTCGCGCCAGGATGTCTCGCAACAACAAGAACCCCCTCGGGTCGCGAGGGGAGCCAAGGTGTTGCGGGATGTTTGTGGATCAGGTACCGAACGACGGCGAGCCGTACCGCCTTAACGCGCGGCGTGTTGCGTGCGGCGCATGAGCTCTAGAGCGCATACGCCGCACGCCGCACGCAGTTACGTGCCCTTACGCAGTCGAATCTCGCCGTTCACCGTGCTCAGACTCAGCGTCCGCCCGCCCGCGCCGATCGTGCCGCGCACCTTCCGCGGCCCAAACCGGCCTGAAATCGTGAGCGGATAGTCGGAATCGATTTCGCCGTTCACCGTGCTGGCCCGCACCTCGGTGTCGAGCTTGGACGGCATGATCAACGTGATGCCGCCGTTCACGGTGCTGAACTCGAGCTCGCTGTCCCAGTTGGCACGCCCCATCTGCACGTAGACCGAGCCATTCACGGTCGACGCCTCGGCGAGGCCGGTCGTCGTGACCCGGACGCTGCCGTTCACGGTGCTGGCCCGGACGTCCGCCTTCAGCCCTTCAGCGGACATCTCGCCGTTCACGGTCTGGCCGTGGAACTCGACGCCCGCCGGCACCTGCACCTCGAAATCCACCGTCACGTCATTGTCTTCGGTGCTCGAGTGCCAGCGATCGCCGGGCTCGCAGGTGTTCTCCTGGCGCGCGCGGCGCGGGGTGGGATAGACGGCGCAGATGGTGATACCGTCCTCGGATTCGACCACCTTGATCTCGACTTCGTCGGGATCGGAGCGGCGCGAGTGCTTGGTCGCATTCACGACGGCCTCGCCGCTCGTGAGCACCGCCCGCACGTCGCCGTTCACGCCTTTCACTTCCAGGCGTTTCCCGGCGGCGAGCCGGCCATGCCAGTTGAAGTCTTGTGCAGCCGCCGTGGCGAGCGCTGTGAGACACAGCGCCGCCGCGGTCACTAGGGTTCGCATGGTAATCCTCCGCTCAGTGCGAGGTCGTGTCAGCAGACGTGCGGCGAAACGAGCGCCTAAAGGCCTTGGCGTACTGGCGGGCGTACATGGGGGCGTACGTTTTCGCATACGTCGGGGCATATGCCTTGGCATAATGCGCTGCGTACGTCGCGGCGCCGACTGAATCGAACTCGAAGTTGAAATTGAAATCGAAGTCGTGCTCGTTGTCGTTCCGGTTCTCGTTGTGCTCCTTGCGCCTGCGATCGATCCGATCGCGAATCTCCTGCGGACGGCGCATCCGGATGTCGCCCTGGAACGACTCCAGCTCCATGCGCGCGCTTCCCGATCCGATCTTGAACGTCTTGCGATGCTTCCCCGGCGTGTTGGTGAGCGGGAGAGTGAAGCTCGCGTCGATATCGCCGTTCGCGGTGGCGGTAGTCACCGTGACGTTGGCGCCTTCGGGAATGGAGACGGTGATGTCGCCGTTGTGCGACCCGAAGCTGTAGGATCCGCCATCCTTGACGGTTCCCTCGTAGAGCACGTCGCCGTTGATCGTCCCGGCATCGACGCTCGACGACTGGATGCCGGTGAGCCTGACTTCACCGTTCGTCGTTTCGACCTTGATTTCACCACTGACGTTGGTCAGCTCGACGTCTTCGTTGACGGAGTTCACCTCGATACGTCCGGAGGCGTCCGCGAGTGTCACGCTGCCCTGAATCGAGTGCAGGGTGATGTTGCCCTTGCCGCCGCGCACGTTGACCTCGCCATTCACGGTCTCGGCGCTGATGGGGCCCTGCACGCCGTCCACCGTGATGTCCGCATAGGTGCCGCTCAGGTTGAGCTCCATGGACTGCGGGACGGTGATGTCGAAATCCATCACCGACGGAGCGCCTTCGCGGCTACTCGCCTTGACGACCACCGTGTTCCCCACCAGCGAGACTTCGACGCGTCCGCGGCGGCCGGTTTCGGCGTGCACCTTGACGCGATTCTCGCTCCACCCGTGGACGGTGATCCCGCCCCCGAAATTGTTGACCGAAAGGCTGGCGCCGGCCGGCACGGCGATGGTCGTATCGGATTGTCTCTGCGATGCCAGCGCGACCAGCATCGCGGCGGCCAGCGTTGCAAACATGTCTGTTCCTCCTAGGACCGGGCCGCGGCCATGTCGTTCACACGCCGCAGCAGCTCCACCTTGCGCCGCATCGTCTCGGCGAGATGGAGGTTCAGGTACGCGTTGCCGGGATCGTTCCGCAGCGCAATGCGCGCCTCGGCGATCGCCCGATTGATGATGGCCAGGTTTTTCCGCACGATGCGCACGGTCGCCGAATCGAGCCGCTTTTCGTTCTGCGTCAGCGCGGCCTCCAGCTCGCCGACGGCGATGTCGGTGGAGCCCGTCCAACCGGCAAGCTGCGTGGTGGGCGGTTGTGTCACGGCGATGGGCTCAGCGGTGTTCGTCGGTCCCTGCCGCAGGGCGAGCCATGCACTGCCACCCGACAGGAGGACCAGCGCAATGCTCGCCGCCAGGAGCTGCGGGATGGAGAAGCTGAAGCGACGGCCGGACGGCCGGAGGGCCGGAGGGCCGGTAACGGCGCTCCGCGCCGGGGTCAGGCCGGCCCGAATTCCCGCCCAGAGGTCCTTCGCCGGCTCACGATCCTCGAGCGTCTTCGCCCGCGCGACGACCTGGCGCAGGTCCGCGAGCGTCGCGAAGCACTGCCCGCAGGTCGCGAGGTGCGCTTCGAGCGCCGTGCGCTCCGTGTTGTCGAGCTCGCCGTCGATGTACTCCGACAGCCGATTGGTCCAGAGATCGTTCATCGTTCCAAGTGCCTCCGCAGCGCCATCCGCGCATGATGCAGCTGCGATTTCGACGTGCCCGGCACGACACCGAGCATGCGCGCGATTTCTTCGTGGCGATATCCCTCCACGTCGTGCAACACGAACACCTGCCGTGCTCCCTCGGGAAGACGCGCGAGCGCTTCCTCGAAATCCATCGACAGCTCCAGCGTCACCGGCTTGCCCGACGCGCCGTCGAGCGGCTCGTCATCGGTGCTGAATCGCCCGCGCTCGATCCCGACGGTCTTGCGGCGCGCCAGCACCACGTTGACCGCGAGCCGGTGCAGCCACGTTCCGAATGCCGACTCGCCGCGGAACGTCGACAGCTTTTGCCAGGCGCGAATGAAGACGTCCTGTGTCACATCATCGGCCTCGTCGGCGTCGAGCATGCGACGTACCAGTGTGTGGACCCGTGCGACGTGGGTCCGGTACAGGCGCTCAAACGCGCTGGCATCCCCGCTTGCAGCGAGTGCCGTATCAGCCGCAATCGAGTCAGCAGTCAGAGTGTCCTCGAGCACCTGTCTGGGCATGCACGGTGTTGGATATGCAGGCAGGTCAAAAGGTTGTAGCCCCTATCCGCCTGAGGCTACCGAGGTTGTCGGCCCGATTGGCGTGTTTGTAGCTGTTATCGATCCAGGCCGGGATCCGCCTCGCCATAAGGTGAAGCAGGACCACGACCTCCAGCAGCATGATGGCCGTCAGCGTAATCCCCACGTGGTCGGCCACCCACAGGGCAAAGTGCGGCCACTGTTCGAACGCCAAGTCCATCAGCCACCCCATCAGGCTGGCGAGCAGGTATGCCAGGGCGAAGAATGTGAGGAAGAGGAAACGCCGCACGATCCCCTGCGCCAGGTTGATCGCCTCGTGGTAGGCACGTCGCACGAAGCTGAATCCCGACGCATGTGGACCGAAGCTGAGTTTCGTGCCGTCTCCGCCATGGACCTCCAGCGCGCGCACCCGTTCGGGCGCGTAGGACAATCCAGCCTCGCCGCAGACCTCTTTGACCTCCTGAGGCAGGCGACTCTCGACGCCCCAACCGACGATGTCGCCGACCTGCGCGACCGCTCGACCGTTGGAGCGGGTCACGCGCGCGCGGTACACGGCGTTCAGATTGCGGCGATTAGGCTCAACGGCATCCTTGAATGCGATCAGATGCCCCCCCCCGGTGCCGGAGCGGTACAGCCGCGCGTAGTGATACTCATCGAGCTCGCGCGGCTGGCTGATCCTCGGCCCGCCCTCGATGCGGTAGAAGAAGTAGTCCAGAATGAGCAGGGTCTGGCGCAGGGGCTCGGCGTACACGCGGTCGGGCGTATCGTTGGGCGTGTGAATCTTGCCGCCGAACACGATCGGCGAGGCCTTGCCCGGCCGCATCGCGACCAGCGCCGTGGCGGGGATGCGCAGCGGCGGCTGGTAGGGGCGGTGCGTGAGCCGCGCGGTGAGCCGGCGCGCGCCGTCCGCGAGCCGCGACCACAGCCCGTTGTTCACTTCCAGGAACGAGACGTGATCGGTTGTGCCGCCCGCCAGGAAGTTGTTGTACTTGATGCCGTGCAGGTGTGCGGCTTCCTCGAGCAGGTCGTTGATCGAGTCATAGCTGCCGAATGGAATCAGCACGCGGATGAAATCGGCGCCCATCGTCTCGCGCGGGATGTAGAGCCGGCCTTCGCCGACCGAGTCGACGGAGATGACCGCGCGGATCCGGCGCAGCGCCTCGGGCGTCAGGGTGCGGACGTACTCGCGCGAGCCCGAGACGCCGAACCGATAGCTCGCGAGCGGCAGGAGGGCGACCGCGACAGCCAGCATCGCCCAGTCGCCGTAGGTGAGTGCGAAGTTTCCCGCGAACAACCCGAACGACAGGAGCAGCTGCGAGAACAACCCGACCAGACCGCACTCCTCCGAGCCGGCGAAAAAGTACACATGCGTGAGCTTGGGAGGCGCCGAGGCGCGCACATCGCTGAGGAGGTACTGGCGCAGGATCTCTTCGCCGGTCGTGTTGTCGTCAGCGCCCGGGCCGCGCCAGGTGTCGTAGTGAGCGACGAGTACCACCTGCTCGTCGCTCTCACCGGGGACGGTGAAGAGATAGTTCCAGCGGGTCGTACGAACCGCCCATTTTGAGAGCCGCTGCCGCTGGATCGTGACCTTTCCCGGGAACTCGGTTTCGATCCGGGTGATGAACTCTTCGACCTGCCGCTCGTTGTCCGCGTTGCAGTTCTCGAGATCGAGATCCCGACACGACTGCCGGATGTGTTCGAGGATCTCGGCCACTCTCGCGTCTACCGGAGCGTATTTGACGTGCATCTGGTGCAGCAGGCGCGATGGGCCGTCCATGGCGCCTTAACAATACGGACGGGTTAGATTGAAGCGCCAATGACCCCATCGATCGTCACGGTTGTCGTCGTGGGCGCGCTGCTCGGACTGCGGCACGCGTTCGAGCCGGACCATCTTGCAGCCGTGTCGACCCTCGCCACGCGGCCGGGCGCCCGGCCGTGGAGCGCTGCCCGGCTCGGGCTGATCTGGGGGCTCGGGCATACAGCCACCGTTGGTGTGGTGGTCGGGCTGATACTGGCCCTGGGGATTCGCGTTCCGGAGCGCCTCTGGCCCGCCGCCGAGCTGTTGGTGGCCGCTTTACTCATACTCCTCGGATCCCTCGTGATCTGGCGCTACGCCCGCGGGCGCTGGCACATGCATTTGCACGCGCATCCGGCTGCGGTTCCGCACCTCCATCTCCATAGTCACACCACCGATGCCGGCCATGGACACCAGCACACGGTCGACACGCGGCGCTCACTCGGCTTCGGCGTCGCCCATGGCCTCGCAGGAAGCGGCGCGATCGCGGCCCTGCTCGTCGCGGCCGTCCCGGAGGGCTCGGCGCGCCTCGTGTACTTCGCGGCCTTCGGTTCGGGTACGATGATCGGCATGCTGGCGGTGTCGCTCACGCTCTCGGTCCTGGTGCGGCTGGCCGCGCAGCGCGGGGCGCGGTGGGCCACCGCGATCCACGTGGGCGCAGCAGCGGGAAGCGTGGTGGCTGGGATGGCTCTCGCACAGCAGGTGATCTTCAGGCCGTAACCGTTATGACTTTTGGCGCGGTGCGCGTTGCAGGACGAGGCGCGCCGGTGCAGACTCCCGGTTCCACTCACAGGGTCTGCCATGTACACGCGCCTCTCGCTGCTCTGCGCCCTCGGCTTGGTTCCGCTCGCACTTGTCGCGCAAGACTCGACCGCCCGAACCCAGTCCACGCCATTCCGGCGCGGACAGTGGGCCGCGCAGTTCCAGGCCGGTACGAGTTTCGGCTCCCTCGGCTTCATCAAGTTCCGCTCGCCGACCCGTGCGCTCGTCCTCGACGTCCGGCTGGGCGGCTCGCATACCGAGGCACTGGACACGGACTCGTCAGGCACGCGATTCACGGGACTATCATCGTCCGCGTTCACACAGCTGCGATTCGGGTGGCGGCGCTACAGCGGCGGCACCGCGCACGTCGTCGGTCACTATTCGTTCGGGCTACTCGCCGGCTTCGATCATAGCGTCAGCGTCGACGCGAGCCCGGGCTTCGAGAGCACGCGTAATGGCTGGACGGCAGGCGTATTCGCCGATGTGGGCGGCACTTATCTCGTCACGTCCAAGTTCGGGATCGGCGCACTTGCCACTGCCGGATTATCGTATGCGTCCAGCATATCGACGTTCAGCCCCCCGCAGCAGAAGACTCGCATCTGGTCCATCGGCGGTTCAGCGATCAGCGCGTCGCTCGTCGCGACAATCTTCTTCTAGAGAGAGAACTCCTAGGTGGGACGTGACGCCGAATAGGTGCGTCCCCGCCATTCGATCCGTGGCCCACGCCAGGCCGAGCGGAGCATGATGAGCGCAACGACCGCGGCTCCGAGTGGGTAGAGGGCAGCATACCACATGGGCGCGCGATGAATCGCGTAGACCGCGATCCAGGTGGTGAGCGACAGGAGGGTCGCGATTGCGGCAACCGGCGAGCCGCTCACGAGCCACGCGAGCGGCGGGGCGATCCAAACCAGCGCCGGCAGCCACATCAGGTAGGGAAGCAGCGTCCGCAGCAACGGGATTGGCGGTGCCAGCAGCGGCACCCCCGTGGCGAGGTTCTTCGTCCAGCCGGCGAGAATCTCACGCAACGAGCCGTACATCCGCGTCGCGAT
This sequence comes from Gemmatimonadota bacterium, assembly GCA_050264615.1. Lineage (GTDB taxonomy): Bacteria > Gemmatimonadota > Gemmatimonadetes > Gemmatimonadales > GWC2-71-9 > 20CM-2-65-7. Next base: position 11,720 of record JBLNGI010000103.1, read on the forward strand.
GAATTCCTCGCCGTGCACCAGGAAGATGCCCTTGCCGGCGCGGACGTAAGCCTGCGCGAGCTTCACATCGTCGACGACGGTGTCTCGCACCGCTGCGTGTGTGCCGACGCTCTCATAGGTGGTGCGGGACGTAAGAATGAACTGCCCGTTGGCGATCGCATTCCACTCGGTGCGCGTGCGATTCACGCGGCTTAGGCTGCCGAGCCCCGTCTCGAGCGCGAGAAAGACATGCGGCTGAATCAGGCGCTCCCAGAACGTGTGCATCTCCTGGCGCGGCATCACCGAAAACAAATCGACGTGCTCGCTTTGCAGACCCCGCACCGCGCGCGGGATCAGCTCGGGCTCGTGGCGCGTGTCGGCGTCCACAAACAGCAGCAGCTCTCCCTTGGACACGCGATAGCCCTGCACGATCGCCCACTGCTTGCCGAACCACCCGGGCGGCGGATCGACGCCGCGCACCAGCCGCACCCCCCCGCCCGCCCCCGCCCCCCGCGTAGCCCGCTCGACGCGCTCGGCGGTCCCGTCGCTTGAGCGATCATCCACGACAATGACTTCAAGGGGCGTGTACGGTGAGGCGAGGACCGACCGCACACAGCGCTCGATGTTGCGGGCTTCGTTGCGGGCGGGAATGATCACCGAAACGAGTGGACCGGAGCGCAGCGGCTCGTAGTCGCGCAGCCGCGGCCGGCGCGTCGCATGGCGATACAGAATCACGAGCAGCACCAGGATCCACGGTGCCGCGAGCAGCCAACTCATTTTCTGGTCTCGAGCGCGGTCACGACCACCGCGCTGGCGAGATGGCCCGTCACGTTCGTCATCGTCCGAAACATGTCGGGAATGCGATCCAGGCCGAGCAGGATACTGAGACCGGCGAGCGGCAGGCCGGTGGACTGAAAGGCGGGAAACAAACTGATGATGCTGGCCGATGGTACGGACGCCACGGTCAGCGACGAGAAGAACACGGCCGTGCCCGCCGCAAACATCTCGCCGAGTCCGAATGGGATCCCGTACAGTCGCGCGATAAAGACTACCGCGATCGCCTGAAACACCGCGCTGCCGCCGCGGTTGATCGTGGCCGCGAGCGGCAGGACAAAGCCGGACACGGGACGCGGGATCTGCAGCGGGGTATCGGCGGCATCGAGCATCGTCGGGAGCGCCGCCATGGATGAGGTCGTCGAGAATCCCATCAGCATGGAGGGATACGCCGCGCGCAGGAAGCGGAGGGGCGCCAGCCGGGCGATGACGGCCACGCAGGGCAAGTAGACGGCGGCGATGAACACGAATACCCCGATGATCACGGCGATGATGAATCGGCCCATCGCGATCAGGAGCGGCCCGCCGAATTGCGCCATCAGCGGCGCCACCAGCGCGAAGATCCCGACCGGCGCAAACCACAGCACCCAGTGGATGATGCGGATCAGCGTCTCAGTGACGGAATCGGCGATGGTGGTGAGCGGGGCGCGTTTCTCGACCGGCAGCGCGGCGGCCGCAATGCCGAAAATCGTGACGAACACGATGACCGGGAGCAGATTGCCGTCCGCGGCGGCCTTGAACGGATTCGCCGGCACGAGCTGGACGAGGAACTGCAGTCCCGTCGGGATGGTCTCGGCCGTTCGCTGAATGACGCTGACGTCGGCACCCGCGGCGGCGCGCAACGCGGTCTGCTGGTCGGGATTCATGAACGATCGTGGCAGCAGGGCCGAAGCCGCGAGAAAGCCGATCATGATCGCGATCAGTGCCGTCGCCCAGAAAAACCCCAGCGAGCGCACGACCAGACGGCCGACGGTCCGCAGGTCGCCGAGCTTCGCGATGCCGGCGAACAACGCTGCGGCGACGAGGGGGATGACGACCATGGAGAGCAGATTGATGAAGAGCGTCCCCAACGGACGGAGGCCGACGACGAGATCACCGAGCCCCGAGTAGCCCTGGCGCGCGAGGAGCCAGGCGGCCAAGCCGACCAGCAGCCCCAGGATCAGGCCGATTCCCATCCACACGTGGCTTCTCATCCGATGGACGCTATTATACCGCCATGACAGAAACCCCACACGCCCAACTGAAGGCGTCGAAATGGGCTCTGATCCTCGGGGCCTCGAGCGGCTTTGGTGAAGGAGCAGCCCGCGCGCTGGCCCAGGCCGGTTACGACATCGTCGGCGTGCACCTGGACCGCAAAGCCGGTCTCGAGCACGTCACCGAGATACGCGAAGACATCGAGAAGCTCGGCCGCAAGACGCAGTACTTCAACATCAACGCGGCGGACGAAGAGAAGCGCAACGAAGTCCTGGCCGAGCTGGCCAAACAGAAGCTCAACATCGCCGTGCTGCTGCACTCGCTCGCGTTCGGCACCTTGAAGCCCTACATCGGCGCTGACGTGCTGAACAAGGCGAACATCGACATGACGCTCGACGTCATGGCGCATTCGCTCGTGTACTGGGCGCAGGGCGTCGTGAAGCATGGCCTGATGGGGAAGGGTGGCCGGATCTTTTCGATGACCTCCTCCGGCTCGACACGCGTGTTCGCGACGTACGGCGCGGTCTCGGCGGCCAAAGCGGCGCTCGAATCGCACACGCGCCAGCTGGCATTGGAGCTGGCGCCATACGGCATCGCGGTGAACGCGCTGCGCGGCGGCGTCACGGATACGCCGGCACTCCGCAAGATCCCGGGGAACGAGAAGCTCATCGAGATCGCGACCCAGCGAAATCCGCACCACCGGCTCACGACGCCGCATGACCTGGGCGGCGCGATCGTGGCGCTGTCGCACCCGGGAGCCGACTGGATCACCGGGAACGTGATCAATGTCGATGGAGGCGAGGAGGTGTCGGCGTAGGAGTTGGGAGATAGGAGTTGGGAGATAGGAGTTGGGAGCTAGGGTGGCCACGCTTCAGGACGCGCGTACCAGACTGCGCGATTACCAACCCGTAGAGATTGCTTTCGAACGTGGAATGATCGCCGCGGCCGTCGCCGTGATTCTGCACGACGGCGCCGAGGGGGAGGGGCTCGAGGCGCTCTTCATTCACCGCGCGGTGCGCGTCGGGGACACGTGGTCGGGCCAGATCGCCTTTCCCGGCGGGCGTCGCGAACCGAGCGATCCCGACCTCCTGACGACCGCGATCCGCGAAACACTCGAAGAAATCGGCGTCGATCTCTCCCGCGCTGAGCGACTCGGCGTTCTGGATGACCTGTACCCGCGCACTCCCGTCCTGCCGCCCGTCGTGGTGCGCCCATTTGTATTCGCGTTGACCGCGCAGCCCAACATTGTCATCAGCCCGGAGGTCCAGACCGCCTTCTGGGTACCCTTCCGCGCGCTCCACGCGCCGGGGGTGCGCGGGACGATCACCGTCGATCATCCTGGCATCCCTCGACAGGCACTGCCTGCCTATACCGTCGGAAAACACACGATCTGGGGGATGAGCGAGCGCATTCTCACACCGCTAATTAGGCTCGTTTCTTAGCCTCACAAAATCCACAACTTCGCTTGACAATATGTGATTATTAGGCTAGCCTAATGCCCTGTCTCGTTGACAGTGCGTTGCACTGGAGGACTCGTGAATGCGGCGATGCGGTCACCTCAACCACCACTCACGCGGTCGGTCGAGGACTATCTCAAGTCGGTTTTCCATCTCACCAGCCAGGGCGGATTCGCCACGACGAGCGCCATCGCCGAGATGCTCGAAGTCGCGCCACCGTCGGTGAGCGGCATGATGAAACGGCTCTCCGAAACCGGGTTGATCGAGCACGTCCCGTATCGTGGCGTGCAGCTGACGCCCCAGGGCAGGCGCGCGGCGCTCCAGATGATTCGCCGGCATCGCATCCTCGAATCCTATCTCACGGGCAAACTCGGGTACGACTGGGGTGACGTGCACGTCGAGGCCGAGCAGCTGGAGCACGCCGTCTCGGAGAAGCTGATCGAGCGCATGGCAGACGCGCTCGGCGAGCCGCGCTACGACCCGCACGGGGCGCCGATTCCGACGGCCGCAGGCGAAATCGAAGAAGCCGAGCTCGTAACGTTGGCCGACACGGAAGTCGGCACGACGGTCGTCCTGCAGGAAGTGGGGGATGAAAATCCGGCCCGGCTCCATTATCTCGCCGAGCAGGGACTGATTCCGGGCGTGCGTCTCACCGTCATCGATCGGCAGCCGTTCAACGGGCCGACGATCGTGCGGTTGGGTGACGGCACGACGCGGGTCGTGGGGCAAGAGCTGGGGTTGTTGCTCTTCTGCCGGCCGGAGGGGACCGATGGCGAATAGCGTCGTCGACGGCGGGTGGCGCCGTCCCCGGTTCGCGCCGAGCCTCGCGGAAGTCTACCGCACGGTTCCGGTCAACAGGGTTGGCTGGTGGAGAAAAGCTCTCGCGTTCGCGGGGCCGGGCTATCTCGTCGCGGTCGGTTACATGGATCCCGGCAACTGGGCCACCGATCTGGCTGGGGGAGCCCGGTTCGGGTACACGCTGCTCACCGTGATTCTGCTGTCCAACCTGATGGCGATTCTGCTGCAGGGGCTCGCGGCGAAGCTCGGCATCGTGACCGGCCGCGACCTCGCACAGGCGTGCCGCGATCACTACTCGAAGCCGGTGTCGTTCTTCCTCTGGGTGATCTGCGAAATCGCGATCGCGGCCTGCGACCTCGCGGAAGTCATCGGCTCGGCGATCGCCCTGAATCTGCTGTTCGGGATTCCGTTGCCCTGGGGCATCGCGATCACCGCGCTCGACGTGTTGATCGTGCTCTATATGCAGCAGAAGGGTTTCCGGTTGCTCGAGGCGCTGGTCGTGGTGCTGATCGCGACGATCGCCGGCTGCTTCCTGTTCGAGATTCTCATCTCGAAGCCCGATGCCGGCGAGGTGCTCTCCGGCTTCCTGCCGCGGCTGACCATTCTCCAGGACCCCGACAAACTGTATATCGCGATCGGTATCCTGGGTGCGACGGTGATGCCGCACAACCTGTATCTCCATTCCTCCGTCGTGCAGACGCGCAGCTACGACGAGACGCCGGCGGGAAAACGGGAGGCGGTGAAATTCGCCTTTCTCGACTCGACCGTCGCGCTCTCGTTCGCGCTGTTCATCAACGCGGCGATCCTCATCGTCGCGGCGGCCACGTTCCATCGCGTCGGCGAAACGGGCGTGGCGGAGATTCAGGATGCCTACCGGCTGCTGACTCCTCTGCTCGGCGTGACCGGAGCGAGCGCCGTCTTTGCGTTCGCGCTGCTCGCGTCCGGCCAGAATTCGACCCTGACGGGGACGCTTGCCGGGCAGATCGTGATGGAAGGATTTCTCAACATCCGGATCCGGCCCTGGCTGCGCCGGCTCATCACGCGCTTGATTGCGATTGTGCCCGCGGCGCTGACGGCTATTTTCTTCGGAGCGCACGGCACCGCCCAACTTCTGATCCTCAGCCAGGTGATCCTGAGCCTGCAGCTCTCGTTTGCGGTTTTTCCCCTGGTGATGTTCACCTCGGACCGCCTGAAAATGGGCGAGTTCGTGAACCCGGTGTGGCTCAAGATCCTGGCGTACACCGTTGCGGTTTTCATCGCGACGTTGAACGTCTGGCTCCTGGTGCAGACGTTCAAGGGCTGGGTCACCTGATGTACAAGCGGATCCTGGTGCCGCTCGAGAACGGCCCCGCCGACGAGGCGATTCTGAAGCACGTCGCCGGCCTCGCGAAGCTGCTGGGCTCTGAAGTCCTGCTGCTCCACGTCGCCGACGGCTGGGCGGCGCGCAACATGGAGCAGCTCAACCTGCGTGAATCGCAGGAAATGAAGGAAGACCGCGCCTATCTGGAGCGCGTCTCCCAGCAGCTGCGGCAGGCGGGCGTCGAGGTCGATGCGGTGCTGGCGGCGGGGGATCCGGCCAAGGAAATCGCGGCAGCGGCGGAGCGGGAACAGGTGGATCTCATCGCGATGGCGACCCACGGGCACTCACTCCTGAGCGACGTCGTTCATGGCACCACCGCGACAGCATTACGACACGTCAGCCGGATTCCGATCCTGATGGTGCGCGTGCCTGCTCCAGAGCCTTGAGAATCGCGCTCAAGCGACGGTCCCGCGCGTCCCGTAAAAGCTCGACCTTCCCCTTGTAGGCCCGCTCGGTGGCAGTGATCAGGGTCCGCTGCTTTTCGGGATCGAGCTGCGCCCAATGCGCCAGCTGTTGCCACCAGCTCTCGAAGCTCGCGAGCAGTTGTTGGGTGAAGCCGCGGATGCCGCCCTCTCCCGCCGCGAGGTGGTAGGTGAGATTCGGCCCGGCCGCGGCCCAGCCGAGCGCCGGTCCGAGCGAGACCGCGCGATCGAGGTCGTCGACGCTCACCACGCCCTGGACGACGAGATCGATGCATTCGCGCCACACCGCCGCCGCGACGCGCCCCACCACATAGCCGGGGATAGCCTTCTTCAGGACGATGGGAAAGCGCCCCAGCGCGCGCAGGTACTCGACGACGCGATTGATATTCGCGACCGTCGTCCTGCCCTCGGGCACGACCTCGACCAGCGGAATGAGCTCCGGCGGATTGAGCGGGTGGGTCACGAGGCAGCGATCGAGGCGGCGGCAGCGGCCGAAAATCTCGGTCGGCAACAAGCCGCTCGATGACGAGCTGATCAGGACGTCGCGGCCCGCCGCCTGCTCGATGGCCGCGAGCAGCTTCTGCTTGGCGAGCACGTCTTCGTGGATCGCTTCGATCGCCCAGTCGGCGTCCTGCATCGCTTCCGTGAGTGATTTCGCGCGCAGCAGCTCGCGCAACCCGCGCTCGACGATCCCCGCGGGGGCACGATCGAGCTCGACGAGCGCACGCGTGCGCCGGTCGATTTCGTCCGACGCGTGCTCCAGGGTCGCGGGGTTCAAATCGAAGATCGCGACCGGCCATCCCGCCGACGCACACAGCGCTGCCCATCCCACACCAATGTCACCCGCCCCAATCACCGCCACTTTTCGCGGGATCGTCACGCCATCGCCTCCTCGGCGAGGGCCCCGGCTGGCAGCACCCGCTCGAACAGCATCCGCCGCACGGGGGCTGGATTCACGGCCATGGCGACACGCGCAAAGGAGCCCTTGGAGTCGAGCCTGGTGCGGCC
>JBLNGI010000104.1:0-22073 GCA_050264615.1 Gemmatimonadota bacterium
AACGAGAAACCCCCTGAGTTGCCCCAGGGGGTGATCGCCTGCCGCACACCGTGCGCCCTAGAACCCGATGTGAGCGAAGCGAACTCCTTCTCGCAATCGGGCGGGCGCAGGGTCTTCTCTGGCAGCCGGGCAATCTCGTTTCCGAGACCCCTTTGCTTTGCGCCCCACCGTCGCCGGCGGTTTGCCCTTTTTGCAGAGATTCTTCTGTTCTGAGAAGCAAGAAAAGTGCCGGGTTGTAAGCCCTGTCACACCAACTCGGAGTCACACGACCTGGGTAAAGTACTGTACTGTTTTCTGCAACGAGCATTGCAGTTTGCGGACAGCTGATTCTGCTTCTCAGTTCACCTCTATGATCTGGTCGCGCCGCGTTCCAACGCTCACGTACCTCACCGGCGCCCCGCCCAAGTCCTGCAGCCGGTCGACATACGCCCTCGCCGCGGGCGGGAGATCCGCGAGTCGTCGGGCTTCGCTGAGCGGCTTTTGCCAGCCGGGAACCGTCTCGTAGATCGGCTCTACCCGCCCGATTGACTCCACGTCGGCCGGCATGCTGTCGATGGTTTCGCCATCGAGTCGATACCCGACGCCGACAGGGATCTCGGCGAACGTATCCAGCACATCGAGCTTGGTCACGGCGAGTCCCGTCAGTCCATTCACGCGCACCGCGTAGCGCACGACGACGGCGTCGAACCAGCCGCAGCGCCGCGGCCGGCCCGTGGTCGCGCCAAATTCGCCTCCCAATTCGCGAATCCGCTGCGCCACGGAGGGCTCGGCTTCGGTCGGCAGGGGTCCGTTACCCACCCGCGTCGTGTAGGCTTTCACCACGCCCAGCACCGCATCGATCGCCGTCGGGCCGATACCCACCCCCACGGCGGCACCGCCGGCCGTGGTGTTCGAGGACGTGACGTACGGGTACGTCCCGTGATCGACATCGAGCAACGCGCCCTGCGCTCCTTCGAGCAGCACCGATTCGCCCCGCGCCAACGCCTCCCACACGACCCGGCCCGCATCGACGGCGAGTGGCAGCAACCTGGGAGCCAGGCGCTCGAGGAGTCGCATATGTTCTTCGGCGTTCGCCTGCTCGGCGCTCCCCCCTCCCAACAGGGTCAACATCTGGTTGGCCGCAGTCACGCGCGCGCGTACCAGCTCACGCGCGCGTGCGAGATTCCGCAGGTCTCCGACCCGCACGCCGCGCCGCCCGTATTTGTCTTCGTACGTCGGCCCGATCCCCCGCCCCGTGGTCCCGATTTTCTCCTGCTTTTCGCGCGCGCGATCGAGCAGTTTGTGATAGGGGAGCGTCAGGTGCGCGCGGTCGGACACATGCAGCTTCTGCTCGGTGCGGACCCCGCGCGCCGCCAGGGCATCGAGCTCGGCGAACAACTGCTCGGGATCCAGAACCACCCCGTTGCCGACCACGCAGACCGCGCCCTGGAGAATGCCGGACGGGATCTGATGCAGGACGAACGACTTGCCCTCCCCGGTGTCGACGGTGTGGCCGGCGTTCGCGCCGCCCTGGTAGCGGACGACGAGATCGGCGCGCTCGGCGAGCACGTCGACGATCTTGCCCTTCCCTTCGTCGCCCCACTGGGCGCCGACCACCACGACACACTGCGTCTTCGGTCCGAACACCGCGCTGTCCTCACTGGCAATAAAAAAGGCCCCCGTGGGGGCCGCTGGTGTATCCTCTGTGAGAAGCTATCCAGCCCTGAGCACCCGCGCCAGCCCCGCCGCGACGCGCGCCGCCCCGTCCAGCCGCACGCGATCGACCGTATCGTGCGGCGTATGGACGATCAGCATCGTGGCGACGCCTCCCTTGAGGATCGTGGCGCATTCACGTCCCACACGGCGCAGCGCGATGCCGTCCACGAGCACCGGCAGCCAGCGCCAGCGGTTCGCTTCGAGCGCGCGGGCGACAGCAATCCCAACCGGGCCGGGCCGGTGTGCAAACACTGTCGCGGGGCCGACGTCGTCCATGCCATCGAGATTGATGATCGCGGCATCCCTGAAGAGCTCCGCCCGATCCCTCGCGAGGGCGCGCGCGCCCACGAGTCCGTACTCCTCCGCATCGGGGAACACCACGCCCACGGCGGCGTCTCGCGGCAGCTGATCGATCGCCATCAGGATCGTGATCAGCGCGCTGGCATTGTCGACCGCTCCGGGGGAGTTGTCGGTGACGCGATTCTGCGCAACGAGCGCGAGGCCGATCGCGAGTGCGACCACGGCGGTCACGACGTCCACCACCAGCGCGGCCACTCCGAGCACGAGCAGCAAGAACCCCAGCAGGCGAACGAGCATGGATATCGGCTGGCCCTTGGAGTCGTAATGCGCGACCAGCCAGACGGACGGTCGGACGGTCGGACGGCCGGACGGCCGGTGCGCGATCAAATTGACCCCCTGGATCTCGCGCGGCGTGCCGAACAACGCGTGTGCCGGCCGCCCGCTGAACGCGTGGCGCTCGACCGTGAAGCCGCGAGCTTCCAGCTCGCGGATCAGTGTCTCGCGGACCTTCTGGTGATTGGGTGTTCCCGCGAGCCGAGGGACCGCGAGCTCGCGAAACAGCACGCCGTAGTCAGTCACGCACGAGCGCGCCGACACGTGCTCGATCGGCGGGTGACAGCGGCGCCAGCGGCGGCCGTGGAGGACCGCCGTACAGTCCGACGGCATCCATCGCCGCCTTCACACCGGCCGGCCCCAGCTTGCCGACGATTTCCTTGTCGAGCGGTGTGATGCGCTCCTGGAGCCGGCCGGCGGCGGCGCGATCGCCCTTCGCAAACTCGGCCATCAGCTGCACGCACAGCTTCGGCGCATAACAGGCGACGCCGATGACGCCGCCCTGGCATCCCAGCTCGAGCCCCGCGTACAGCAGCGACGCCGATCCGGCGAGCACACTCCAGTGCGGGACCGCTGCCCGGTACGCCGCGAGGCTCTTCAGGTCGCCGGACGAGTCCTTCACGCCGACGATGCGCTCGTGGCCGGCGAGCTGCTGCAGCAGCGCGGGATCGAGCGCCAGGTGCGTGTACTTCGGGATGTTGTAGATGATGACCGGGACCGGGCTCGCGTCCGCGACGGCGCGAAAATGGGCGGTGAGGCTCGCGGGCGTCGTTGCGGCCGAGAAGTACGACGGCGCGCGCACGAGCACCGCGTCGGCGCCCTCGGCGGCGGCCGCCTTGGTCAGCGCAATCGTCTGGCGTGTCGATTCGCCGCCGGTGCCCACGATCAGCCACGCCTGCTCCGACGTCGCTGCGCTCGCGGCCGCCACGACCCGGCGCTGCTCGTCGGCCTCGAGCATCGGCGCCTCGCCCGTGGTTCCCGACACGACGATCCCGTGCACGTGCTCGTCGAGCAGCCGGCGGATGTTCTGTTGGAGTGGCGCGGGCGCGAATTCGCCGGTCCCGGCGTCGAATGGGGTGGGAATGGGCGGAAAGACGCCCGCCAGCCGGCGCTCGCTCACTGCGGCAGCATGCTCGACAGATCGTCCGTGAAGCCCGCCGGCTTGTCTGCCGCCGGCGGCGCCGGCGCGACGCGCGAGCGGCGGCGCAGCGTCTTCATCTGCAGCTGGAAGTCCGACGGGTTCGACGACGCGGCGAGCGCGGTTTCGTAGGTGACGATGTCCTCGGCGACCAGATCCATCAGATGCTGGTCGAACGTCTGCATGCCGTACTGCTCGCGCGATTCCTTGATGTAGTCGTGCAGCGACGCGGTGCGCTCCCGGTCGCGGATCAGGTCGCGCGCCGTGCCGGTCGCCAGCAGCACCTCGAGCGCCGCCGCCCGGCCGCGGCTGTCCGCCCGGGGCAGCAGCCGCTGCGAGACGACGGCATGCAGCGCCTCAGCCAGGCGCAGCCGGGCGATCTCCTGCTCTTCAGCCGGAAACATCGAGATGATGCGGCTCACCGTGGTCACCGCATCCGGCGTGTGCAGCGTCGAGACCAGTAAGTGGCCTGTTTCCGCGGCTTTCATCGCGGTGTCGATCGTCTCGGCATCGCGCATTTCGCCGATCAGCACGACATCCGGATCCTGGCGCAGGGCCGCGCGCAGTCCGGTGCGGAAATCATCCGTGTCGACGCCGATCTCGCGCTGCGTCACCGAGCAGTTGATGTCGCGGTGCAGGAACTCGATCGGATTCTCGAGCGTCAGGATGTGCCGGTGCTGATTCTGATTGATGTGATTGATGATCGCCGCCATCGTGGAGCTCTTCCCCGATCCCGTCACCCCCGTCACCAGGATCATGCCGCGCTCGGCACTCGCGACCTCGCCGAGCACCGCGGGGAGTTTCAGCGACTCGAACGTGGGCACGTCGAACGGAATGACGCGCATCACGATCATGAACGAGGAGCGCTGCCGCAGGATGTTCACCCGGAACCGGCCGATGCCGGGCATCCCCCACGAGCAATCGTAGTCGCGGAGCCTGTCGATCCGCGCGCGGTCGTCCTCGTTGCTGATCAAGCGCTGCGCGATCGCCTTGGTCTGGTCGGGGGTGAGCCGCTGCTTGGTGAGCGGGACGAGTTTTCCGTCGATCCGCGCCCGGAAGACATCGCCCGCCTTGATGTGCAGGTCGGACGCCCCGCGATCCACCGCGGCCTTGATGATTTTCTCCATTCAGTACCCGGCTTCCAGGTCGACGACGTTCGTGAGGGGCGCGCCTTCAAGATAGCGCCGGATGTTGTCCACGATGAGGGCGGTTTCTCGCTCCCAAAACCCTGTGGTGACAGCGCTTACATGCGGCGACACCAGCACGCGCGGATGGCGCCAAAAGGGGTGATCACCAGGCAGCGGCTCAGTTCCGAACACGTCGAGCGCCGCGCCGCGCAGCCGGCGCAGCTCGAGCAGCTCGAGCAATGCGGTTTCGTCGAGCAACGAGCCGCGCGACACGTTCACGACGATCGCGTGCAGCGGCAGGCGCTCGAGCACGGTCCGATCGACTGCGCCGGCGGTTTCGTTCGTGTGCGGCGCGGCGATGACGAGGACGTCGCTGCCGGCTGCCAGCTTCGGCAGGTCGGTCAACCTGCCGACCCAGCTCACACGCGGCGGACCACCCTTTTCCGGACGGCGCCGCACGCCGGACACCGACATGCCGAGCGCAAGCGCGCGCCGCGCCACGGCGTTCCCGATGCCGCCCAGCCCGAAGACGCCGAGCCGCAGGTCCCGGAACTCGCGCATGGGAATCGCGCCATCGGTGAAGTCTTCCTTGGCCCAGCGCCCCAGGCGTTGCGCCGAGAGCATCCGGTCGATGCCGCGAGTAAAATAGCCGATCGCCGCGATGACCCAATCGGCCATCGGCTCGGCGTGCACGCCGGCTGAGTTGGTGAGGACGATCTTGGTGCCGGCGACGTGCGGAATGCTTCCACCGATTCCTGCCGTACCACTGTGCACCCAACGAAGCGTATCGCGACCCGCCTCGGCAACGCCCTTCGGCAATCCGTAACCGACGTAGATCTCGGCGCCGCGCACCGCCGCGATCGCTTCGGGCGAGCCGCTCCCGTACGCCCCATCGCCATCGGACACCGCCGGCGCCGCAATCTCAACGACGTCCCAACCTGCCCCTGCCCCCGCCCCCAGCGCGTTCCGGATCTCCGTCACGCGCGACTTGGGAATCCGCCATGCGGCGCGCGGCGACGCCAGATCGATCACCAGGCGGCGCGCGCTCACTCCCCCGTCGACACCGTGCGGACGTGGTCGTGGTGCAGGAGCGTGATCATGAGCTGATCGTGCAGGCGTTTGGAGCCGCGCGTGTCGAATTCGATCACGAGGTCCACGTTCTCCTGCCGGCTGGAGACGCCAATCACCTCGAGGCCCGCGCGCCGGACGAGCGTTTCCAGATCCTCGAGCACCGACGGGCCCTGGCGTGCGTGTACGTTGATGGTCGAGCGCATCGACTGGCGCTGGACCAGCTTCTCGGCGCGTCCGAGCCCGGCGAGCACCGCCAGGACCACGAGCGTCGTCCCAATCCCGTCGAGATAGAAACCGCTGCCCAGCGCGACGCCGATGGCCGCCACGACCCAGATCGTCGCCGCGCTCGTCAGGCCGACGACGGCACCCCGCGCGTGCAGGATCGTCCCCGCCCCGATGAAGCCGACGCCGGTCACGATCTGGCCGGCCACGCGCGTCGGATCGGTGGCGCCGCCGACCATCGCGATCGAGAGATGCGTGTAGAGGGCGGACCCGATGCAGATCAGGATGTTGGTGCGCAGGCCCGCCGGCTTGCCGCCGAGCTCGCGCTCGAGCCCGATCGCGCCACCGAGCAGCGTGGCGAGCCCGAGCTGCAGCATCAGCTCGAGCTTGAAGATGTCGACGATCTGCCTCAGCATGTCGCTCATGCGTCGCCCGGGTTCAGGAATCCCATGCGCTCTCGCACCTCGGCCATCGTGCGACGTGCCAGCGCCCGGGCCTTGTCCGCGCCGGTCCGCAGCTTCTTCATCACACCCTGGGGATCGCGCTTCAACGCCTCGGCACGCTCGCGCATCGGCTTGAGCGTGGCGATCATGTTGTCCGCGAGCACGCGCTTGCAGTCGAGGCACCCCCAGCCGGCGGTGCGGCACTTGTGCGCGACTTCATCCACCGTCTGGGGCGGCGAGAAGCCCTGGTGCAGCGTGTAGATGTTGCAGATTTCGGGCGTGCCGGGATCCTTGCGCGTCACACGGGCGGGATCGGTCGCGGCCGGCTTGAGCTTCTCCCAGATCGCTTCGGGGGACTCGAACAGTCCGATCGTGTTGCCCAGGCTCTTCGACATCTTGGCCTTGCCGTCGAGCCCGAGCACGCGCCTCGTCCTGGTGAGCAGCGGCTGTGGCTCGGGGAAATAGTCCGCGCCGTATCGGGCATTCCAGCGGCGTGCGATCTCACGCATCAGTTCGAGGTGTTGGACCTGATCCTCTCCGACCGGGACGAGGCTAGCTTTATAGAGCAGCACGTCGGCTGCCTGCAAGACGGGATACGCGAGAATTCCCATCGCGACGCTTTCCTGGCGTTGCGACTTGTCCTTGTACTGCGTCTGGCGCTCCAGCTCGCCCAGCGGCGTCACGCTCGTAAGCAGCCAATTGAGCTCGGTGTGCTCGGCGACGTGCGACTGGACGAACACGATGCACTTCTCTGGATCGAGGCCGGCCGCGTAGAGACTGACCGCCATATCGAGCGACAATTGCGGGAGACTGGCGGGGTCGTAGGGCTGGGTGATGGCGTGCAGGTCGACGACGCAGAACAGGCAGTCGTGCTGCGTCTGCAATCGGACCCAGTTCTGGACGGCGCCGAGGTAGTTGCCGATGTGGAGTTCGCCGGAAGGCTGGATGCCGCTGAACACGCGAGTCATGGAGGCCACGGGCCCACAAGGTGCGTGAATACAACGACTTAGTCAAGCTGGCGGAGCGCGCGGCGGTGCGCGCGGGCGACTACATCCGCGGCGCCGCGCGCCCCGCAGTGAACACCTGGACGGAGAAAGGCCAGCACGATTTCGCGACCGAGGTCGATCGCGCGGCGGAAGGCCTGATCGCCGAAACACTCACACGCGAGGAGCCGGACTCGGTCATCGTCGGTGAAGAGCTCTCGCCCAAACGCTCGCTCAAGGGCCGGCTCGTGTGGATCGTCGACCCGCTCGACGGCACGACGAACTTCCTGCACGGTTACCCGCAGTATGCGGTAAGCATCGCGGCGCAGGTCGACGGCAAGCTGGCCGCAGGGGTGGTTCACGATATCTGTCGCAAGCGCAGCTACACCGCGGCGCGCGGAGGCGGCGCGTACGAAGACGGAACGCGCCTGTGCGTGTCGGCGGTGACTGAGCCGCGGCTGGCGCTGGTCGGGACGGGATTCCCGTTCAAGGCGCTGCAGCTGCTGCAGCAATACCTGTCCCAATTTGCCGCCGTGCTCGGCTCGACGAGCGGCATCCGGCGCGCGGGCGCCGTAGCGCTCGACCTCGCGGACGTCGCCGCAGGACGGCTCGACGCGTTCTGGGAGCTGCATCTTTCGTCCTGGGACATTGCGGCGGGCACGCTCCTGATCCGGGAAGCCGGTGGCGTGATCACGCGCCCCGACGGAGCCGCAGACGTGCTGTCCGGGGAGCAGCACGGCGCGGTCGTCGCCGGCAACGCCGCCCTGCAACGCTGGCTACTCGATCTCTTGAGGACTCGCTGATGGGCCAACTCGTCGAATGCGTGCCGAATTTCTCCGAGGGACACAATCAGGGAGTCATCGACGAGCTGCGCGCGGCGATCGCCGGCGTGCCCGGCGCGCGGGTGCTCGACGTCCAGACCGACCCGTCGCACAACCGCTCTGTGCTCACGTTCGTGGCGCCGCCCGCCGCGGCGGTGGACGCCGCGTTCGCCGCCATGCGCATCGCGACGCAGTGGATCGACTTGACCAAGCATAGCGGCGAACATCCGCGCATGGGGGCGACGGACGTCGTGCCCTTCGTTCCGGTCCAGGGCACCACGATGGACGACTGCGTCGCGCTCGCACGCACGCTCGGCGAGCGTGTCGGGAAGGAGCTGGAGATTCCCGTCTTCCTGTACGCCCGCGCGGCCACGCGCGCCGATCGCGTGTTGCTCCCGGAGGTGCGCAAGGGAGAGTTCGAGGGAATGCGCGGCCGGCAGCTGGAGCCCGACTTCGGCCCAAATCGCGTGCACCCCACGGCGGGAGCGACCGCTATCGGCGCACGCCCGTTTCTCGTCGCCTACAACGTCTACCTCGACACCCAGGACGTCGCGATTGCGAAAGACATCGCCAAGCAGATTCGCACGTCGAGCGGTGGCCTGCCGGGCGTGCAAGCGAGCGGCTTCGAGGTCGGCGGCGTCGCGCAGGTGTCGATGAATCTGCTCGACGTCGACATCACGTCTCCCGCGACGGTGTTCAATGCGATCAAGGCGTTGGCGGCAAAGCAGGGCGTGGACGTGCAGAAGAGCGAGATCGTCGGGCTGATTCCCGAGCGGGCGATCCTCGGCGCGGCCAACGCCGCCCTGAAGCTGGCCGATGCCGCCGATCACATGCTGGAGACCAAGATCCGGGCGGCCGCGGGTCCGTCATTGGACGTCTGGATGGACGAGCTGGCAGGCGGCGCCCCCACACCGGGCGGGGGAAGTGCGGCCGCGCTCGCGGGCTCGCTGGCTGCGGCGCTGGTGGCCATGGTGGCGCGGCTCACGATCGGGCGGAAGGCCTACGCGCCAATCGAGGCTCGCGCCAAAGAGATCCTGAGCGAGGCCGAGCAGCTCCGCGCGCGGCTCCGCCGGCTGGTCGACGAGGATGCCGCGAGTTACGAATTGGTCAACAAAGCGTACAAGATCTCCAAAGACGACCCCGGCCGAACGAGCAGCATCGACAATGCGCTCATCGCGGCATCGCGCCCCCCGCAGCAGGTCGTTCAGGCTGCGGAGCAGGTGAAGCGGCTCGCGGACGAAATCGGCATGATCGGGAACCAGAACGCGGCGAGCGACGCGCGCGTGGCGGGACTGCTGGCAGATGCCGCCATCGCGGGCGCGGCTGAGAATGTGAAGGTGAATCTCGCCGGGGTGTCGAAGCCGCCTACGACGCCGCGGTAAGAATCCGCGGACCGTTTTCGGTGACGGCCACGGTGTGCTCGAAGTGCGCCGAGAGCGACCCGTCCTGCGTCACCACGGTCCATTTGTCGTCCAGCGTGCGAATCGACGGCCCGCCCACGTTGATCATGGGCTCGATCGCGATCGTCATTCCCGGCACGAGCCGCGGGCCGCGCTTCGGCTTGCCGTAGTTCGGCACTTGCGGCTCCTCGTGGAACGAGGCGCCGATGCCGTGCCCCACGAGCTCGCGCACCACCGAATACCCGGCGCTCTCGGCCACTTTCTGGACGGCGTGCCCGATGTCGCCCACGTGGTTGCCCGACCGCGCCTGCGCCACGCCGGCGGCGAGCGCGTTCTGCGTCACCTCGAGCAGCCGCGCCACTTCGGGCCTGATGTCGCCCACGGGGAACGTCGCCGCGGAATCGGCGTGCAACCCCTCCAGCCACACGCCGACGTCCACGCTGAGGATGTCGCCGTCGTGGAGCACGCGCTTGTGCGAGGGAATCCCGTGCACGATCTCGTGATTGATCGAGGTGCACAGCGTCGCCGGGAAGTCGTACAGGCCCTTGAACGAGGGCTGCGCGCCCGGATGGCTGCGGATGAAGGTTTCGGCGAGGCGGTCCAGCTCTTCGGTGGTGACGTCGGGCTGGATGTGCCGCCCGACCAGCGCCAGCGTCTCGGCGACGATGCGGCCGGCGGCCGCCATCGTCTCGATTTCCCGCTGCGACTTGATCGTGATCATCGCCCGATGATCCGCTTGATCTCTCCGGCGATGTCGTCGACCGTCCCGGTGCCGGGGACCCGGTGCACGATGCCCCGCTGGGCATAGTGCGCGATGAGGGGGGCGGTGTCGCGTTGATAGACCTGGAGGCGCGTCGCGATCGCCTCGGGCGTATCGTCCGTGCGGCCTTCGGTCTGCGCGCGCGCCCGCATGCGCCGCACCAGCTCTTCCTCGGTGACATCCATCAGCAGGATGTGATTGAGCCGCTGGCCGCGCTGCCCCAGGGTCTTGTCGACGAGCTCGGCCTGTGGCGCGGTGCGCGGGAAGCCGTCGAAGATCGCCCCTTCCTTCGCTTCCGGGCGGTCCAGCTCGTCCTTGATCATGCCGAGGATGACACTGTCGGGGACCAGCTTGCCTTCATCGTAGAACTTCTTGGCCTCGAGCCCCAGCGGCGTGCCGTCCTTCATCGCGGTCCGGATGAGGTCGCCGGTGGTGATCTTGGGCAACACGAGACGATCGGCGAGGATCTTGCCTTGCGTCCCCTTTCCCGAGCCCGGTGCTCCCAGGATGAGGATGAACACTGCTAGCGGCGGAACCGAACCCGCGACGTCCCGGCGCCTCCGCCCCCGCCCTTCATGAAGCCGTCATACTGGCGCAGCAACAGGTGCTGCTGCACCTGCTGGACCGTGTCGAGCGCCACGCCGACGACGATCAGCAACGCCGTGCCGCCGAACCCGAACGGCATGTTGAGCGTGTTGGACACCACGATCGGCAGCAGCGCTACGAACGTGAGGAACAGCGCACCCGGCAGCGTGATGCGCGTGAGCACTTCATCGATATAGTCGGCGGTCGCGGCGCCCGGCTTCACGCCCGGAATGAATGCGCCCTGCTTCTTCAGGTTCTCCGCCAGGTCCACCGGATTGAAGATGATGGACGTGTAGAAGTAGGCGAAGAACACGATCAGCACCGCGCTCGCGAGGATGTACCACACCGACGTGGTGTTGAAGACTTCGGCGACGCCCTTCAGCCAGGGCGTTCCGATGAACGTCGCTACCGTGCCCGGGACGATGATCAGCGACTGCGCGAAGATGATCGGCATCACGCCGGCCGAGTTGATGCGCAGCGGGATGAACGTCTTCTGGCCTTCGCGAATGCGGCCTCGACCCATGACCTTGCGCGGGATCTGCACGGGAATGCGGCGCGCGGCCACGGTCACCGCGACCGTGCCGGCCACCACGAGCACCATCATCGCGAGCACCACGAGCAGCACCGGGAAGCTCAGCGTTCCCGCTCTCAGCGCCTCGAACGTGCGCAGCGTCTCGGGGAGGATCCGCTCGATGATGGAGAAGAAGATGAGCAGGCTCATCCCGTTCCCGATCCCGCGCTCGGTGATCTGCTCGCCGAGCCACATCACGAAGACGCCGCCCGTCGTGAGGGTCAGCATCGTCGTGAACCGGAAGCCCCAGCCGGGCACCGCCACCGCACCGGGCAGCTGCTCGGTGAAAATGGCGAAGCCATACGCCTGGAAGATGCAGAGCAGCACGGTGAGATAGCGGGTCCACTGCGTCAGCTTTTTCTTGCCCTCTTCGTCCCGCTGCATCTTTTCGATCACCGGGAACACCGGGCCCGCCAGCTGGAACACGATGCTGGCGGAGATGTAGGGCATGATGCCGAGCGCGAACACGGTGGCGCGCGAGAAGCCGCCACCCGCGAACAGGTCGTACAGCTGGAACAGCGTGCCCTGGCCGGCATTCCGCAGGAAGTCCGCGAGCGCGTCGACGTTCACGCCCGGCGTCGCGATGTGGGCCCCGATCCGGTAGATCACGAGGCACAACAGCGTGAACAGGAGCTTTTCCTTGAGCTCCGGGACCTTGAACAGATTGGGAATCGGGTTGCTCACGCGATCGTTCCGCCCGCCTGCTCGATTTTGGTCCGGGCGCTCACCGACACCGCCACGCCCTTCACGACGAACTTCCGGCCCGACACCTCACCCGTGCCCAGCAACTTGATCGGATGATCGGGCCGGCGCACCAGCCCGGCGCCGAACAGCGTCTCCGGCGTCACCTCGACGCCCTCGGCGAGCAGCACGAGATGGCGCACGTTGACGACCTGCGCCGGCTGCTTGAACGGATTGGTGAAGCCGCGCTTGGGAATGCGCCGGATGAGCGGCATCTGCCCGCCCTCGAATCCGGGGCGCACCTTGCCGCCCTGGCGCGCGGTCTGGCCCTTGCCGCCGCGGCCCGCCGTCTTGCCGATACCGGAGCCCGGCCCGCGCCCTTTGCGAATGCGCGCGCGATGCGAACCCACGGGTGGCTTCAGGTCGTGCAGCGCGAGCCGCGGGAATTGGGCCTCGGGGTTAGGGGCTCGAGACTTGGCCCTCGCCCGCGGCTTCCGGGCCGTCTTGCGCTGCGTCCTCTTGGCGCGTGGCATCTTACTTCTTTCCTTCTTTGTCCGGTGTCACCTCGACGAGGTGGCGCACCTGTTGGAGCATACCGCGCAGCGCGGGATGATCCGCGTGCACGACCTCAGCCTGATGGTGCTTGAGGCCCAACGCCTCGAGCGTCCGCTTCATCCGGTAGGAATGGCCGCTGCCGGAGCGCACCTGCTTGATCCGCAGCTTGCCTTTACCGACCGGCGGCAGGACCGGGTCCCGCCCCGTTTTGCGTTTGCGGTACTTCCGCGTCGGGGGCAGTCTACCCATGGGCGACCACGCTTTCCTGGCGCGCCTTGTAGGGAATCGCCTCGAGCTCGACGCCGCGCTCCTTCGCCACGCGCCGGGCCGTCGTCAGCCGCTTCAGGCCGTCCATCGTGGCGCGCACCATGTTGTGCGGATTCGTCGACCCCAGACTCTTGGTGAGGATGTCGCGGATCCCCGCGCACTCCAGCACCGCGCGCACCGGACCACCGGCGATCACGCCGGTTCCGGACGCGGCGGGCTTGAGCAGCACGCGGCCCGCGCCGTGCTCGCCGATGATTTCATGCGGGATCGTGCCGCCGGTGAGCGGTACCTCCGACATTTTGCGGCGCGCGGCCTCGACGGCCTTGCGCACCGCTTCGCTCACCTCGTTCGCTTTCCCGGTCGCGATGCCGACGTTGCCCTTGCCGTCCCCGACCGCGACGAGCGCGTTGAAGCTGAAGCGCCGGCCGCCCTTCACCACCTTGGCCACGCGGTTGATCGCGACGACGTTCTCGACGATCCCGTCGCTGTCGCGGCCACCGGGACCTCCGCGATCGCCGCCGTCGCGCCGCTCACCACCACGACCGCGGCCGCCGCCACCGCCGCCGCCCCGGCCGCCGCGACCACCACGGGCGCCGCGAGGACCGCGGGGGGGGGGCTGCTGCGTCTGCTCGCCCGGGGGGGGGGCCGCCGGAACCTCGGCTGCCGGGACGTTCGGGGGGGGGGACGCTTCCGTTCCCTCTGCCGCAGGCACCGTTTCGTCTTTTGGATCAGCCATTAGAACTCCAAGCCTCCCTTGCGCGCGCCGTCTGCGACGGCTTTCACGCGTCCGTGATACTGATAGCCACCGCGATCGAACACGACCTTCGCGATGCCTTTCTCCTTGGCCTTGGCCGCGATGAAGCGCCCGAGGGCGAAGCTCCGCGCCACCTTGCCTTTGCCTTCGACTTGCACGCCCTCGGAGCTATCCGCCGCGCCCACGAGCGTGACGCCGCGCTGGTCGTCCACGACCTGCGCGTAGATGTGCTTCGACGAGCGAAACACGACCAGGCGCGGCCGCTCCGGCGTCCCTTCGACCTTCTTGCGGACGCGGAGGTGCCGGCGCAGCCGGCTGTCGTTGGCGCTTCTGACCTTTCGAATCGATCGCATGGCTTATTTCGCCGCCTGGGCCGTCTTGCCCGCCTTGCGCCGGACCTGCTCGCCGGCGTAGCGGATGCCTTTGCCCTTGTAGGGCTCGGGCGGCCGGACATTGCGCAGCTCCGCGGCCACCTGGCCCACGAGTTCCTTGTCGATGCCCTCGATCTTCACGAGGACGTTGTTCGTCACCGTGATCTTGATCCCCTTGGGGGCATGGTAGGGCACCGGATGCGAGTACCCGACCACGAGCTGCACGCCGAACGGCTTGGGCTCCGCCTTGTAGCCGACGCCCTGGATCTCGAGCGATTTGGCGAACCCGTTCGTGACGCCTTCGACCATGTTGGCGACGAGCGTGCGGGTGAGCCCGTGCAGCGCCTTGTGCTGCGCCTCGTCGGACGGACGCTTCACGACGACGGTGCCGTCTTCGAGCGTGATCGCCATCTCCTCGTGGAGCGCACGGCTGATCTCGCCCTTCGGGCCTTTCACCGTGATTTTGTGCCCGTCGATCTGTGCCGTGACGCCCTTCGGCAGTGCGACCGGCTTTCTCCCAATTCGTGACATTCTAGCTCCTAGCTCCCAACTCCTGGCTCCGATTTACCAGACCACCGCGAGCACTTCGCCGCCCACCCGGGCGGTGCGCGCTTCGCGGTCGGTCATGAGGCCCTGCGGCGTGCTGAGAATCGCCATGCCCAGACCGTTCTTGACGCGCGGAATCTCGCGCGCCTTCACGTAGCGCCGCAGTCCCGGCGACGACACGCGGTGCAGCTCGCGGATGACGGGCGCGTCGTTGTGGTACTTCAGGTACAGGCGCAGCAATCCGTGCTGGCCATCGTCCAGAACCTTGTAGTCCTGGATGTAGTGGTTGTCACGGAGAATCGCGGCGATCGCGACTTTCAGCTTCGACACCGGCATGTCGACCCGGCGGTGGCCCGCGAGACACGCGTTGCGCACCCGGGTGAGCATATCGGCGACGGGATCAATAACGCTCATGCGTCTCCCCTCTTACCAGCTGGCTTTACGCACGCCGGGAATCTCCCCGCGCAGCGCCAGCTCACGGAAACAGATGCGGCACAGCTCGAACTTCCGCAGCGTACCCCGGCTGCGGCCGCAGCGGCGGCAGCGATAGTAGCGCCGCACCTTGAACTTCGGCCCCTTCTTCACCCGCTCGATCCAAGCCTTCTTCGCCATGTGGTCTCCTAAGCCGCTTCCGCCCGGAAGGGCATGCCCAATTCTTTGAGCAAGGCCAGCGCGGTGTCGTCGCGCCCGGCGCTCGTCACGAACGTGATATCCATCCCGTGAATGCGCTCGACTTTGTCGTAGTCGATCTCGGGGAAAATCATCTGCTCCTTGATGCCCAGCGTATAATTGCCGCGCCCGTCGAAGCTCTTGGTCGGCAGCCCGCGGAAGTCGCGCATGCGCGGCACCGCGATCGAGATGAACCGGTCGAGGAACTCGAACATGCGCCCGCCCCGCAGCGTCACCGCGCAGCCGATCGCCTGGCCCTCGCGCAGGTTGAAGTTCGCGATCGCTTTCTTAGCGCGCGTCACCACCGGGTGCTGCCCGGTGATCGCCGCCAGCTCGGCGACCGCGGCATCGAGCCCCTTGGGGTTCTTGGGCGCGTCGCCCATGCCGACGTTGAGCACGATCTTCTTGAGCTTCGGAATCTCGTGCGGGTTCTTGAAGCCGAACTGCTGCCGCAGCTTGGAGCGCACCTGCTGCTCATAGAAATCCATGAGCCGCGCGCGTGGGGCCGGCTCGACCGGCTCCTCGGGCTGGGCTTCGGCCTTGGACTGCTGTTCCTCTTTGGCAGCGCCGCCCTTCTGCTTCTTGGCCTGCTTGTCGCCCTTGGGCTGCTGCTGCTTCGGCTGCTTTTCTTGCTTCTCTTTTTCGTCTGCCATGCCTACCTCACGCGCGGAATCGGCTGGCCGGACTTCACCGCGATCCGCTCCACCGTTCCGTCCTTGTCCAAGCGCCGGCGCACCCGCGTCGGCTCTCCTGATTTCGGGTCCAGCAACATCACGTTCGACGCGGCGATCGGCGCCGGGAACTCGATGATCCCACTCTCGCCCTGGGGCGTCGTCGCGCGCTTGTGCTTCTTCACGACGTTCACGCCCTCGACGACGACGCGGAACTTCTTCGGGTACACGTGCAGGATCTTACCTTCCTTGCCGCGGTGCTCACCGCTGATCACGCGCACCGTGTCGCCCTTGGCGATGTGCAGCTTGTGGCGCTCGGGCACCCGGCCGCGCACCCGGCGCGACTTCTTGTAGACGAGCGGCTTCATTTAGATGACCTCCGGCGCGAGCGACACGATCTTCATGAACTTCTTCTCGCGCAGCTCGCGGCCCACCGGGCCGAAGATGCGGGTCGCGCGGGGCTCGCCCTCGTCGTTGATCAGCACCGCCGCGTTCTCGTCGAAGCGGATGTAGGAGCCGTCCTTGCGCCTGGTCTCCTTGGCCGTCCGCACGATCACCGCCTTCGCCACTTCGCCTTTCTTCACCTGCCCGGTCGGGATGGCGTCCTTGATCGTCACCACGACGACGTCCCCGAGCCCCGCGTAGCGGCGCTTGGACCCGCCGAGCACACGGATCACCAGGGCGCGCCGGGCGCCCGAGTTGTCCGCGATCTTGACCTGCGATTCCTGCTGCACCATGGCTATTTCGCCTTTTCAATGATCTCGACGACCCGCCAGCGTTTCCGCTTCGACAAGGGCCGAGTCTCCACGATCCGCACGGTATCGCCCAGCTTGGCGCCGTGTTCGTCGTGCGCCGCGACGGTCTTGGTGCGGTTCACCTGCTTGCCGTAAAAGCCGTGCGCAAAGCGCCGCTGCATCGAGACCGTCACGGTCTTCTGCATCTTGTCGCTCACCACGACGCCTGTCCGGACCTTCCGACGTCCCCGCTCGTTCATGCGCTTGCCCGTTCTTTGAGGATAGTCTTGATCCGCGCGATGTCGCGCCGGATCGTCCGCAGCTGCAGCGGATTCGTCAGCGATTCGGTCGCGCGCCGAAACTCCAGCCGGAACTGCTCTTCCGTCAGCACCGCGAGCTTCTGCGTCAGCTCGTCGGTCTTGAGCTCGCGCAGCGTATCGGGCCGGTTTTCCTTTTTCGTCGCCATCCTAGCGTTCCTCGCGCTTCACGAACTTCGACTTGACGGGCAGCTTGGCCGACGCGAGCGCCAGGGCCGCGCGCGCCGATGCCTCGTCGATGCCCTCGAGCTCGAACATGATCCGGCCCGGCTTGACCACCGCCACCCAGCCCTCCGGATTCCCCTTGCCCTTCCCCATCCGCGTCTCGGCGGGCTTCTTCGTGATCGGCTTGTCGGGAAACAGCCGGATCCACACCTTGCCGCCGCGCTTCATCTCGCGCGTGAGCGCGACGCGCGCGGCCTCGATCTGCCGGTTGGAAATCCAGCCGGGATCGAGCGACATCAGCCCGTAATGGCCGAACGCCACGGTGTTGCCGCGCGTGGCCATCCCTGACGTGCGGCCCTTGAACCGCTTGCGGAACTTGACTCGCTTGGGTGCCAGCATGGTCTACACGCCCGTCGAATAGGTACGACCGTGGAGGTCCTCGGTCACTTCACCCTTGAAGATCCAGACCTTGACGCCGATGGTGCCGAACGTCGTCTTCGCCGTCGACGTTGCGTAGTCGATGTTCGCCCGCAACGTGTGCAACGGCACGCGCCCCTCGTGATAGCCTTCGGTGCGCGCGATTTCGGCGCCGCCCAGCCGGCCCGCGGTCTTGATCTTGATCCCCTGCGCGCCCATCCGCATCGCGCTCTGCACCGCACGCTTCATGGCGCGGCGGAACGAAATGCGCTGCGTCAGCTGATGCGCCACGCTGTCGCCGACGAGCTGCGCGTCCAGCTCCGGACGCTTGATCTCCTCGACGTTGATGCCGACTTCCTTGCCCGTGAGCTGGGCCAGCTCATCGCGCAGCTTGTCGACTTCCGCCCCGCGCTTGCCGATCACGACGCCCGGACGCCCGGTGTGCACCGTGACGGTCACCTTGCCCGGCTTGCGCTCGATGTGCACGTCGGCGATCGCCGCGTGGCTGAGTCGCGTCTTCAGGTACTTCCGGATCAGCTCGTCTTCCTTGAGCAGCTCCGGGAAGTTGCGCTTGGCGAAGTAGCGGGAGCGCCACTGTTTGACGACGCCCAGCCGGAACCCGTAGGGATGTGTTTTCTGGCCCACTTACTTGCTCGCTTTCTTGGTCGTCTTCTTTTTCTTCTTGGCCGGTGCCGCCTTCTTGGCCTTGGCCTTGGCCTTCGCCTTGGGCCGCGCCTCCCCCTTCGCCTCGGCCTTGGGAGCCGGGGTGGGGGCCGGCGCGGCGGGTGCGGCAACGCCCGCGACGCGAATCTCGACGTGGCTCGTCCGCTTCAGGATCGGCGTGCCCCGGCCCATCGCCGCCGCGGTGAACCGCTTCAGCGTCTGGCCCTCATTCACAACCGCGTAGGTGACCCGCAGCGTGTCGGCGTCGAACGGCGTGTTCTGCCGTTGCGCGGCCTGCTGCGCGTTCGCCACCGCCGACTTCAGCACCTTATGGATCTGCTGCGCCGCCCGCTTCTTGGAAAAGCGCAGAATCGCGTCGGCTTCGGGCACGGCGCGGCCGCGGATCAGATCGATCACCAGGCGCATCTTGCGGGCTGACTGGCGCACCGCGTACTGGATCGCTCGAGCCTCCATGCGCTACTCCTTCTTGCCCTTCGCCGCGGCGGCGTCTCCACCCTCGGGAGGAGCTTCAGCCGCCTCAGCCTCACGCTCCGCCGCCGAACCCTTGGCGCCGTGGCCGCGGAACAGCCGCGTCGCCGCGAATTCGCCCAGCTTGTGGCCCACCATGTTCTCGGTGATGTAGACGGGGATGAACTTGTTCCCGTTGTGCACCGCGAGCGTGTGTCCGACGAAGTCCGGCGTGATGGTGCTGCGCCGCGACCACGTCTTGAACACCTTCTTCTCGTTGCGCTCGTTGAGGCCCCGAATCTTGACCATCAGGGACTCTTCGACGTACGGACCCTTCTTGACGCTGCGTCCCATTACTGCGTCGCCCTTCCGCGCTTACGGCCGCGCACGATGAGTTTCGTGGACTTCTTCTTCTTGTGGCGCGTCTTCCTGCCCTCGACCTTGCCCCACGGGTTCGTGGGCGGACGGCCGCCGGACGATTTGCCTTCGCCGCCGCCGAGCGGGTGATCGACCGGGTTCATCGCCACGCCGCGGACTCGCGGGTTGCGGCCGAGCCAGCGCGACTTACCCGCCTTCCCGATCGACAGCAGCTCATGCTCGGCGTTCCCGACCTCGCCGATCGTGGCGAGGCACTCGCCGCGGACCATGCGCATCTCCGTCGAGCGCAGCCGCAGGGTGACGTAGTTGCCTTCCTTCGCCACGACCTGGGCGCTGGTGCCGGCGCCGCGGCACAACTGGCCGCCCCGCCCGATCTTCAGCTCGACGTTGTGCACCGCCGTGCCGAGCGGGATCTCGAACAACGGCATCGCATTGCCGATGCGGATGTCCGAGCCCGGACCCGAGACCACCGTGTCGCCCACGTTCAGGCCCTTGGGGGCCAGGATGTAGCGCTTCTCGCCGTCCGAGTAATGCAGCAGCGCGATGCGGGCGGTCCGGTTGGGATCGTACTCGACCGCCGCGACGCGCGCGGGAATCGCGAACTTGTTGCGCCGGAAGTCGATGCGCCGGTACTGGCGCTTGTGGCCGCCACCCTGCCAGCGCGTCGTGATGTGGCCCTGGTTGTTGCGCCCCCCGGTCCGCTTGAGCGGCTCGAGCAGCGACTTCTCCGGCTCCGTCTTGGTGACTTCGGAGAAGTCGGAGATCGAGCGGAACCGCGTCGCCGGCGTCATCGGCCGAAACTGTCGAATGCCCATTTAGCCCTCGAACACCTCGATCGCGTCGCCCTCTTTGAGGGTGACGATCGCCTTTTTCCAGGATGGCCGGCGGCCCTGATACCGGCCGTACGTGCGTCGTTTGGCCCGCATCACCATCGTGCGGACGCCGGTGACCGACACTTTGAACAGCGCCTCGATCGCCGCCTTGATCTGCGGCTTCGTGGCGTCGTTGTGCACGCGAAACGCGTACTCCTTGCGCGCGCCGTACGCCGCGGAGGACTTCTCCGTCACGACGGGGCGGACGATGGTCTCGTGCAGGTCAGGCATCGCCTGCCTCCTCCGATTCCTTCTTGGCCCCAGTCCCAACCCCTGCGCGCGGATCCAGCGCACCGATCTCCACGACCACGGTCTCCGACCACATGATCTCGTACGCCGACGCATCCGCGAAACGCATCACGCGCACCTCGGGGATGTTGCGGCCCGACAGGTAGACGTTGTGCGCATCGGCGGCCGTGAGCAGCAGCACCTTCTTGCCGGCGGCATCGAGCTTCTTGAGCAGCGCCACCAGGTCTTTCGTCTTGGGCTTCTCGTATTCCAGCGCGTCGATCACCACGAGCGCGCCTTCCCGGACGCGCGCGTTCAGCGCCGACTTCTTCGCCAGCTGGCGCATCTTCTTGGGGATGCCGAGCCGGTAACTGCGCGGGTGCGGGCCGTGCGCAATGCCGCCATGCCGCCAGTGCGGGGCGCGCGTCGACCCCTGGCGCGCGCGGCCGGTGCCCTTCTGCCGCCACGGCTTCTGGTTGCCCCCCGAGATCTCGCTGCGCGTCTTCGTATCGCTCGTGCCCTGGCGCTGATTCGACAGGAACGTGATCACGGCGCGGTGCAGCACGTCCTGATTCACCGTCCCGTCGAACAGCGCCTCGGGCAGGCTGACCGCCTTCTTGCTGGCGCCAGCCGCGGAGTAATGCGGAGCCTCACTCATGGCGGCTCGAGCCTCCCTGCTTGCGGACGGTGACGAGCCCGTTCATCGGCCCCGGCACGGAGCCGCGCACGAACAGGAGATTGCGCTCGGCGTCGATCCGCACGACGCGCAAGCCGATCTCGGTGAAGTTGCGGGCGCCCATGTGTCCGGGCATCCGCTTGCCCTTGATGATGCGCGACGGGTCGGTACCCGGCGCGATCGAGCCCGGCTTGCGGTGCCGCGTGTTGCCGTGGGTCTCGGGGCCGCCGCCGAAGTGATGCCGGTGCACCACGCCCTGGAACCCGCGGCCCTTCGAAACGCCGCTCACCTTCACGCGATCGCCCTCCGCGAAGATCGCGACGGTCACCGCGCTGCCGGCGGCCGGGGCATCGCCCGTGACCGCAAAGCGCCGGATGATGCGCGGCGCGACCTCGACACCGGCCTTCTTGACGTGGCCCGCCAGCGCCTTCGGCGTGCGCTTGGCTTTCTTCGCGCCGAAGCCGAGCTCGGCGCGGCCATCGGCGACCGAAATGACGGGGCACGGCCCCGCCTCGATCACTGTCACCGGCACGTGCGAGCCGGCGGCGTCGAACACGCGTGTCATTCCGAGTTTTCTGCCGATCAGTCCGTTCATGTCTCTACTCGACTTTGATTTCGACGTCCACGCCCGCCGGCAGATCCAGCTTCGTCAGCGCATCCACCGTCTGCGAGCGCGAATCGAGAATGTCGATCAGGCGCTTGTGCGTCTTGAGCTCGAACTGCTCGCGGCTCTTCTTGTCGATGTGCGGGCTGCGCAGCACCGTCCACAGCTGCCGCTTGGTGGGCAGCGGAATCGGGCCCGACACCTGCGCACCGGTCTTCTCGGCGGTGCGGACGATGTCCGCCGCCGCCTGATCGATCAGCGCATGGTCGAACGCCTTGAGGCGAATCCGGATCTTGCTGGCCATTGATTCCCCTTATTTCACGATCTTCGTGACCACGCCGGCGCCGACCGTCCGGCCGCCCTCGCGGATGGCGAACCGCAGCTGCTCTTCCATCGCGATCGGCGTGATCAGCTCGATCGTCATCTTCGTGTTGTCGCCCGGCATCACCATCTCGACCCCCGCCGGAAGCTCGACATTGCCCGTCACGTCCGTCGTCCGGAAGTAGAACTGCGGCCGGTAACCCTTGAAGAACGGCGTGTGGCGGCCGCCCTCTTCCTTCGTCAGCACGTAGACCTCCGACTCGAAGG
>JBLNGI010000105.1:0-5506 GCA_050264615.1 Gemmatimonadota bacterium
GAGATTGGGGTGTGCCGGGCGCGGTGTCTAGGCTGCGTCCGGGCACGCCCGTCATTACCTTTCGGATCGCTTACACCTGCTGGCCCCTCGTCCAATGGCAGGACAGCGGCCTTTGGAGCCGTTAATCTAGGTTCGAATCCTAGGGGGCCAATTCTTCCTGTTCAGCCCTCAGTGACTGATCGTAATCCTGACGTCATGGTTCTTTGAGATCTGTCCCGAACTCCCGGGCTCGATATCGAATCCCACGACTGAGCCTGTGGCCACCGCCGAGGAGGCTGTGAACTGTCCGGCTAGGTGCTCACGAGAATCGGGTGTCGTGATTTGCTGCGTGCCGCTGAAGCGGAAGTCGAAGAGCCCGTTCCCCACCCACTCGATCGTGACACTCCCCGTGGGGCCGAAGACGGTGAAGAAGTCAGGGTTGCCCGCCGTATTGGTACTGACACGATAACTCGACCCGTTGGCGCTGAAATCCCGGTTGGGAATCCTGCCGAATCCGGCGGCCAACGAGTTGCAGAAGGACGGCGCGCACTCCGTGACGGTGTACGAGAGGAACGTCTCGGGATTCTGCGGTGAACCGCCCCGGGTGACGTCCGCGTTACCGAACCGTATGGTGCCACCGCCGCCCCCGCCCCCCCCCGTGTCGCTCGCGACGACGCCCGTGTTTTTGAACCAGAACACGAACGCCGCGTCACCTGAGGCTTGGAACACGCAGGCGTTACGCGCACAGCCGCCGGGGAGGGTATCGTCGAGGATACCGAAGTCGGGGCGAATCATCCTCGCCTCTGATTCGCGACACGCGAGCGTTGGGGTTGTGAGAAGAAGAAACAGCATGGGAGCTGCTCGGAGAGCGGTCATCGCGGCCTCCTGGTGCGTAGTGATGGTGTATTCATACAGCCTCCGAGACTATTGCCCCGGCGCGTGGACTGCTCGACACGTCTCGCACGTACTAGCCCGCTCACGACGAGGGACTAAGTTAGGGTCGGTCGGTTAGGTCCTGGTTAAGAACGAGTCAACTGGTCGAATGCTGTTCCTCAAGACGTTCGGCGGCCTGTCCGTCGAGGCGGGCGGCGCCCTCGGAACCGGCGCCGGGCAGCGACGCAAGACCCTTGCGCTGCTCGCCCTGTTGGCTACGGCCGGGAACCATGGGATGGGTCGCGACAAGCTCATCGCTTTCCTGTGGCCGGACACCGACCTCGAGCGCGGTCGCAATCTTCTCAAGCAGGCGTGCTTCACGCTCCGCCACGACCTTCATGCCCCCGAGGTATTCCTCGGCGTGCATGAGTTGCGCTTAAACCCAGACGCCATCGACAGCGATATCCAGCGTTTCGAGGACGCGCTCCAAGGGGGAAGTCCGGAGCGAGCGGTAGCGTTTTACGTGGGGCCGTTCTTGGATGGGTTCTATCTCACGGGCACGGAAGAATTCGAGCGCTGGGTTGAAGAGCAGCGCGCGCGACTCGCCAAGCGGACGTCCGACGCAGTGGAATCACTCGCCGTGGGGGCGGCGACGAGGGGGGACGTCGGCGCGGCGGTGATGTGGTGGCGTCGTCACACTCAGCTCGACCCGCTCAGCGCCCGTGGCGCGCTCGGCCTGATGCGCGCGCTGGATGACGCCGGCGAGCGGGCCGAGGCCGTGGCGCACGGGCTGCGCTATCAGAGACACGTGTTGCAAGAACTCGGCGCTGAACCCGCGACCGACGTCGTTGTGCTGACGCAGCAACTGCGGCACGCAACCGGCGAGCCACGCAAGGGCAAGCGGTAAGGCGCTGGATCAGCTCATCGGACGGCCGGCAAGGATCCGACCGTCCACGCTCACCGCGGCGAACCGACTCCCGGCTGATACAGGGAGCGGATTCGCTGCGCGCGGAAGATGTAGCCTGTGGGCGCGGCGATGTGCCAGACCACGGCACCTGATGCGTCGTATTCCTCGACGCGATCTCCATTGCCGAACGCCACCAGGACGCGACCCCCGGGGAGGCTTTGTGTCGTGCCCCCAAGCTGCGCAATGACCGGAGGGTCGGAGCCGTAGGACCCGATCAGCTGTGCTGTCCGCGCGGTCTCGTTGTAGACGTAGCGTTCGGCCCTGCTCCCTCCGGCATCGCCGAGGTTATCGAGCAGCGCCAAACGCCCGAGACCCGTCCCACGCAGACCGTGTTGCCGCGCGAAGCCAGGCGTGGGCGCGTTTTGGAAGGCGAACTGGTTGCGGAGCCCGCCCATGCGCCACACGACCGCCCCCGTCCTCGTGTCGATCTTGGTGATCTCGCTCAGGCTGCGAAACGAGACCAACAGGTTGCCGTCGGCGTCAAGATCGAGCGCGTTGCCGTGGGTCCAGTTGACGGTCGCGCCGGCGCGGCTCGCCGAATCGACATCCGTGATCTGAAAGTGATCGAACGGACTCCACTCGAACAACAGCACGCCCGTCGCGCTGACGTGCTGCACGACCGTGCCGGTGACCCGCGCGTTCGCCACGCCGCCCACGCCGGACAGGTCCATCGTGCGCGTCTCATCGCACATGATCCAGTACCCACCGTCACGCTCGGCGATGAGGTCGTGGAAGCGGGCCACGAGAGCGCGCGCGCAACCGAAGGTGCGCGTGACCGTGCCGAGCGGATCGATTTCATACCACGGGCCCGATGGGTCCGGGGTCGGCGGGCGGGCAGTATAGTGGCCGTCGGGCTGCGCCTGGAAGTTGAGTCCCACGGGAACGGGGAACCGGTGGTACCAGACAACACGGCCGGTGTTGTCGATGACGATGCCGTACCGGCTCCCCGGGGCGGCAAACACGACGTATCCGGGCGAGGGATCCGAGCCGCTCGCAACATAGTGCGGCAGGTCACTCGGCAGCGTATCGGTGGTAAAGCTGTACGCGGTGCTGAGCGCAGTCTGTCCGCCACCGTAGGCCACGACACTCAGCGCATAGGTTGTGGCCGGCAACAAGCCCAATACCGGGACAACCGCGGAATCGCCGTCCGGTTGCACGGCCGGGGTAAGACTGTCGCTCGTCACGCCCGGACCGTAACGAACCGCGATGCTATCGACGAGCCGCGCGTGCACGGTCACCACTGCGCTCAGCACATTCGTTGCGTTGCGCGCGACTGCGAACGTTACGATTTCGGGAGGAGGAGGTGGTGGTGGCGCGGGAGGCGGCGGGGGCGGAGGCGGCGCGATCGCCTCGTGCGTCCCACAAGCGAGAGCGAGTAGGATGCCCGCGACTGCGAGACGGCCGAAGCGGCGCGTTTTACCGACGCCAAGCAACTTGCTCGGCATTTCCAGTGACCTCGGCGGTGCGGGTCCCGTCCACGCGAGCAACCCACACCGCGTGGAAGCCGGTACCGAACGCAATCCATTGGCCGTCGGGGGACCAGGCCGGGTCCGTCGCGAAGCCAATGTTGAGATGCGTTTCCCCTGATCCGTTGGCGTTCACGAGGAATGCTTCGTAGGTACAGTAGTATCCGTAGTAGTAGTCGCACGATGTCTCGCGCGAGATCGCGAGGCGGGTGCCGTCGGGCGACCAATCTGGCTGGTAGTCGGCTTGGCCGGTGAACGTCAGCCGAGTGACGTTGGACCCGTCCACTCCCATCACGTGGAGCTGGAACGTGGCGCCAGTGCGGTCGCTTACGAACGCGATCTTGGTACCGTCGGGTGACCATGCGGGATCGAGGTCCGTGGCCGCGTTGTTCGTGACATTCACCTGGTTCGCGCCGTTCGCGTCCATCACAAAGATCTCGCCGTTCCCATTCCGCCAACTCACAAACGCGATCTTGCTGCCGTCGGGCGACCACGTCGGTCTTTCGTTGCTGCCCACGGTTGTGAGTCGGGTCTGGTTGGCGCCGTTGGCGTCCATGACGTAAACCTGCGCCGTACCGTCCCGGAAGCTGGTGAACGCGATCTTGGCACCGCCAGCCGACCAGGACGGATAGACGTTCACCGACGTGTTGCTTGTGAGAGGGAGAAGACCCGCGCCGTTCGATTTGATGGAGCTGATGACGCCGTTCGAGACGATCGCAAGTTGTGTGGCGGCCGCGCAGGAAACGTTGTATGTCACCGCGACCGTTCCGCCGCTCGGGACAGATATGCTCCGCGGGTTTGGACCGGCAACATCGCAATTCATCGAAGCGCCGCCGAGGCTGATCAGGTAATCGCCGGCGCGAACCTCGTTGATCGTGACGGTCCCGTTGGTGGGCACGTTCGCCCCAGGACCGCCGCTCGTCGTCGCGGTGTATCCGGTCGGGTCGAGATCGACGCCCGTCGTCGTCGCCGTCACCTCGATGCTACCGGGCGCGACGCACGCGACGTCAAACGTCGAAGTGGCCGTTGTGCCGCTGGGCACGCTGACCGTGCGCGGATTGAGACCGCCCACAGAACAGTTGAACGCAATCCCCTCGAGGCTGAGCTGGTAATTGCCAGGGGCCAGCCCGCCAATGGTGACCGTACCGTTGATGGCTACGGTGCGGCTCACCGAGCCGCCCGGACCGCTTGTCACGATCCTGTAGCCGTCCGCATCGAGTCCGGTGCCGGTCGTCGCGACGGTCACCTCGAGGCTGCCCAGGGCCACGCAGCTGACTGTGAACGCCACCTCGGTGGTATCGGCCCAGGGTACGGCTATCGCGTGCGTGGCACCCCCGGCGACACTGCAGTTGTCAGCAACGCCGGTGAGCGACACGTGGTAGTTGCCGGCGAGTAGCCCCGGCACGGAGGTCGTGTCGTTGGTGGCCAAAACGCCATTCGCGAACGTCGGCCCGTTCACGGAAAACGCGTAACCGCTTGTATCGGGGTCTGCGCCCGTCGTCGTCACGGCAATTCGCATCGTCGCGCGCGCGTTGCACGTAACCGCGTAGGCCACCTCGACGGTGTCGGCCGCCGGCACGCTCACCGTTCGAAGGTTGCCGCTGGCGACGAGGCAGTTCGGGGCTACGTCGCCGAGCAGCACCGCGTGCTCCCCGGTGGCGAGAGCCGTGATCGTGACGGCGCCGGTCGCGGGCACCGGCTCCGAGAACGAGTAGTAGCAGTAGTAGCCGTAATAGTAGTCGCAGTACTCGTCCCCGAGCACCACGTATCCGTTCGGATCGAGCTCGGCTCCCGAGGTCGTGGTGGTGACTTTCAGACTCCCGGTCGAGGCGACGCAGGTCACGGCGAACGTGGTTCGCGCCGTGTCCCGCGTGGTGCCGCCGACCGCCACCGCCACTGTGCGCGGGTTCTCTCCGGCAGTCGTGCAGTTCCCTGCCGCGTCGGTGAGGAAGACGCTGTGATCGCCGCCGCTCAGTCCGCCAAACCTGGCGGTGCCGTTGATGCCGAGGGGCTGCGGCGCTCCACTGTCCACACGGACCGTGTAGCCGTTCCCGTCAAGCTCGACCCCCGACGTCGCGGCGGTCACCTCGATCAGTCCCGACACCGCGACGCACGTGACCGCGAAGGTCAGCCGCGCCGTGTCGCGCGTCATGCCACCGGTGGTTACAGCCAGCGTGCGTGTGGTATCACCCACGATCGCGCAGTTCGCGGCAGCGCCGCC
>JBLNGI010000106.1:0-4184 GCA_050264615.1 Gemmatimonadota bacterium
ATCGCCGTATTCATCAGTATCCCGTCCACACCTTGCTCCATGGTGACGCACGCATCGGAAGCCGTTCCGACGCCGGCATCCACGAGCACCGGCACGTGCAGCCTGCGCTTGATCGTGCGGATGCTGAGGGGATTGAGCAGGCCGAGCCCGCTGCCGATCGGGGAGGCGAGCGGCATCACGGCCGCGCAGCCGGCATCCTCGAGTCTGAGCGCGGTGACCAGGTCCTCATTCGTATAGGCGAGGACCTTGAAGCCTTCCTGGACGAGCACCTGCGCCGCCTCGAGCAGCCCCTGCACGTCCGGCAGCAACGTCTCTTCGTCGCCGATTACCTCGAGCTTGACGAAGTCGTTGAATCCCGCCTCGCGCGCGAGCCGCGCGTAGCGGATCGCGTCGGCGGCGGTGTAGCAGCCGGCGGTGTTCGCGAGCAGGAAGAAGTGCTTCGGGTCCAGATAATGAAGGACGCTCGAATCTTTGGTGCGATCGAGGTTCACCCGCCGCACCGCCACCGTCACGACCTCGGCTCCTGAGGCCTCGATCGCGCGGACCATCGTCTCCATGTCCGGGTACTTGCCGGTCCCGACCAGAAGACGCGACTGGAAGGTCCGCCCGCCGATTACGAGCGGAGTATCCCGGATCGTCTCAACTGCGGTAGTCACCCGTCCCCCTTCCCCCTTCCCTCATCCCCCTCCGACAAAATGCACGAGTTCGATTGCGTCGCCGTCGGAGACGGTCACATCGGCGAGACCGGCGCGGCGCACGATCCGACGATTATGCTCTACGACAACTGCGCGCGGATCGAGCTCGAGCTCCTTCAGTAACTCGAGCAGCGTCACGCCCGCCGAGATCTGTTTGCGTTCACCGTTGATCACAACATCCATTCCCGCATCCTCCGTGCTGCTGCGGCGGGGTCGCCGTCGTCCCACAACGCGCGAATCGCCGCCACTCCATACGCTCCACGCCGCCTCGCGTCCTGGACCCGCTCCGCGGTGATCCCGCCGATGGCGATCACCGGCAACTCACCGGCCGCCTCCACAATCGCTTCCAGCTGCTCGAGCCCCAGCGGGGGGCGTTCCGGGTGGGACGCCGTCTCGAATACGGGCCCTACCACAAGATAGTCAGCCCCTGCGAGGGTTGCGGCCTCGGCCTCGGCCAAGTCATGCACCGATCTCCCGATCCACCACAGCGGATTCAGTCCGCGCGCCGCGTCGACGGGAAGGCTGCGGTGGCCGAGGTGGACGCCGGCGCAGGGCACGGCGAGGGCCACATCGAGCCGGTCGTTGACGAGCAGCTGGGCGGGCGGCTGAACGGCCAGACGGCCGGCCAGCTCGTAATGCTCCAAACCCGTGAGTTCGCGGCCGCGGGCGTGGAATGCGAGTTCTGACCCGCCTCCCTTCGCGAGCTCGCTGGCGATCTCGACCAGGTCCGGGCGTCGAGCGATGCGTTCATCGGTGATCGCGTGCAGCCGCGGCAGCGACGGCTTCACGCGAATCTGGCTCCGACCTTGAATCGCGCGCCGCGGAGCCATTCGTCGGTCCGCATCCGGGCTTTGCCTGCAGGCTGCACCTCGAAGATCTCGACCGTGCCGCCCGCCGTGTCCTTGAACGGACCGGTGGCGATCACGATCGATCCGTCGGTCGAGAGGACCTCGCCCGGTGCGCCGATCCCCGGGAACGGCGGCTCGTTCACTCTCGGATTGAACAGCTTGATCTCCGCACCGTTCAGCTCGGACCAGGCGCCCGGACGCGGGTCGAGGCCGCGAATCAGACAGCCGATCGAGCGCGCATCCTTGGTCCAATCGATGCGGGCGATTTCGCGGGTGAGCTTGGGCGCGGATGTCGCCCGCTCCTCGTCTTGCGGCACGGGTTTCGGCGGCGGGTCGCTTTGCTCCAGCATCGCGAGGGTTTCGACGAGCGCCTGCGCGCCCATCTCCGCGAGGTGCGCCGACAAGTCGCCGGCCGTGACATCCGGCCCGACCCGATGCGGGATCTGATGCAGGATGGGGCCGGAATCCATCCCCGCGTCGAGCTGCATGATCGTGACGCCGGTTGTTTCGTGACCGCGAATGATCGCCCATTCGATGGGGGCCGCGCCGCGCAACCCGGGGAGAAGCGAAGGGTGCACGTTCACCATGCCGCGCGGCGGCAACTCGAGCAGCTCGGGCTTGAGGATGTGCCCGTACGCGACGACGACCCCGATGTCGGGCTTGGTCTCGCGCAGCTTGAGCAGGAAGGCACCGTCGGTCGGTTTTTCGGGCTGGAAGATGGTGAGGTCTTCGGATTCCGCGGCCACCTTGACCGGCGGTGGAACCCGCTTCGAGCGGGAGCGGCCCTGCGGCGCGTCGGGCTGGGTGACGACGGCGACCACGTCGAATCCTTCGCCGACGAGTGCGCGCAACGACGGCACCGCGAATTCCGGCGTCCCAAAGAATGCGACGCGCACTACAGCTCTCCCGCCGGCTCCGGCGTCACCTCCTTGAGGTATCCCGTCTGCCCCTTGCGGGCCTTCTTCCACTTGGACAGCAACAGATTGCGCTTGACGGCACTGAGATGGTCGAGAAACAGGATTCCGTCGAGGTGGTCGATCTCATGCTGGATCGCACGCGCCTTGTAGCCGTGCGCTTCCGCGCGGAACTTCTTGCCGTCGCGGTCCAGTGCCTCCACCACCACGCGCGCCGGGCGTGTGACGTCGCCGAAGATTTCGGGAATCGAGAGGCACCCCTCTTCCGCCGTTTCCGGCTCGTCGCCGCGTTCGATAATCACCGGATTGATCAGGACGAGCGGCGGGGGATCTTCCTCGCCGACGTCCACGACCGCGACCCGCCGCGCGACGCCGATCTGGTTCGAGGCCAGCCCGACGCCCTTGGCGGCGCGCATCGTCTCGAACAGATCGTCCACGAGCCGGCGTACCTCATCGTCCACGCTGCGGACGGCGGCCGCCTGCTGCCGCAGCACGGGCGAGCCGAGGACGTGGAGTGCGCGAACCGTCACGCGGGCTTGGCCTCGACGGCGGCGGTGCGGTTGGTGATGCTGGAGACGGCGCTGCGCGTGATCACGAACTTGGCTTCGCCGCTCCGGATCGTGACTTCATCGTCCTTGATGTGAACGACTTCGGCGATGATGCCGCTCGACGTCACGATGCGGTCGCCGCGCTGGAGCGAAGCCAGCAGCTGCTTGTGCTGCTCCTGCTGGCGCCGTTGCGGCCGGATCAGGAGGAAGTAGAAGATGGCAATGAACAGGCCGATCTGGATGATGAACGCGCTGAGGCCCGGTCCGCCCTGGCCGGACGGCGTGAACAGCAACAGAAGCATCGGTACAGTGGTCATGCTACTCCCGTGTGTTGGTAACGGCGGCGCGCGCGGCGCGCGCGCGCCAGTCGTCAGCCCAGGTCTTGAACGCGTCTCCGCCCCGCTGAATGACGGTGCGCATTTCCGCGGCAAGGCGGATCAGGTACCGAACGTTGTGCAGCGACAACAGCCGCAGTCCGAGCAACTCGTCCGCGACGAACAGATGCCGCAGATATCCGCGCGAGTAGGTGGTGCACGTTTCACAGTCACAGCTCGGGTCCAGCGGCCGCTCGTCGGTGCGGAACGCGGCATTGCGGATGTTGAGCGTTCCGTCGGGCGTGAAGGCCGATCCGTTGCGGCCGCCGCGCGTGGGCGCGACGCAGTCGAACAAATCCACGCCCCGTTGCACCGCCTCGACGAGATCCGCCGGAAATCCGACGCCCATAAGATAACGGGGCAGGGCTTCCGGCAGCCGCGATTCGAGCACCTCCAAGGTGGCGTGCATCTTGTCTTTCGGCTCGCCGACGGAGAGCCCGCCAATCGCAATGCCCGTCCACGGGCCCAATTCCATGATGCGGTCGAGGGATTCCGTGCGCAGGGCCGGAAGGGTTCCGCCCTGGATAATGGGCCACAGTGTCTGACGGTCGGACGGCCGGAAGGCGTGCCGGCTGGACAACTCGTCATGTTTTCGCTTGCAGCGCTCGAGCCAACGCAGGGTGCGATCCAACGCGTCACGGGCAGCCGGTTCATCGGCGCCACCAGGGATCACGTGATCGAATGCCATGGCGATGTCACTGCCAAGCGTCCATTGGATTTCGATCGCGCGCTCGGGGGTGAGTTTGCGCCGCCCGCCGTCGATATGACTCTGAAACTCGACGCCGTCTTCATCCACGCGCCGGAA
>JBLNGI010000107.1:0-4624 GCA_050264615.1 Gemmatimonadota bacterium
GCACGCCGATCACGACGAGTCCTTGATCCTTGTACTTCTCGGCCCACGCGCGAACGTACGGAAGCTGCCGTAGCCAGTTGATGCACGTATAGGTCCAGAAGTCCACGAGGACGACCTTGCCTCGTAAGGCCTCCGCCGTCAGTGGCGATGAATTGAGCCACTCGGTCGCGCTGCGGAGCACAGACAACTCTCCGTCCACAGCTAATTGACCCGGGCCTGGCGTCGTCTTCCGGAGCAAAGACCTCGCAAACCCGAACATACCGAGCTCCGCGCCTATGAAGGTGAGGGCCGCCGCACCAACAAAGCGGCGACGGTCATCGTTGAATTCGCGTGACATGGCGCTACCTCTAGCGCGCTGCGCCCTGGCTCGAGCGGACCGACCGGAACGCTGCGCGCAGCTCCGCCGCGAGCAGCTCGGGCTGTTCCCACGCCGCGAAATGGCCGCCGGTATCGACCTCATTGAAGTAGACGAGGTTGGGGTAGGCCCGCTCCGCCCAGGTTCTCGGTGCCTGGTAGATCTCCCCGGGAAACACGGTGATCGCCACCGGAATCCTGATCTCCGCGGTTCGCTGGCTCTCCGCGTTGAAGTTGTTGTTGTTGTTCTCCCAGTAGAGCTGCGACGACGACGCGCCCGTATTGGTGAGCCAGTACAACGTGATATCGTCGAGGATCTCATCGCGCGTGAGGACCTTCTCCGCATCGCCGCCGCTGTACGTCCAGTCGTTGAACTTGTCGTAGAAGAAGGCGGCGAGGCCCACGGGCGAATCGGTGAGACTGTACCCGATCGTTTGCGGGCGCGTGATCATGATGCCGGCGTACGCTCCGCCCCTGGTGTAGAGGGCGTTCATCGAGGCGTAGGCGCGTTTCTCTTTGTCGGACAAGCCGGCGGGCGCCGGCTCGCCGCTCTGCAATGCACGCGCGATCTCGGGCGGCACGGTCGGCGGCATGTTGACATGGATGGCGAGCAGCCCCTTCGGCGCCTGACGACCCATCGCGTCCGCCACCACCGCGCCCCAGTCCCCACCCTGTGCGACGTAGCGGTCGTATCCGAGACGCTTCATCAACACATCCCAGGCGCGGCCCATGCGGTCCGGACCCCACCCGGCGCTCGTCGGCCTGCCGGAAAACCCGTAGCCCGGCATCGACGGGATCACGATGTCGAACGCGTCCTCGGCGCGCCCCCCGTACGCCGTCGGGTCGGTCAGCGGCGCGATGGTCTTCAGGAGCTCGAACACCGAGCCCGGCCAGCCATGCGTCATGATCAGCGGCAGGGCATTCGGGTGACGGGAGCGGACCTGGATGAAGTGAATGTCCAGCC
Source organism: Gemmatimonadota bacterium (assembly GCA_050264615.1). Classification (GTDB taxonomy): domain Bacteria; phylum Gemmatimonadota; class Gemmatimonadetes; order Gemmatimonadales; family GWC2-71-9; genus 20CM-2-65-7. The sequence continues at coordinate 1,319 of JBLNGI010000107.1, forward strand.
CATCGATCGTGGTCACGAACTGCGGGAGCGCGTTCAGTGCCGCTTCCGCTTTGCGCCAGTCGTACCGCGTGCCCCAGTAGTGGACCAGCGATTGGAGGCGATCCAGTTGCACCCCCTGCGAACGATCGGACACGGTTTCCTTCGCGGGCCAGCGCGTCGCCGCGATGCGGCGGCGCAGGTCGACGAGCGCCGCTTCGGGGGTGTTGACCCGGAAGGGGCGAATGGCGGTGTCGGTGGCGGCCGCGACCTGCGGCTGCACGGCGGTAGTCATGACGAGCTCCCTGGTGGCGGCCGGTCCGGCGTGGGCGTAGCTGGGCGAAGCGAGCAACAACATGACGAGCGGGGCTGTGTCGAGGGACATGGAGTGCGCTCCAGATGAAGGGGGCGGTGTGCGTTCAGTCGCGCACGTAATGGCAGCTGTAGCCGCCGGGGTTCTTGCGCAGATAGTCCTGGTGGTACGCCTCCGCGGTGTACCAGGCGGACGCCGGCTCGATGGACGTCGTGATCGGCTGCTTCCACTTGCCGGACGCGACGACGCGCGCTCGCACGCGCTCTGCCGTGGCGTTCTGCTCAGGCGTCTGCGGAAAAATCGCCGAGCGGTATTGCGTTCCGACGTCGTTCCCTTGCCGGTTGAGCGTGGTCGGGTCGTGCAGCTTGAAGAACCACCGCTCGAGCAGGTCCTCGTAGCTGAGCACCGACGGGTCGAACGTCACGCGAATAGCCTCGGCATGGCCCGACTTGCTGTCGTGCGTGTCGTGGTAGGTCGGATTGTCCAGCCATCCGCCGGTGTAGCCGACTTCGGTGTCGATCACGCCGGGCACGTCGCGCAGGATCTCCTCGACGCCCCAGAAACAACCGCCGGCGAGCACGGCGACCTCCGTCTGCTGCGCGCCGGCGACGGCGGCGCGAGTCCCTCTGTGTTCCTCGGTCATATCATGCTCCTGTGGCGGGTGAGACACTCTCCGGAATCGTCAGCATCTGGACGCCGGCGATGTCTACGCAATAGAAAGTCGGCGTGCGCACGATGCGTAGCTCCGCGGTGTCGCAATTGGGGCAACGCAGGACGACGCCCATGGGGTGCCCGTACTCGAGCAGTTCAGCGATGCGCGCCTCGCTCCCACACCCGACGCACCTTGCGAGCGCGTTGGTCATCTCGTGCGCGAATACCTCGCGCAGGATTCCGCCCGCCGCGTTTCCGTCGAGGCGCAGCTCTTCGATCTGCATAGCGTTCCTCCACGCTCCTTTAACCCGTCGGGCCGAACCGCTCCGTCCGCACACGCGACGCCGCGTGCCCGAGATCCACGAGCAGCGTCGCTACCGACTCCACCAGCGGCGTGGGGCCGCACACAAATGCGTGCGGCGCGGCGGTGGGTGGCCAGCTCACGGCCTCGAGCATCGCGCGGTCGATGCGGCGGCGGTACCCCGTCCATCCGGGCGGCGCCGTCCGCGTGAAGGTCAGCACGACCTCCACGCGCGCGTCGGCGAGCTGTTCCAGCTCCGCCCGGTAGAAGACTTCGTCCCGCGTCCGCGCGGAGTAGAGCAGACGCACCTGGACCGCGGCCCGCGCCGCCGCATCGGCCCGCGCGTAGTGGCGCAGCATCGCCATCAGCGGCACGACTCCCGAGCCGCCGCCCACGAGCAGCAGCGGTCCGCCCACGGCGACGTTCCAGACGAAGTATCCGCCGATCGGCCCGCGCACCTCGAGCCCGTCGCCAGGACGCAGCTCGACGAGGTAGGGCGAGACCTCGCCGTCGTTGAGACGCTCCACCGTAAGCGCCACCGCTTCGTCCTCGGGCGGCGACGCGATCGAGTAGGAGCGCTGCGCCTGGTAGCCGTCCTCGGCGACGAGTCGCACGTCGACATGCTGGCCGGCGCGGTGACCGGGCCACTGCGGCACGTCGAGCACGAGCGTCCGCGCACGCGGCGTTTCGTCGCGTACCTCGACCACGCTCGCCACGCGCCATTCGAGTCGCGGCGGCGCAGCGGATTCAAGGGTCGCCTTGATAGCGCTGCTCACGCCACGGGTCTCCGCGATCGTGGTAGCCGAGCTGCTCCCAGAAACCCGGGCGGTCGGTCGCGTGGAGCTGGAATCCCCGTATCCACTTCGCACTCTTCCAGAAGTACAGATGCGGTACCAGCAGCCGCGCCGGTCCGCCGTGCTCGGGCGCCAGGGCCGCGCCGTCGTAGCCGAACGCCACCCACGCCTTGCCCCCGGTCACGTCGGCCAGTGCAAGGTTGGTCGTGTACCCGCCGTCACAGGAGGCGAGCACGAACGGGCCGCTTCCCAACCCCTGCGACGCGGCAGCGGCGACCAGCGTGTCGACCGACACGCCCTCCCACTTCGTTCCGAACTTCGACCACTTGGTCACGCAGTGGATGTCGACACTCGGGGTTCCGCGCGGGAGCGCCTGAAATTCGTCCCACGACCAGCGCGCCGCACGGCCGTCGGGGTCGCGAATGGTGAAGTCCCACTTGGAGAGCGGCGTGCGCGGCGTGGGGCCGGCCGAGAGGACAGGAAAGTCCTTCGTCTCGTACTGCCCGGGCGGAAGGCGGAGCGCCTCAGCGGTTTGTGGGCCTCGCCGGTGGAAGCCGCGGGCGATGAATGGTGGGTCAGCCATGGATGACGACGCCCGGTTGAAGTACGATGTGCTTGTACTCGAGGAAGTCATCCAGCCCAGCGAGACCGCGCAGGCGTCCTCGCCCACTCTGCTTGTAGCCGCCCTCCTCGAATTCGTCCCGCATCATGACCCAATCGTTGACCCAAACGGTGCCCACCTGGAGTTCGCGGCCGATGCGCAGCGGGCGATCGACATCACGGCTCCAGATACTGGCCGCCAGGCCGTATTCACTGTCGTTGGCCAACGCCACCGCTTCGGCCTCGGTATCGAACACCTGCATTGTGACGACCGGTCCGAAGACTTCCTCTTGTACGATCACCAGTCGCGAATCCGTCACTTCGAGGAGCGTCGGACGGTAAAAGGCGCCCGCGGCGAGCGGCCCATCGGTCACCGGCCCCCCGCGCACGATGGCCTCGGCGCCGGCAGCGAGCGCGGCTTCAACCATCTGGTTCACGCGCGCGACGCTGGCTTTGTCGATCATCGGGCCCATGTCGCTGGCCGGATCCGAGGCGGGTCCCACCTTGACGTTCCTGAGGCGCTCGGCGAGCTGTCGGCGCACCCTGGCAACGACACCGGATTGCACGAGCAGCCGGCTCCCGGTCATGCAGAACTGTCCCGCGAACACGGTGACGGCCTTCTCGAGCTTCGGAAGCGCCGCGTCTACGTCGGCGTCGTCGAACACCAGCAT
>JBLNGI010000108.1:0-4260 GCA_050264615.1 Gemmatimonadota bacterium
GCTGACCGCGGGTCCCCACACGCTCGTCATTCCGGCGGGCGCGCTCGACAAGCCCACAAAGATCACGATGTCGCTGCGCACTGGCGGCGGCGTCAACGCGGTGCACTTCGAACCGGAAGGGCTGCAGTTCCAACGCTCGGCTGCGCTGACGATGAGTTATTCGAACTGCGACCTGCTCGGGAAGCTGCTGCCCAAGCGGATCGCGTACGCCGACGACGCGCTCAATGTCATCACCTACCTGCTGTCGGTCGACAATCTCTGGGGCAAGCGCGTCACCGGTAAGCTCGATCACTTCTCGGACTACGTCGTCGCGTGGTAATCCGCTCCGCGCGTTCCGCTTCCGATCTCCTGCACGAAGCCCGAAGCAAGGAGCGGAGCGCGTGTATCCCCGAAGCGATTCAGTTGTACGAGGCCGCGATCGGCACGTCCGAACGGATGGGAGAGAAGCAGGTCCTGGCCGAGGCGCTGCGGCGCCTGGCCGTCGTCTACCATCACCGCAATGACTCCGCGCGCGCCCGCGCGCTGTGCACTCAGAGCTATCACATCGCGAGCGAGATCAAGAACGACGTCCTCGCTGCCGAAGCGCTGAACACGATGGGTGGCCTGGCGCTGCGCACCGGCGCCATGGCCGAAGCGCGCACGAACTTTCTCCAGGCGCTCGACCTCGGCGGCCAAGCGCGCGAGCTGCTGGCGCGGGTCGAGCAGAACCTGGGCATTCTGGCCAACATTCACGGCGATCTGGCGATGGCCGTCGCGCACTACGAGTCCTCCGTCGATGCGCATCGTGCGACCAACAACGAGCATGGCTGCGCGACCGCGTACGTCAACCTCGGCATCGCCCACGTCGACCTGAAGCAGTACGACAAGGCGGACGAGTACTTCACCAAGAGCTCCGAAATCGCCGAGCGTGCCGGCGACCAGCACTTGCAGGGGATGTGCCTCGTGAATCACGCGGAGGCGCACTATGCGCGCGCGCGCTACGAGGATGCGCGCCGCAACGCCGAAGCCGCGCTCGCGATCTTCGACCAGCTCGACTCGCGCGCCGACAAGTCTGAAGCGTACAAGATGATCGGGATGGTGTACCGCGACACCGGCCGCCCTGCGCTGGCCGAGTCGCGGTTGCGCACCGCGATCGAGCTGGCCGTCAGCGCCGGCTCGGTGCTGAACGAGGCCGAGGCGTCGCGCGAGCTGGCGTTGCTGATGCAGGGCATGGGCCGGAATCAGGATGCGCTCTCCCTACTGAACACCGCGCACCGCCTGTTTCTCCGGCTCGATGCCCGCGTCGACCTGGTGTACGTCGGCGGCAAGATGTCGGAGCTCGAGACGACGTACTTCGAGCTGGTGCGCGAGTGGGGGCAATCGATCGAATCGGCGGACAGCTATACGTTTGGTCACTGTGAACGCGTCGCCCAGCGTGCCCTGGCCGTCGCGGGCGTGCTCGAGCTCGATGAGACCAACCAGACCACGATCCGGCTCGGCGCCTACCTCCACGACCTCGGCAAGGTTCGCGTGCCGCACGAGATCCTGAACAAGCCGGGCCCGCTGACGCGCGAAGAGTTCGAGATCGTGCAGATGCACCCGATCTGGGGCCTCGAGCTGCTCGCCGCCGTCGAATTCCCGTGGGATCTGAAGCCGATCATTCGCTGGCACCACGAGCGCTACGACGGCACCGGGTACCCGGATCGCCTGCGCGGCGATGAAATTCCGGTCGCCGCGCAAATCGTCGGCATCGTGGATGTGTACGATGCGCTCACCACGACGCGCTCATATCGCGGGCCGATGACGCACGAGGCGGCGATGACCGAGATCAAGCGCTGCCGCAGCTGGTGGTCGCAGCGGGTGTACGACGCGTTTATAGCAGCAGCGCTTCAACCCGATATGCGTGCACCATCGCTGCTCGAGGAGACCATCCGAAGACGGTAAAGCGCCCGTCCTGCGACGCCACCAGCGCGAGCGAATCACGCTGCTCGAACACGAACTGCGCGGCCGACAGATGCCGCGTCCCCCCAAGCTCTGATGGATCGACCTTCACCGGCGCGTTGCCCACGATCGGCTCACGCACGAGCACCTCGTCGAGCAGCGCTCCCGAGTCGGTACGCACGATCTTCGCGCCGAACGCGAGGACGTCATACGCATCGCTGAGCACCACCGCGCCGTCCACGGCCGTCAACCCGCCGATCGCATCCACCGCCTCCTTGAACGATCCATCGCGGACGCCGCTCTTCACGAGCTGGCCGAGCTTCGCAAACGGCGGCGCGACGGTGTAGGGAACCGGCTTGAGAATCGACTTCCGCCATTCGTCCGTGCCGTGGGGCACGACGAGCAGCGAGCCGCCGTGCCGGTGCGCGCGCATCGACAGCGCGAGCGCGAGCAGGACGTTGTCCGTGTTGTCGACTTCCTGGTCGGAGCCGAGCAGCGTCAGGACGATGTCGGGGCAATCGGACGAAGCCTTCGTGCCTTGCTCGTCGATGATCTTCACCTCGTCGCCGTGCAGCACCGCGACGTTCGCGAACTTGCCGCCCGGACCCGAGCGCCGGTGCTTGATCACGAGCAGCCCGGGCTCGATCACTTCGACCACGAAGGTGTAGGCGGGGATGTTGCGCGTGGCGCCCCAGACGACCAGATCGTTCCCGTTCGGCCAGACGCCGAGGTGGATGCCGGGCCGTTCCACGGCCGGCGCCAGCTTCGTCAGGGTGTGGGGATCGAGCGGCAGCGGGCGCTCCACGAACAGCGCCGTGCCGGCAGCTTCGCGTGGGACGTATGCGAGTGAGATCGTCGGCGCGCGGCCCTCCTCCCGCCGCAACGATGCCCAGAACGCGGCATTGATCAGCCGCTCGATCGTGTCGGCATCAGGCCCGCGCCCCGCGGCATGGTGCCGAAAATGCTCGGCGACCGTCCTGGCGACCGAGGCGGCGGGCGGGTAGGAGGCGCGATCCATGACATGGAAGCTACTCCCCCTGTCGATTCGCAGCAGCCAAATTCGACTACCTGTAAACCCTAGAGGAGCTCTCTCGTGCTGACGATCTTGCTGCGATTTGCCCACGTGTTTTTTGGCGCGCTGTGGGTGGGGATGATGACGTTCCAGGTCTTCTTCCTCGCGCCCACACTGACTGAGATGGGGCCGGACGCGGGAAAGGTGATGGCCGGGATGATGAAGCGCCGCATCCCCGTCATCATGCCGATCTTCGCGCTGATCGCCATCATCTCGGGGATGTGGCTGTTTCAGCGCATTTCGGGCGGCAACATGGCCGCGTTGATGGCTACGCCGATGGGAAAAGGGTTCGCGGCGGGCGGGGCAATCGCGCTGCTCGCGTTCCTCATCGGCATCGTCGTGATGCGTCCCGCCATGATGAGATCGATGAAACTGATGCAGGAAATCGCGAGCGCGCCGCCTGACCGGCGCCCGGGGATGCAGGCCGAGATTCAGAAAATCCGCGCTCGGGGCGAAGTGCTGGGGAAGGTCGTAACTGTGATGCTCTTGTTAACACTCGGATTGATGGCGGTCGCGCGCTACCTCTAGAGATTTCGTAGTCCGATTTCGGCGCGCACCGCGTGTAAGCCTCCGGTATGGTGAGAGAAACAACACCATCCTGGAGGCTCTATGCGTTCCGCGTTGTGCGCCGTACTCATTCTCGTTGTGAACGGCTGCGCCTATGACTCGTCCAACTCGCTCGACCCACGGGTCTCGCGAGCCTCGCTCGAGGCGGGGGCCCGTTACACGATTTCGTACCTTCCCACGCTCGGCGGCTCGCGCAACCGGCCCAGCGGCATCAGCAACAGCGGCTGGATCGCCGGGTTCGTGAATCGTCCCGGCAACGCGACCCGCGTCGCCGCATTGTGGCGCAAGGGCTCACTCGACACGCTCGGCACACTCGGCGGCCCGAATAGCATCGTGCAGTGGCCCGGCATCAGCAACAACGGGCTGGTCGCCGGGATCGCCGAGACCGCCGACCCCGATCCACTCAACGAGCAGTGGAGCTGCACGGCATTCCTGCCCAGCGTCACGGGCAAGATCTGTCTCGGGTTCTTCTACGAAGACGGCGTGATGACACCGCTACCGACGTTGGGCGGTTATCAGGGATTCGCGAGCGGCGTCAACAACACGGGCCAGGTCGTCGGCTGGGCCGAGACGCCGGTGCACGATCCTACCTGCAATGCGCCCCAAGTGCTCCAGTTCCGCGCGGTGCTGTGGGAGCCCAGAAAGGGCACGAAGCGCGAGCTGCGGCCGCTGCCGGGTGACTCGACCTCCGCCGCGACGGC
>JBLNGI010000109.1:0-4278 GCA_050264615.1 Gemmatimonadota bacterium
CCTGACCCGCGACGATGTCCGCGTGATCGAACGGCGGGACGATGGCCAGTCCGTCCTGGTGCGCGATCGCCTCGGCTTTGAGGCGACGATCCTCGGACGTGCGCCCGGCGAAGACGACCTCGCCGCCCCATTTCTTCACGCCGGCCACCTTCACCGCGGGGGCCGTCTCGGGCATGGTGACCACCGCGCGCACGCCGAAGTGCCTGGCGGCATACGCGACGGCCTGGCCGTGGTTGCCCGAGGAGTACGTGATCACGCCGCGCTGCCGCGCGGCGTCGGGGAGTTTGCGGATCGCGTTGAAGGCGCCACGGATCTTGAAGGCGCCGATGGACTGCTCGTTCTCGAGCTTGAGATGGGCGCCCAGCTCGTCGACGTAGACGAGCGACGTGCGGCGCGCCACGCCGCGCAGGCCGGCCGCGGCTTCCTGGATGTCCCGGGCCGTGACCACGCTATTTCTTGGCTTTGGCGGGCGTCTTGGCCCGGGCAGCTTTCGACTTCGGTGCGGGAGGCGGCGTCTCATCGTCGTCCTCCTCGACCTCGTCCTCGTCCTCCTTCACCACGCGCGCCACATCCACGACCACATCGCCGGGCGTCAGGTTCATGATCTTCACGCCCTGGGTATTGCGGCCGGAGATGCGAATGCCTTCGACCGGGACGCGGATCATGATGCCCTTCTCGGTGATCATCATGAGCTCGTCGTCTGGCAAGACTTCCTTCAGGGCGACGATGTCGCCCGTCTTGTCGCCGTGCTTCAAGGTGATGATGCCGCGCCCGCCGCGGTGCTGCACGCGGTATTCCTCGAGCTCGGATCGCTTGCCCAGACCCTTCTCCGTGACGGTGAGGAGGGTGGACTTGCGGCGCACCACGACCATGTCGATGACGGCGTCTTTCTTGTCGAGCTCGATCCCCTTCACGCCGGTGGCGGTGCGGCCCATGTCGCGCACGTCCTTCTCGTGGAACCGGATGCTCATGCCGCGCGCCGTGGCGAGGACGATGTCGTTCTTGCCATCGGTGACTTGCACGTCGATCAGCTGATCGCCCTTCTCGATGTTGATGGCGCGGATGCCGACCGAGCGCGGGTTCCCGAACTCGGACAGCACCGTTTTCTTGACCACGCCGTCTTTGGTCGCGAAGACCAGGAACTGATCCTCGGAAAACTCTCGCACGGGGACGAGGGCAGCGATGCGCTCGTCCGGTTTCATCGCGACGCAGGAAATGATCGGCTTGCCGCGCGCGGCGCGCGCCGCCTGCGGGATCTCGTGCACCTTGAGCCAGTAGCACTGCCCCTGCTGGGTGAAGAACATGACGTAGTCGTGGGTCGACGCGATGAACAGGTGCTCGACCCAGTCGTCTTCCTTCTGATGCGCGGCGATCACGCCCTTCCCGCCGCGGCGCTGCCGGCGGTAGGCCGAGACCGGCAGCCGCTTGATGTAGCCCGAGTGCGACACCGTGATCACCATGTCTTCTTCGGCGATCAGGTCTTCGATGGAGAATTCGCCCTGATCGGCGACGATTTCGGTGCGCCGCGCGTCGCCGAAGCCCTGCGCCAGCTCGGTCAGCTCTTCCTTCAGGATCTTCATGCGCCGCGGCTTCGAGGCGAGGATCTCCTTGCACTCCTTGATGAACTTGCGGACGTCCTTCAGCTCCTCCTCGAGCTTCGTGATCTCGAGGGCGGTGAGCCGCGACAGGCGCATGTTGAGGATTTCGGCCGATTGCTTCTCCGACAGCTTGAAGCGCTTGCGCAGCGCGGCGTCGGCGCTGGGCGTGTCCTTCGATTTCTTGATGATCTTGATGACTTCGTCGATGTTGTCGACGGCGATCTTCAAGCCTTCGAGGATGTGCTCGCGGTCCTGCGCGCGCTGCAGCTCGAACTGCGTGCGCAGCGTGATGACGGTGTGGCGGTGTTCGATGAAATGCTGCAACAGCTCGAGGAGCGTCAGCTCCCTCGGCGTACCGTCCACCAGCGCCAGCATGATGGCGCCGAAGGTCTGCTGCATCTGCGTGTGCTTGTAGAGCTGATTGAGCACGACCATCGGAATGACGTCGCGCTTCAGCTCGATGACGAGCCGGATCCCCTCCTTATCCGACTCGTTGCGGACGTCGCTGATGCCTTCGAGCTTCTTGGCGAGCGCGAGGTCGCGGATCTGCTCGTGCACGCGCTCCGGGCTCACCTGGTACGGAAACTCCGTCACGACGATCTGCTGCTTGCCGCTCGACTCTTTCTCTTCGGCGATCGCGCGGGCGCGGATGACGATGCGCCCGCGGCCCTTCTCGTAGCACTCCTTGATCCCGTCGCGGCCATAGATGATCGCGCCGGTGGGGAAATCGGGGCCTTTGATGAACTTCCGGATGTCCTTGACGGTGGCCGTGGGATGATCGACCAGATGCACCACGGCCTGCACGACTTCGCTCAGATTGTGCGGTGGGATGTTCGTCGTCATCCCTACCGCGATACCCGCCGAGCCGTTGACGAGCAGATTGGGCAGCCGGCCGGGTAACACCGTCGGTTCCTTGAGCCGGTCGTCGAAGTTGGGGACAAAGGCGACGGTGTTCTTGTCGATGTCCTCCAGCATCGTCATCGCGACGCGGGTGAGACGCGCTTCGGTATAGCGGTAGGCCGCGGCCGAATCACCGTCGACCGAGCCGAAATTCCCCTGGCCATCCACCAGCGGGTAACGCAGCGAGAAGTCCTGAACCATGCGCACCAGCGTGTCGTACAACGCCACGTCGCCATGGGGGTGATACTTGCCGAGTACGTCACCCACGACCGTCGCGCTCTTCTTGTAGGGTCGGCCCGGGACGAGGCCGAGCTCGTGCATGGCGTAGAGGATGCGGCGGTGCACAGGCTTCAGGCCGTCGCGCACATCCGGCAGCGCGCGCGACACGATGACGCTCATCGAATAGTCGAGGAACGATTCCTTCAGCTCGTCTTCGATGAGGCGCGGGAGGATGCGATCGCGGACGTTGGGACCGGTCATTAGTATCGGGAGTCAGGAGTCTGGAGTCAGGAGCCTGAAATAGGCTAAGTTGATAAAAATTAAATACTTAGAGGGGGAAAAGCAACGGAAACCAAGCGTCGAAAACTGGGGTGGATGCTGTGGCAGGCCCTGCGGTTACGCTGTCCCAACTGCGGGACAGGCCTGGCTGCTCGTGCACTGGCACTAGATCTCGACGACCACCTTGCCGAGCTGCTCCCCCTTCCGCAGGCGGTCATACGCCTCGCGCGCCTGCGCGAGTGGAAACACGCGATCGACGATCGGCCGCAGCTCTCCCTGGCTCAGGCGCCGCACGATTTCGGCGTATTCCGCGGCATTCCCCATGGTGGAGCCGAGGATGCTCCAGTGATGCCAGAACAGCCGGCGAATATCGAGACCGACCTGCGGCCCGCTGGTGGCGCCGCACGTCACCAGTCGTCCCCCGCGCCGGAGTGAGCGCAGCGATTCATCCCAGGTCGCGGCGCCGACATTCTCGATGATCACGTCCACGCCGCGCTTGTTGGTCAGGGCGCGGACCTCCTGGGACACCTTCTGGGTCTTGTGATTGAGCGTGACGTCGGCGCCGAGCTGCTGTGCGGCGGCGAGCTTCGCATCGTCCGATGAGGTGACGATCACGCGCGCGCCGAACATCTTGGCGATGCGCAGCGCCGTCAGCGACACGCCGCCCCCGATGCCCCAGACCAGCACCGTCTCCCCCGCGCGCAGCCTCGCGCGGGTTACCAGCATACGCCACGCCGTCAGCGTGACCAGCGAGAACGCCACGGCTTCCCCCCAGGTCAGCACCGGAGACAGATTGGGCGTCCGCGCCACGTTGTGCGCCGGCACGGTGACCAGCTCGGCGAGCGTCCCGGGAAGATGCTCGCCGAGCAGGCGGTAATTGACGCACAGCGAGTGCTCGCCCGCCCGGCAGAACTCGCAGCTGTAGTCGGAGATCCCGGGGTTCAGCATGACGCGATCGCCGGCGTGCAGCGTGGTCACGCCGGGGCCGACCGCTTCAATGGTTCCGGCTCCGTCAGCTCCCATCACCCACGGGAGTCGATCCGCGGTGCCGGGCAGTCCGTCCGCCACTAACAGTTCGTGGTGATTGAGCGCGGCGGCGCGCCGCGCGACGCGCACCTCTCCCGGTCCGGGAGGGGGCGCGTCGGGAATCCGCGTGACCTGGAGCTTGTCGATTCCGCCGGTGGCGGTGAGAACGCAGGCGCGCATCGCGCCTGTAATCTAGGGGCGGAACGCCGGGCTGATCATCTGCTCCGCGCCGGTCGTGGGCAGCGGCACCGGCGTC
>JBLNGI010000110.1:0-4777 GCA_050264615.1 Gemmatimonadota bacterium
GACCTGCTTCTTGGATGGCCCTGACCGCTCTCCCCAAAAGCAGGTCCTTCGCTCGCGCTATCGCGCTCGCTCAGGATGACAGGCGCGCGTTCGCTTAAAAAAGAGAGGAGAGAAGGATTAGGGAGGGAGAAAAAGGATCACGCTCTCAAGGGTAGCATCGACCATCCTGACAGGTGACCCGCACCTACCACATCTACATCATGGCCAGCCGCTCTCGAGTGCTCTACGCCGGCGTCACGAATGATCTCGCGCGGCGTGTTAACGAGCACAAGCAGGGCCTCGTTGCCGGGTTCACCTTCAAATACCGAGTCACCCGGCTTGTCTACTTCGAGGAGTTCGCGGACATTCGCGACGCGATCGTGCGTGAGAAGGAGATCAAGGGCTGGAAGCGGTCGCGGAAGATAAGTCTGATCGAAGGCCGTAACCCTACCTGGGAAGATTTGTCCGAAACTCTTTCTTTCCCCTAACCCCTATTCCAAAAACGCTGATACCGCTGTCATCCTGAGCGAAGCGCGCCGCAGGCGCGCGTCGCGAAGGACCTGCTTTTGGATGGCCCTGACCCCTCCCACAAGCAGGTCCTTCGGATGACAACCGCGCGCTCTTATAAGAGAAAGAAAAGAAAGATGAGGCGCGTTTTCGGCGACGACGCAACCATTGGCCCACCGGGAATGTCCACCATTGCAGGTGCTGCTCTTACTGGCCTGCTTCGGAGGGACACAATGCGCGCACTAATCCTCGTCACCTGTTTGTTGGTTTATCCTGCGATCGCCACATCCCAGCAGTCGACCGGCGCGTCACGTGCTCAGCAGATCGCGGCCGACTTCACCAAGCATAAGGCTGCGGTGTCCGTAAAGCGCGGCGTCACGCGCGAGAAGTACAAAGACGTCCGCGCCGAGCCCAGTGTGGCGCAGAACGTCAGCGAATACGCCGGCCACTACGAGGTCTCCGGTCACGGCTGGTGGATCGAGATTCAGGTCGGATCGGGCGGCCAAATACGGGGGATGGGCGAGGAAGCAGGACAGCCTTGCGACACGTTCGAGCTCGAGAACGCGACGATCGAGGGGGCGCTCCTTACGGCCACGAAGGTCTGTCGCAACGGCACGGCGGAAAGGCTCGAGGCCGTCTTCATGAACCGGACCGACCGCGTGAGTGCGACCGACACCGGTACCACCATGTTTGGATTGGGCGTCGTGTTTGCACGCCCCCGAGAAGTCGACGGAAACACGTGGGAACGGGTGTTCTATCGGAGGATGTGACCCACCACCTAACGGAGCTTTCCGATCTCGCGCCACGCGAGCAGCTGCACGTTGTTCTCACGCAGCAGCCGCCGAAACGCGTCGCTCATGAAGTAGTCGGTGTCTCGACCACGCCACGCCGCGCCCCAGCCGTCGAAGCCGGCCATTGCCCCCCGCAGCTCGTCCTCGTCGTGCCCGAGATGGATGATCATCTCCGTGACACCCGGTTGTAGTTGCTTGATCTTGTCCTCGTAGAACTGGTTCCACCGCTCGGGCGGGACGTCGGGCATGATGGTCACGATGTGATCGATCAGGATGTCGGTTGGTTTCACAAGGCCCGCAAACAGTGTCGTGTCGCCGCCCATGACCGCGAAATCGGGCGAGAGCAGCACGGGGAGCTTATAGTCGCGCGCGACGCGTAGGAGCACCGCGAGGAGCTCACGGGTCTGGAACAGGAGCCCCATGTGCGAGTCGAGGTGGGTCGGTTGAATACCGACCGCGCGCGCCCGCTCGATCTGCGCGCGCAGCTCCACCTCGGCTTCGCGCGGGTTGATCTTCGCGCTGGCCTCTTGCGTTGAGTTGTAGAAGTACCCGTCCTTGTCGAGCAGCGACGGCACGCGGTCTTTGGACGTCACGGGACCCCAGCGATACGTCGTCCACTCGCTGTTGAGGGTCAGGTGCAAGCCCAGATCCGCATTCGGATGGCTGCGGGCGTACGCCGCAACCTCCGGCAGCCACGGACAGGGGATCATGATGCTCGCCGAGCTGATCGCGCCCGCGTCGAGCGCTTGAAACGTCGCGCTGTTGATGGAGTGCGACATGCCGACGTCGTCGGCGTGCAGGATCAGCAGTTTGGCGTCGCGCGGATAGCCGAGCCGCTCGGCCAGTGTCGCCCGCGACGTGGTCTGTGCCGAGGCTGGCCCAAGACTCGGGCTCGCGAGGAGTAGGGCTACAACAAGTGCCTGGCGATTCATGTCGCGACGGCCCTTTCGAGACGCAGAAGGACGAGGGTGAGGCTCAGGACGGCGAGCGCAGCCGCTCGAGCATAGCCGCGATGTCGCTCGCTGACAACCAGCGCCCGCGCAGCATGACGCCCGCTATGCGGCGTGTGTTGGCGATGTCGACCAGCGGGTTGGCGTCGAGCAGCACCAAGTCTGCGCGCTGCCCCGGCGCGATCGTTCCACGCTCTCCGTCCTCGCCCAGGAACTCGGCGGCGTTGGCGGTGGCGGCGCGCAGGACTTCGTAGCGCGGCAGGCCGGCTTGGGCGAGATCGGCCATCTCATCGTGCGTGGAGTAGCCGGGAACGACGCCGGTGTTCATGGCGTCTGTCCCGATCAGCATGCGCACGCCGCGCGCGTGGAATTCCCGCACCAGCTTCTCGAGCAGCGCGTAGCGCTGCATCATCGGCTCGTGGCGGTCGGGGCGGATGCGATTGGTGTAGGGGTTGGTCGCCGGACCCCACATGACCTGACTCGAGCGCGGCAGGTAGAGCACCTCCGGTCGCGCCAGCACCGCGGGCAAGTCGTGCACCATGCGCGCGATCATCTTGTACGCGGTGAGGTTCGGCATGAGCCAGATCCGCGCCGCCGCGGTCTCGCGCGCGAGCTCGGGGATCCGCGCTTCGACGTACGGCAGCGAGGAGTCGGTCGAACGGTTCTGGCGATCGTACAGAAACTCCTCGGCGTGCGCCAACGCGTACTGAGCGGGGCGCTCGGCGAACATCGCTTCTAACCCTAAGTTGCGCGGCGCATGACCCACGACGCGGATTCCCTCCCGCTGCGCGACGCTGAGCAGGCGATGGTAGGCCTCGCGCGTGAGGTCGCCGTGCAGCTTGACGAAGTCGTAGCCGGCGCGCTTCTGCTCGACGACCGCGCGCTCGACCTCGTCGGGCGTCGTCACGAACGGCTCGTTGACGAACGAACCGACCGTGTACAGGCGCGGACCGAACACTCGGCCCGCGATCACCGCGCTGCGCAGCTCGAGGATCTGGGGTGCGCCCTTCAGGCTCAGGATCGTGGTCACGCCATTGGCGACGTACAGCTGGAGCAACAGGGGGTACTCGTCGGGCGGGTTGCCGTGGAAATGGACGTGCATGTCGGCGAGACCCGGGATGAGGTACTTCCCCGACCCGTCGATGGTCTGCGCGCCGGCAGGGATCTGTACGCGGCGCGCATCGCCAAGGCCCGTGATGCGGCCGTTCGCGACGATGACCGTCTGGCCTTCGAGCACGCGCTCGGAGTCCATGGGAAGGACGTTCACGTTGACGATGGCGACGGGTGGCGAGACGCTAGTCTGTTGGGCTACGGCGATCGCCAGGACGGTAAGGAGGATGGTCATGTGGGATGGATAGGTGCTCTGGACCGAAGGTTGCATGCGAAAAGCAGCTCCTTCGCTTCGCGCGCCTGCGAGCATGAGGAAGGACCAAGCCCTTACATCGGGAGCGGCGCCGGAGGCACGGTTTTTTCGTAAGATGTGTCAGACGAGTATGAACATCAGGACTCTCATCAGTCTTGTCGCCCTATCGAGCATACTCGCGTGCGGGCGCACCCATTCTCGCAACACGCGTGTCGCTCCCCAAGCCGACAGCGCTGGCCTGATCCGGTCTGAGCTCGAACGGCTGTACGAGCAGAACACGGCAGCGTTCCTGCGCTGGGATCTTGCGGCGGTGATGGCGCTGCGCGCGCCGAACTTTCACTCGATCACGCCGGACGGCACCGCGCGCGACCGCGCGGCGATGGAGCAGTACATCCAGGGGATCATGAACAGCATCCAGCAATGGAATTCGATCACGTTCACGATCGACAGCTTGCGCGTGTCGGGCGATACGGCGTTCGCGATCGTCTCGCAACATCTCGATCGCATGGCGCTCCGTCCGGACAATCAGGTTCACCACGTGGAGACCTGGGTCACGCAGCGCGAGGCCTGGGTGCGATACGGGTCACGCTGGTTGTTGTGGCGCGTGGACCAGCTCAGGAATCAGCGGCGGATCATCGACGGCCAGCCGGGATAGCGCCCCAAGCAGGTCTTTCGCTTGCGCGCCTATCGGACCGAACACGCGTCCGCGACCGGCCCAAGACCGAGGCGCGATCCGTCCGCGATGCCGCGCCCTGTTCGCGCTGATCCGGTCCGAAGCCTCCGACACGGTGAGTCGCTCGCTGCCCATCGAGTCGACCAACCACTCCGGCGGCGGGGGCGGCACTATGCGGCCACTCTGGCCGTCGTCATGCTTCTAGTCGATAATGAATCCCTCTTTGTAGATCAACTAGCGGAAACCGGACAGCCCGGCCAGCTCGCTAACCCACGGCTCCTCGCGCGGCTCTGCCGGTATCGCGACGCCGCGGGTCTCGGCCCATCTGATCAACCACGACATCCCCGCCGGGCCGACGTAGCGGTCGGCGGACCGGTACGCCGAGTCCGCCAGCACCTGCGCGAGCGGCGCGAAGCGGTAGCCGCGGCTCTCGAGACGCTCGAGCACGGTGTGGAGGTGATCGGCGTTCAGCTCGTTGGCGTGCAGGAGCAGGACGAGAGGGATCTCACGCTGG
>JBLNGI010000111.1:0-5414 GCA_050264615.1 Gemmatimonadota bacterium
CTCCGACCGTGGGCGCCTCGCCGGCATGCACCCGCTGGAGCTTTGGGTGGCGGCGTACCTGTACCGACATCCGGGTGCGCTTCAGCAGGACGTGCTCGACGCCAGCGCCTCGGTTCGCCAGGAGATTTGCGATGAGCGGTCCCCGCACGCGCGCCCTGCGGCGCCGGACCGGCGGATCGGCTCGATTCCGGAGACGGAGGCCTTCCGCGAGATCCACCGCGCGTGGGCGCGCCTGGGCTACCCGTTCGAGTCGCTCATGCCCTCCTACGCAACCGCGATTGGCAGCTCCGCCGACCGGCCAAACGATCTCACCGAGCTGGTGGGCATCTTGCTCAACGATGGGATCCGCTACCCGGTCCAGCGAGTGGAAGAACTCCACTTCGCCGCCGGCACGCCCTACGAGACCGTGCTGCGTCGGTCGCCACCCCGGGGAGAACGCGTGCTCGCGTCGGAAATCGCGACGGTCGTGCGGGCCGCAATGGTCGCTGGAGTCACGCGCGGCACGGCGCGACGCGCGTTCGGTGCGGTGCGGGCTGCCGACGGCTCGCCCCTCGTGATCGGCGCGAAGACGGGGACCGGCGACAATCGGTTCCGCGTGGCGGGACGGGACGGGCTCGTCAGCGAGGACCGGGCGATCGACCGGACCGCGACGGTTGTGTTCTTTATTGGCGACCGTTTCTACGGCGCCATCACCGCCCACGTCTCGGGGGCGGCCGCCGACCGCTACACCTTCACGAGCGCGCTGCCGCTTCAGATCCTTAGGATGCTGGGCCCGACGCTCGAGGGGCTGCTCGCGGAGGGGGCGCCCGCAGAGCCGTAAGCAGGGGCGCATCCCGCTCGTGGATATCCCGCCGGAACTGGATCGTCCCGTCTGCGTCGGCCCACGCCGTCCAGTATAGCAAGTGGATCGGGATCGGTTCCGGCAGCGGCACGCTGCGGTCCTCCGCGTCGTCCAGCGCCGTGAGGAGTGCGTCGCGATCCCACCGCGGATTGTTTCGCAGCAGGTACACGGCGAGCTCGATCGGGTGCTCGATGCGGATGCATCCGTGGCTGAAGTCACGCTGGGTTTCCTCGAACAGCGGGCGCGCGGGCGTGTCGTGCAGGTAGACGTGATACTTATTCAGGAACATGAACTTGATGCGGCCGAGCGCATTGCTCGGCCCCGGATCCTGGCGCAGCAGATAGGGGAAGCGGGCGGCGGTGATGGTAGACCAATCGACCGTCGAGGGATCGACCTCTTGGGCGTCGAGGCGTGAGCTCGGGAAGACCCGCATCTTGTATCGCGCCAGATAGGACGGGTCCCGCTTGAGTTTCGGAAGCAGCTCCGTCTTCGCGATGTTGCTCGGCACGTGCCAGTAAGGGTTGAGCACGAGATACCGCATCGTGTCGCTGAGCACCGGTGTGCGGTCAAAGGGGCGCCCCACGACCACCCGCATGGACATCACAAGCGCGTCCCCATCCATCACCTCCAGCTCGAACGCCGCGATGTTCACGATGATGTGACGGCGGCCCAGGTCCTTGGGCAACCAGCGCCAGCGCTCGAGGTTCAGCTCCAACTGCTCCACACGACGTTCCACGGGCACGTTGAGCTCCGCTCGTGTCGCGGCGCTCACCACGCCAGCTGCCGTAAGGCCGTGGCGCCCCTGGAACTTCTTCACGGCCTGCTCGACCGGCTCGTCGAACAGCTCGGCGTCCTGTGCTTCCGCCGGCGCCAGGTCGTCTTCGAGGCGGAGCCGCTCACGCAGCACCGCCACCGAGCTGCTGCGCTCACCCAACCGCAGCGTCGGCCCGTCCGGGATCACGGGCCAACCGCCCGCCGCGGCTACCGCGCGATAGCGCCCCAACGCGTCGCGCAGGCGCCGGTAGCCAACTTCTGGCGGGTCCAGCCCCGCTAGCGTTCCGGCGATGTTCCCCGAGGCCAGAGCTGCCTCCAGCACGACGGCGATGTCGGCCGTGCGCCGGTTCGACACCCATTCCGGACGGAGCGTTTCGGGATTCACTCGCCCGGCGAGCAGATGGGCCCCATAGACCAGGAACGCGTCCGTCAGCAAGAGATCGAGTTCCGCCCATCGGTCAGGCGCCAATGCGGGGCCGCGCTTGGCATCGGCGCGCACGGCCGCGAGCACGGTCTCGATGCCAACCAAATGGTAGTCCTCGGACCGCAGCCCCTCGAGATCCGCGCGGCGCAGTGCATCTATCAGGTCGTCGGCCAGCCGTGTGGGACCGCGTTCGTCACTCCAGGCGGCGCGGTAGAGCCGGCGCTCGTAGAAGCTGGGGAGGACCAGACTGGCGTAAACCGGCTCGCCTGCTGCGCGAAGCTCCATGACGACGCCGGCCGCCTCGATCCGAGTCCTGATTCGTTCCGCGACGAGTTCGGCGGAGGAGCGGGCGTCCACCTGACCCGCCGCGGTCTGCCGTGGCGACCCGCATCCCACGAGAGCCGCGCCGATGAGCAATACTCGATGCATAGCGTTACCTCCAACCCCCTTCATTCATCTCTTTACAACCGCTATTAGCCCGTCGCGCACACCCGCCCACAGAAACGCGGGGAGCGTCTCGTCCGAGGTGAAGGTGCGGCGGATCGTACCGCTGCGCGGCGTCGCCGCCTCATCGTCGGGATTGTTGGCGCGCACCTTCATCCAGTTGCCAAAGAATGACGCGATGCCGCGCGCCGCGCCGCCAAGGATTCCGCCGTGGCCCATGATCCCCGATGAGCCACGTCGGGTCACCGCCACCGTCAAGTCGTTGTAGCGCGGTGTGACCGAACCGCGCGCGACACCATCCGTTACCGTCGCGTGGAAGCTGATGCCCACCACACGACCGTTGGTGAGACGGAGCGGCATCGTCTCCCGAATGAAGGGATTGAGGCTGGTGGCGGGCATCGCACCGAGGGTTCCGCGGAAACGCATGTCGAACTGCGGGGCGTCGAGCGGTATCACGAACTGCGCGTCGAGCCGCCCGATGTTCTGCAGATACGCGGTGGCACGGAGAGTCGTAGGGTCGTTGCTGGTCCGCCGCCCCCGAAAGTGGCGCACATTGACCGCAACGGCGTCGAGACGCGCGAACGTGAGCACGCCCGCCTGTGCGTAGTCGCCGCGGCGCTCGCGATATACGAACTCTCCATGCTTGAGCACCACCGAGTCCACGCTCACCGTCCGGTCGAGGCCGGCGATCCAGCCCTGGGGCGTGCGGCGACGCTGGCGCTGCGGATTGGAGGCTCGACGCCGGTCGCTCATGATGTCCAGCCGCAACGAGTCCAGCTCGACCCGACGGGCGCGCAGCCCGTGGCCGAGTACAAAGCCCCCGACGTCGATCCCCTGCACCGCGATGCGGCCGACCGTGGTCTTGATCAGGCCGCGGCGGTAGCGCTGCGACCGGCCGAACGCGGCGTCGCTCACCGACGGCGCGAAGGCAACGCCGCGCGCGTCGAGTGTCGAGTCGGTGAGGCTGGCCTGGAGCGCGCCGACCCGCACCGCGGTGGCGCTGTCGAGTTGGCCGACGAAGGTGCCAGTCGCTAGCTCGACAGTCCGGCTGAACAGCGGGCGGGCAGCCGCCGCCGTATCGGCGGGATCGATTGCGAACCCGCTGACGCGCCAGCGCAGATCCTCCAGCTGGAGGCGGGCGTCGCTGCCCCGCGCGCGCTGCAGGCGGAAGTCGAGCGTAACTCGCGGGAAGTCGCTGCGCGCGATTCGGACGCGAGGGGCGAAGGACGGAAGCCGCAGACTCTGTTGTACGGCAAGAAAGGCGCGCCTGGCGGCGCGCGGTTGTCCCAGCGTGTCGGGAAGGCCGTCGGAGGGGGGCACCACGACCGCGACGCTCACCGCGCGGCAGCCGAACGATTCGGCGATGAGCCCCCCGTTGCGGATGAGCGTGGTGAGATGGACGCCACTGATGGTGCATTGGTGAAATGCGAAGCGCAGCGCCGCCAGCGGTCGGGGGCGCAGCGCGTTCAGTGTACGGTTTGTGGTCACCAGGATGGAATCGACGGCGACGCGCCGGAGCGCGAAATTGAACCGTACGCGGCCGACATCGAGCCGGTACACGTCACCAGACTTCTCCGCGACGGTCGCCTCGGCCCACGAGCCCAACAGCTGATTGACGATCCAGGCGGCGCGCCACCACGCGCCACCGGCGAGGAGCGCCGTGAGCACGGCGAGCCCGATGACCGTTCGCCGCCGCGTCAGGATGCTCGTCACAGGTGCGAATGATGCCCACACGTCGCGGAACCGGCTATCGCACAAATGTCTTACTACTTCCTCTTACTACTCCAAGCCTGCCGCGCGCCGTACGTTTCGCCCCGAGCAACGATGCACTACGTGTCCTGGATGCTTGTCGTGCTGCCCCTGACGGCGCCGGGGCCGACCCTCGTGCAGTGTGATGGCCAGATCGTCTCGGCGATCGCCATCGTCCCGCGCGACCCTTCGTTCATCCAGTTCCCCCGCTTGCTGCGACCGCTCGCCCGCGCCATCGGCCTGCATCACACGACTACGAAGGCGGAGGTGATCCGTCGCTTTCTATTATTCTCCGTCGGACAGCCGTGCACCGAGCAGCTGCGCACGGAATCGGAGCGCATCCTGCGCTTCCAGCCGTTCCTCGCCGACGCGACGGTGCGTGCCTTGCCCGACGACGTCGGGGGCGTGCGGATCGAGGTCGAGACCATCGACGAAATCCCCACCGTCTTCACCTTGCGCTTTCGGGACGGGCAGCCCGTGGCGCTGCGTATCGGGAACAGCAACGTCGCTGGCCGCGGCGTATTCCTCGCGATTCGCGGCGAGCGAGGGTTGGCCTATCGCGACGGTGTGGGCGTGGCGTTCGTCGCGTATCAGGCGTTTCGTCGGCCCTACACACTCGAGTTCGTGGCCGACCGCACTCCGCTGGGCAGCACGGTGAGCTTTGCCGTCGGTCACACGTTCATTACCGACCTGCAGCGCACCGCCTGGCACGTCGGCTACCGCGACTTGCGCGACTACAGGTCGTTTCTGCGGCCCGATGGCCAGGCCATCGCGCTGGGCGCGCGGCGCCGCTTCGCGGACGTCGGCGCCGTGGCGCGCATCGGCCTCAGCGGCCGGAGTGCGTTCCTGGGTGCGCTCCTGACCGAGGAACGGATGACGGTGGCTGCGCAGCCCGTGATCGTTTCCGACTCCGGCCTGGTCCCGGACACGAGCGCGCCAGTCAGCGGCCCGTTCGCGTCCGTCCACAACATGCGGCTCAACGCCGTCGTCGGTGTGCGCTCGGTCTCGTTCCTGACGGTCCGCGGGTTCGACGCCCTCACCGGGGTTCAGGACGTCGCGCGCGGCGTGCAATTCGGCGCCGTCGTCGGCCCGAGCGTTCCGTGGTTCGGCGCGGGCGACCACGACCTGTTTTTCTCTGCGGACTTCTATGCCGGGCTGGGTTCGGCCAAGGCCTTCGCCGGG
>JBLNGI010000112.1:0-2639 GCA_050264615.1 Gemmatimonadota bacterium
TAGCGTGTCCGCGACTCGAGAGGCGGACCCGCGTACGATACGAACACCGATGCATCGGAGCCGACACGTCCCGAATCCCAAACCCGAGTCCCGTTTCGCGTGACCTGGATCTGGTAGCCGCCCTGTACGGTGTTGCGCCCGGCACTCGTCAGGCGCCAGCTCAGGCGCGGGCGCGGCGCATCGATGCCCAGCGGGTTGGCGAGGTATTCCACGCGCAACCCCGTCACCCCCAGCGCCGGCTGTTGGATCGCGATGAACGCCAAGAGCTGCAAGGTCCCGATCATTGGCCGGCGCTTCCAAACTGGCGCGAGTACTTCACGATCAGCGAGCGAGCGTACGGTTCGTTCAAGCTGAAAAAGCTGTCGGCGGAGCGTCCCTCGTTGAACACGACGAACAGCCCGTTTCCAGCATTGCTGAGCCAACTGAAGCGCGCGTTGGCGGACCACGCCTGCACCTGGTTGCTGTATTGCACCAGGGTCTGGAACATGACGCGCGGCGTGAAGAAGAACGCGACCCGGGCGTTGATCAGCTTGCGGATGAAGTCTCCCTCGGCGAGACGGACATCGTTGTACTCGGTGGTGACCGACGTATTGAAGAAGCTGCCGCTGCGCGCGCCCACGGAGACCACGCCACCGGCCCGAGTCCCATCGTAGAATCCGCCGATGTCCGTGCGCACCGTCAGCCAGAACGGCGCGCTCGGGTTGGTGGCGAGATCAAAGGCGAATGACGTGTAGTCATACGAGCCGACAGGGAGCGTCACCCCCGGCGAGATCTCGAACGGCTGCTCCAGGCCTTGATGCTCGACGTTCATCTCGGGACCGAACCGGCCGCCGTTGGCGAGATCGAACTCCGTCAGATCGAGGTGGAGCCGACCCTCCTGCCAGAAGCCGTTGAGCCGGTAATAGCCGCGATAGTTGGCGTGCGGGAGCCATTCCTTGAGCCACGGCACGCCGGGGAAACGCTGCTTCCACATCAGGCCGGCTTCGTAGTAGCGGTACCCGCCGGTCCGATTGAGGAATCCCACCTGCGGATCGAACTCGCTCCCGACCTGGATGTATCGGGCGACGTTGCTCCAGCGCTGCGTTTCATAGCCGAGCCGCGCGCTGTACGCGATGTCGTCAGCGGGACCGGGCTTCGCAGATCCGGCGCCCCACCAGTCCACGGTCCACGCGTCGCCCATGCCGATACGCCCGTCCACCCCGAAGACGCGATTCCAGTCCTCGGCGACGTCCGTCGCCATGCGCTGCACGCCGATGACGCCGATGCGCGAGCGGGTCGCGAGCTCGCGCCCCACGCGGAATACCGAATAGCTCTGATCCTCGGTGAAGATCTGCAGGCCGCCGACGGTCAGGCCGCTGAGGCGCCCCGTCACGCGGCCGCCGCCCACGATGCGCACCGGCTGGCCGAACGAGTCGATGCCGATGCGGCGGGTAAAGAACAGATCGACGGCCTGCGGCGTACCCGCGGAGAAGATCCCGGCATTCTCGAGAAAGAACGGGCGCTTCTCCGGAAAGAACAGCGGGAAGCGCGTGAGGTTGGTCCGCTGCTCGTCGACCTCGACCTGCGCGAAATCGGTGTTGTACGTCAGATCGAGCGTGAGACTTTGCGTGAGGCCGAGCTTCAGATCACCGCCCACCTCACTGCGCCCGTGCGCCTCGGGCTCGACCAGGTAGTTGCGTTCCCTCCCGGTGAGCGCGTACGGCGTGACGTACCAGACGCGACGCGACGGCACCTGCACGCCTTCGAGCGTCCCCGCGTGTGAGATCTTCATGAGACTGAACTGGCGCGGGATGAAAGACCAGAACGCCTCTTCGCTCTTGCGCCGGATGCTGCGGACCAGATTGAGTCCCCAGGTCTGCGTCTCGCCCGCGCCAAACCGCAGCGTGGTAAAGGGGATCCGAAACTCGGCGTACCAGCCGGCGGAGTCGACCGAGGTCGCGACGGTCCAGGTCCCGTCCCAGTTCACGTTGAATCCACCCAGCGCCCCGGCCATCGCCGACGTCTGCCCGGGAAGCTGCACTCCGCCCCCTTCGCCTTCGTTGACGACCTGCGCGTCGTACTCGATCGCGGCCGGTGTGGTGGTGAACACGAAGCCGTTCTGGCGGTCGTGATATGTGTCGAGGAGAATGCCGAAGTAGTCGCTTTTGGAGATGTCCCCGTCGCGCACCTGCGCGCCCGGGACGATACCCGCCGGTTCGCTGTCGTAGAGCCATGCGCCCACGTACAACGCCTCGCCGTCGGTGATGATGCGGACTTCGGTGCGCTCGGTGACCGGCTGCCCTTCGTGCAGCTCGCGCTGGATGAATCCGCTGACGGGCGTGGCGTCGAGCCAGGCGGGATCAGTCAGGCGGCCATCAATGACGGGTGGAGTGGAGACGGCGCGAGCGGCCGCTGTTGGGCCCTGCGCGGCAGAGACCAAGAGAATGACGGCTAGCATGTACTAGAAAAATAGGCTCCCTGGATCGAGCGCGCAGCGCAGCAATCGCCGCCCTTAAGTCGCCGTAGGGGCAGCGGCCGAATTCGGTTACTGGACCTTGGGGCAGGAGACAGCCGGAGAAGACAAAGCGGCCGCGTTAGCGGCCGCTTCGAGTTGCCCCTCCTGGGATCGAACCAGGACTCTCCTGATCCAGAGCCGAGCC
>JBLNGI010000113.1:0-4666 GCA_050264615.1 Gemmatimonadota bacterium
GTGAAAGCGGGTCCTGGGTCGGCGTCTTCGCCCGCTATCCACAGTACCGTTCCCGCAGTGGCATCGTCGAAACCATCGAGTATCGCGTCAACGATTGCTTCCGCCGCAGCATGAACGGCGCTGCGCTCGATCCGGCCGGCGCTGACATGCGCGACATCGTGGCGTACCTGGCGTTCTTGTCGCGCGGTACCCGGATTGGGCCGCCCGCCGCTCCGCCGGGTGCGCGCTTGCAGAAATGGGCTACGTTTTCACCGGACACCGCAGCCGGCGCGCGCGTCTTCAGCAGCTCGTGCGCCAAGTGCCACGGTGGAAAAGGAGAAGGAACGGCGGTCGCTCCGCCGGTGTGGGGTCCGAGGTCCTATAATGTGGGCGCCGGGATGACGCGCGTCCGCACCGCCGCCGATTTCATCAGTCGCAACATGCCGTTCGATGCACCCGGAACGCTCACCGATCAGCAGGCCGTTGACGTGGCCGCTTACGTTAATGCGCAACCGCGCCCCGATTACAGGGGCAAGGAGCACGACTGGCCGAACGGCGATCCGCCACCCGATGTCGCTTACCCAACGCGGTCCGCCACACGCCGCGCCCCGTAGTTCACCATCTGAGGAGGTTTCCGATGTTCGAGTTCAACGACGTCACCACCCCCCGCCGCGGCTTCTTGGGTACTCTTGCCGCCACCGCGGCCGCGGGCCTCGCCAGCCTGACCCCGCTGCGGCTCGAAGCACAGCCGCGCCGCGGATCGACGAGCGGCGTGGATGCGGCATTCGAGACGTGGCTCAACCGGATCACCGGGAAGCACAAAATGGTATTCGACGCGCCCGAGGTGAACAGCGGCATGCCGGTGATCTGGCCGCGCGTCTGGCTCAACGGCAACAACGAGAATTACGGCACGAAGGACGCCGACAATTCGGGCGTCGTGATCATGCGCCACGCGGCAATTCCGATGGCCATGCGCGACGAGGTGTGGGCGAAGTACAAGCTCGGTGAGGCTTTCAACGTGAAGGACGGCGAGGCGCCCGCGACGAAGAACATCTTTGCCAAAGTCCTGCCGCTCCCCCTGCCGGGTACCGGCACGGAGGCATTGCTGGCCAGCGGCGTCATGATCGGCGTCTGCAACGTCGCGCTGACGGTGTACAGCGCGATGGTCGCGCAGAAGATGAGCATGGATGCCGCCGCGGTGAAAGCCGACTGGGTCGCCGCGCTCATGCCGGGTGTCCAGGTCGTCCCGTCGGGTGTGCTGGCGGTCGCGCGGACGCAGGAGAAGGGCTGCGCGTACTGCTTCGCGGGTTGATCCGCGCCTGGAGCGAGACGGCCGTGTGATGTGAGTCACTGGCGTAGCGGTCGTCAGTTGGAACCTCGCGAACATTGGCTCGGTCCTCCGGGTACTGCGGGTCGCACCACAACCGGAGGATCGAACCATGATTCGACGTATCCTGGCGGCAGTCGCGCTGCTGTTGTGCGCGGCCGGCGTCGCGCGTGTCGAGGCCCAGCGCTCGCATTTTGGGGTGCGCGGCGGTTACAACTTCGACATGGAAGAGGGATCGATCGGCGCGCAGCTGCATTTGCCGCTGAGCTCCTCGATCGAGCTGTACCCGTCGTTCGATTATTACTTCGTGAACACGGGGAACCTGGTGGGCTTCAGCGGCGACCTGAAGTTCCGCACCCCCGGCGCGCCGCTGTACTTCGGCGGCGGTCTCAACGTGCTGAGCGGGGGCGGCAACTCCGATACGGGGTTCGACCTGCTCGGAGGGTTCGAAACGCGCTACGGGCAGACGCATCCCTTCGTGGAAGCGCGTGCCCTGATTCACGACGGTTCATCGCTGCAGCTGCTGTTTGGCCTCAACGTCACGCTGTACTAGAAGGACAGCGGCGAAGGGCGGCGAGGGGCGGCAACAACCCCTCGCCGCTGTTATTTCCAGCCCCGGAGACTCCGCACAAAATCGTGTAACACCAGGAATTTCTCGTACAGCCGCACGCCCTTGCGCTTGCGGCCGAACTCGGCGAACAACTCGCGCAGGCGGCCGCGGCGCATCACGTAGAACCGGAAGGTTTCCGCGAAATCTTCCTGCGGATGCGTCGCGGCGTAGGCGCTGACATAGTCGGTGAGCGTCGTCGCGATCCGGCGCCGCTCGAAGTCGACCCAGTGCTCGTCCGCCACGCGATACGCCTTCCGCACTTCGCCGAACGCGCGCCGGAACCGGCCCATGCGCGTCCACGACCAGTGATGATACAGGAACGAGTGTCCCAGCTCGTGGAGCAACAACCCGGTCAGCATGTTCCACGAGATCTCATCGCGCCGCCGCTTGCCCGTGACGTAGCGACGATCGAGCTCGATCACCTTGGGCGCGCGAGGCGCGACACCCGACACGCCGGGCCGGAGCGCGACCCGGTAGTGCCAGTCGCGAATCCGCGACACGATGAGCAAACGGCGCGCGCGACGCAGGGCGCGGGGGATGAGATCGCGACCCGTTGCATCCTCACCGCACCAGGGGCACGTCGCCATCCAGTCGTCGACCCCGCGGTCGCAGTGAGGGCAGACGTTCTGGAAATCATCGTACTTCCACGTTTGCTCGCGACCGCACCACGGGCAGAACCGCATCGGGTACATGACGCCGCCGCCGCAACCCCATTCGCAGCGGCGCTGGTACTTGAATCCCTTGGGGGCCTTGAGCGGCTCGTCGCTCTAGTCCTGATCCTGGATGTTGCGTCCGCACCAGGGACAGAACGACGACGCGTCCGACACCATCCAGCCGCAGTACGCGCATTCGGCCCCGGTTTCGCGCTGCGTGTCGCGCCACTCCTGCCGGCGGCTGCAGCTGGGGCAATGACTCCAGAAGCGCTTCAGCTCGGTGTGGCAGCGCGAGCAGCGCAGCTCGGGCGTGGGCACCTCGCGGCGGCTCATCGCGCCAGCGCCTCATCCACGATGCGTTGGATGAACGCGTTGTATTTGAGCCCGGCCTTCTTGGCCGCCTCCGCCAGCTCGTGCTCGTCGGCGATGAACGGATTCGGGTTCACCTCGAGGACGTACACCTCGTCGTCGTGCGCGAGCCGCACGTCCACGCGCCCGTAGTCCTGCAGCCACAGGGCGTGGAAGGCGGTGGAGCAGATCTCGCCGATGCGGGTCGTGAGCTGCTCGGAGACGCCTTTGGCGAAGACATTCTTGATCTTCTTCTTCTTCCGGTAATCCTCGTCCCACTTGGCCTTGTACGTCGCGATGCGGTGCTCCGCCGTTTCAGGCTCGCCGAACGTCATCTCCGTCAGCGGGAGCACCTCGAGGTCGTCGTTGCCGATCAGGCCGACGTAGACCTCGCGGCCTTCGACCAGCTCCTCGACGATCGCCGCTTGATGGTACTTGCTGTGGATGAATTCGATCCGCTGCTTCAGGCTCGCGTCGTCCTCGACGACCGAGGCCTGCGCGATGCCGATGGATGCGTCCTCGAGCAGCGGCTTGACGATGAGCGGGAACCGCAGCTCGGACGGACGCACGAACTCGTCGCCTTCGTGGAATTCGGCGAACGCCGGCACGCGGATCCCGTGGAAGGCGAGCACCTTCTTGGTGAGCGACTTATTGCGCGCGACGAGCAGCGCCGTCGGAGACGAGCCCGTGTAGCGATAGCCGTACATGTCGAGCAGCGCCGCGATCGCGTATTCGTGGCGCGCGTTCTTGCGAAATCCTTCGCAGCCGTTGAACACGAGCTTGGGCTGGAACGCGCCGAGTTTCGTGAGCAGCGGCGAGACGTCGTCGCCGATGCCGATCATCAACACGTCGTGTCCGCCCGCCATGAGCGCGCGCGCGACGTCGTACTCGGCCTCCTCGACTTTCTCCTCCACTTCACGCTTGAACGCTTCGTCTTCCCATTCCGGATGCGGCGAATCGAAGATCACGGCGATCTTCATGACGCGCTCCCGACGCGGGCCATGTCGCGGCCGACCGTCTGCAACGCGATCAGGATGACCAGGCCGCCGAGCATGCCAACGGCCGGGAGCAGGAGCATCGCCGTCCGCAGATCGCCCAGCCGATCCGACAGATAGCCGATCAGCGGCGGCGCGAGGGCGTCACCGGCGAGATGGGAAAACAACACGAACGCGCCGAGCACCGATGCCTGCACGGCGGGCGGTACCACGTCGAGAATCACGGCCACCAGCGGTCCGTTGTACCACGTGTACAGGAAGTAGGTCGCCATGATCAGCGGCCCGAACCACCGCAGGTCTTCGACGAGCAGCAACGCCGCGCACACGGGAGCACCGAGCACGAACCCCGCTCCCGACGCCAGCACGCGGCCGCCGCGCGTCCGCTGCTGGAATCGGTCCGCCAGCCTGCCGCCCACGAGCGCCCCCGACACGCCGCCGACCAGCGCCCATACGCCGAACTCCGCGCCGACCCGCGCAATGGACAGCCCATGCATCCGCTGCATGAATGCCGCCGCCCACGCGACGAGCCCGTTGGAGGCGAAGGTCACCATCGCACCGCCCAGAAACACCCAGATCAGCGTCGGGGTGCCGAGCACGAGCGCGGCGGCGTCCTGAAAGTCGTCAAACGCGCCAGCCGCGACCACGCCGACTGCCGTCGTGCGGCGCACGGCCAGCGGCACGAGCCGCCACACGGTCCACGCGATGCCGACACTGACGCCGATGCTGAAGACCGCCGTGGTAACCTGCGAGGGAA
>JBLNGI010000114.1:0-13940 GCA_050264615.1 Gemmatimonadota bacterium
ACGGCGGAGACCCACGCGGCGGCCCGTCGGGTCGCTTCAATTGACATCCTTGTTTAGGTAAAAGGCGGGCGGGACGGCGACCATCCAACCGCCAAACCTATTGCTGTACCCGACGGCGCGACGCGCCGCCCGCGCGCCCAATGGGACGTTCAGGCCTATCTTCGCGGTGCTGCCAGGGGCGCCGCCATCCACCCAATGGCCGCCGGCCTCACCAAACGTGCTGCTCACGCCGAGCTGCGGCTCAGTGCTGATGTAGCGTACGGTACCGGCTAGCGAGCCAGCGCCGAACAGGGTGCCCTGCGGTCCACGTAGTACCTCCACCCGGTCCACATCGAACAGGTCGACGTCCGGAGTGAACAGCGACAGTGAGACGGGTGACTCGTCGAAATAGGCGCCCACCTGCTCCTTCACGCCGGGCTGATCGCGGGCAATCTGGCCGGACGAGGCGCCGCGCATTGCGACCTGACTCTGCCCCGGGCCGAGGTTCTGCACGCTGAATCCCGCAACGTTGGCAGCCACGGCCTCGATGTTCTCCGCGCCGCGCAGGCGCAGGGCCTGCTCGGTCGGCGCGGCGACGGAAAACGGAACATCAGCGAGCCGCTCCTCGCGCAACGTGGCGGTCACGGTGACTGCTTCAAGCTGGAGCGCTTGCATGACGAAGTCGACGGTCGTCTCGGTGCCTGCCGCGACGCGCACGTCCTGCTGCGACTGCGTGCGCAGGCCAGGCAGCGATGCCGAAACCGCGTACGTCCCGGGTGCCAGATTCTCGATCCGGTAGCTGCCGTCGGTCCCGGTGGTAGCGCGTCCTGCCGCCGGACCCTGGGCGCGGATCGTCACGCCGGACAGCGGACCACCGCTGGCATCACGCACGGTTCCTCGAATCCGGCCGTTCTGCGCCACCGCGGGCACGCCGTACACCAGCGCACCGACTACTGCGAGGCTCAGGAAACGGTTTGCGGCGACCATATGAATTCCTCCCGATCTAGAAAGTGAGACCGCGGGTGCTCACTACCGCAACAGATTCATTTCCGCCCGGGCGTAGAGATACCGCCCGTTGTAACCGAACGGCGACGCCGCCGCCCAGGGGAACGTCCCGAAGTTATTGTTGAAATCCATCGACCGGTCCCCGAACGAATCCACGATCACCTGCGAGCTCGGCGTGTCCGGATAGGTGTCGAACAGGTTCCGCACGCCGAGCGCGAGATCCACGCTCGCGAACCGATAGCCGATTTCCGCGTCGAACAGGCTCTTCGAGCCGTAGCGCTCGCGGCACAAGTCGCAGAAGCCGGGCTGCGCGGACGAGAACTTGCCGTAGTACGACGCGCGCAGCAGCGAGTGAAACCGGCCGACCGAATACTGGCCCGTCAGCGTGCCGCGCCAGTCGGGCCGCTCCGCCGTGATGCCGATGTAGGTCACCGAATCGATGATCCCCGGCTCGGTGGAGCCCGCCGTGTCCAGCACCGTCGGCAACGGATCGACCGACACGATCTTGTTCTCGGTGTAGTTCACCGCGGCGGTCACGTTCAGCATGCCCGCCCCCGCCTGGCGCCGCAGCTCGGCCGTGAAATCGACCCCCCGGGTCTTGGTGTCGAGCCCGTTGGTGAAGTACTGAATCCCGCCCACGTTGGTGAATCCGTTCGCGGCGAGCAGCGCGAGGCTCACGCTATCGTCGAATGTCGTGCCCAGCAGGATCCGATCGTTCAGGTTGATCTGGAAGGCGTCCACCGTGAACGTGACCGCGTCGCTCGGACTGAACGCGAACCCGGCGCTCAGGTTCACCGATTTCTCCGCCTTCAGCGGCTTGGAGCCGAACAGCTTGGCGGCGCTGTCGCCCACCGGCACGATCAGGACGTCGGTAACCACACCGCCGATGACGTTGGTGGAGACGTGACTGAAGTGCGACTGGCCCAGCCCCGGCGCGCGGAAGCCCGTGCTCACCGCCGCGCGTACCGTGAAGCGCGGCGAGGGCTGGAAGCGGACCGCGCCTTTCCCCGTGAACAGGGACCCGAAATCGGAGTAGTTCTCGAACCGGCCCGCCACGTTGGCCAGGACCTGGGGACTGAGGTTCGTTTCGAGATCCGCGTACACGCCGACGTTCGTGCGGTTCGAGTTCGACTCGTCGGCAGGCCGGAATCCGGGGAACACCTGTGAATAGGGGCGGCCGTCGCTGGAATCGGGGCCCAGGTGATTGCCGTCGACATACGACGCGAGCTCGCCCTGCGCGATCTGGTAGCCTTCGCGCCGGAATGCCGCGCCCACCGCCACGTTCACGGGCGCGGGCAGCCCCAGCGTCACCGATTTCGTCGCGTTGATCCCCAGCGACAGCTCGTCCCGCTCGAGCCGGCCGGCGAAGAACGACGTCTGGTTCGCGATCTCATCGCCGGTGCCGAACACGCTGTCGGGGCCGGGCGCGCACGGATTGGCCGGATCGAGGCATGGGCCCAGCGAGACATTCAGCGTGTTGCGCACGTGGTAGTCGAACCGGCTGAAGCCGTAGGAAGTGCCGATATCGATGGACCAGCCGCCGGTCGCCGCCCGGATGCCGCCGGCGATCGAGTAATCGGTCACCTTGGGGGCGAACTCCGGGAGATAGCCGAGCGGGAAGATCTCCGACCAGCTGCGACTCTGGATGAAGCTCGCGCAGTCGACCGCGCAGCGGCGATAGCCATTTCCGGTGCCCTCGCGATAGCTGTAGCCGCCGAAGCTGTAGAACTCCGTGGTCCCCTGATCGTTGAGCGGCAGCCTGAGGTTCGCCATCGTCAGCACGTCGCGCTCGAGCCCGTCGCCCCAGTGATGATTCGGCTGCGGCGCGGAATTCCGCTTCACGACCACACGGCCATCGACGATCGAGTCCGTGACCCCCGTGCCGGCGTCCTCGTAAATGTCGGCCCAGGCGCGATTCGTCGGCTGGCGGTCGAGGAACTCGCCGAAGATGCCGAGCGAGCCGCGTCCGATGCCTACTCCGAAGCCGCCGTTCACGTTCACGGTCGTCCCGTCGGCGTCATAGTCGTTGGGCGAATAGCGGCCCACACTCGTGTTGAGGAACGGCGTGAGCTGTCCTTCTTTCAGCACCATGTTGACCACGCCGGCGATCGCGTCGGAGCCGTACTGCGCCGACGCGCCGTCACGCAGGACTTCGATCCGGTCCACGGCGCTCGACGGGATCGCGTTCAGGTCGACGCCGCTCGAGCCGGCGCCCGTGCCGTACGCGAACGTGTTCACCAGCGCGGTCTGGTGGCGGCGCCAGCCGTTCACCAGCACGAGGGTGTGATCGGGTGCCAGCCCGCGCAGTGTGAACGGCCGCACGATGTCGGTGGCGTCGGTGACGCTCTGGTGCGGGAAGTTCACCGAGGGCGCGAGCGACTGCAGGATTTGCCCCGTCTCGGTCGCGCCCTGCAGCTTCATCGTCTCGGAGGTGAACACGTCGACCGGCACCGCCAGCTCTTCGGCGGCCGTGTGGCGCGCGCGCGAGCCGACGGTCACGTCGACGGGTGACAGCGCGATCGCTTGCTCGGCGAGGGTGAAGTCTTGCGTCACCGCACCGCTCGCCACCGTCACCCGCGCTGACTGCGGCACGTAGCCGAGGATCCGCACGCGCACCGTGTAGGTGCCGGGGGACAGATCCCGGATCTCGTAGCGACCTTGCTCGTCACTCTCGGCGCGGAGGCCCGAGCCTTCGGCCGAGATACTCGCGCGGGCGAGCGGCGCGCCAGCCGCGTCGGTCACACGGCCTCGGATCGACCCACCTTGCGCGAGCAGCAGAGACGGTGCGACCAGCAGGGCGGCGAGTAGACTGGCACCACGTCGCATAGGCTTTTCCTCTTCGAGAAGGCGCATATAGTAGAAGGGCACCGTGTCGAACACGGCAGAATAGACGCGCTCTGAGCGTGGTCAGCTAGGGTGGTGCAGTCGCCGGAAGTGCGGACGTTCCACGATGAAGTAAAAGGCGAGAATCGCGGCCTGGGAGAATCCCGCGGCGATGATCCCAGGGAACGACCGCAGTATCAGCGCCAGCCCGAAGGTCTGCAGATACCCGATCGTATACATCGGATTAGACACGAACCGGTACGGACCCGAGGACACGGGACCTGTCGCCGCATCTGGCTCGAAGAAGTTGTGCCAGTAGTACGCGTCAGCGCCCAGGGTGCGCGCCGCCCAAAGCTTGGTGCCGACGCCGATCAGCGTGAGCGCCGCACCCACCGTGAACGTGACGGCGGGCGAAAACGGGACCGTCCAGGTATTGCGTGTCACCGCGCAGAGCAGGATGAACGCGAAGCCATCGTGGTACATGACCCATGCCGCGTGCCGGCGAAATCGCCGGAACGCCTCGGCCGGACCGAAGCGGGTGGCGTAGGATCGCTCGCGTTCCTCACGCCGCAGCGTCCAACCCACGAACAGCACGTACGCCAGCCGGCTGAGGATGGCGTAGGCGAACACCAGAAGGAACGTCGGCGAGTCGAGGAACAAGCGACAGCAACATACAACACCACCGGACGCGGAGGGTACTAAGCCTGGGTTGACGCCCGTAGTGGTGGCGTGAGTATAGTCCTGCAGCCTTGCCAGGAGGGTTTTATGCAACGGCTCTCGCTTCTGTCGCTCGCCCTGTTGGTCGGTCCGATCGGGGTGGCCGCCCAGCAACCCACCGCCCCGCACGACAGCGTGCGCGGCGCGATTCGGGCGGTGGACGTCCGCACGCGCATCCTCGAGGTCACTACCGGCGTCGGCCTCGCCATTCGAATCGTGAGACTCCAGGTACCTGCCGGAGTACCGATCACGGATCGAGAAGGTGGGCAGCCCGCGTCCATTGGGTTGGGTGAGCTGAAGAGCGGCGACGTGGTTCGCGCCCAGTTCGGCGGCAGGTCAACGGGTCTCGTCGCGTACACGATCGAGCGCGTCGGCCGGATGGAAACCGGCGTGGACCCCACGCCATGACGCGCTACGGGCTGATCGTGGTTGTCGTGATGACCGCGGCGTGTCCTCGGGTACAGCCCGGGGATCCGCTGCCTGGCCTGCCGGCAGCCGAGCGCGCCCGCTTCGACAGCGGCTTGGTCGTGTTCGACAGCACCTTTACGCCCGCCGTCGGTCTCGGCCCGTTATTCAACGCCAGCGGCTGCGCCGAGTGCCACGAAGATCCCGTGTCGGGCGCGGGCGGCGACGAAGTCGAGCGGCATGCTGCCGTCTTTCACCCGGAGAGTCCGGGACTCAAGTGCGACGAGCTCGCCGCTCAGGGCGGTCCCGTGTTCCAGGATAGCGTGACCCCGGCCCTGCGCGCCGCGCTCGGCATCGACAACGAGCCGCTGCCGGCGGGCGTCACGACCGTCGCAGCGCGGTCGACACCAGACATCTTTGGGTTTGGGCTGCTGGACGCCGTGCCCGATTCCGCGATTCTCGCCTACGCCGACCCGGACGATCGCAACGGTGACGGGATTTCCGGGCGGCCGAATCGTTTCTTCGACGGCCGGCTCGGCCGCTTTGGACGCAAAGCGCTCGTGCCGACGCTGCGCGAGTTCAACGACGGTGCCTTCCAGATCGAGGTCGGCATCACCAATCCCTCCGTGCCGCTCGAAGGCACGGTCACCGGCGATTCACTGCCCACGGGGACCGATCCCGCAGCAGAGCCCGAGCTCAGCGCGCGCGGCCTCGAGCTGACCGACGCATTCGTGCGCCTGCTCGCGCCGCCGGCGCCGCTCAAGCAGTCACGTGACGCGCGTGAAGGGCGCGACGTGTTTGGACGGATCGGATGTGTCGGTTGTCACGTCCCAACACTCCGTACCGGCGACAGTCCGATCGGCGCGCTGAAGCACAAGGAAGTGGCGGCCTACACGGACCTGCTGTTGCACGACATGGGGCCGGACAATGCCGACATCTGTTTCGGCTTGGCGACGCCGAGCGAGTTCCGCACGGAGCCGCTGATGGGCCTCAGGTTGATGACGCGCTTCATGCATGACGGCCGCGCGGAGACGCCCGAAGCGGCGATCGCGCGGCACGGCGGCGAGGGCGCGAAGTCGCGGGATCTGTTTCAATCGCTGGCCCCCGGGCAGAAGGCCGCGTTGCTGGCGTTCTTGAAGACGCTGTAGGTGACTCGCGGGCAATGGCGAGGGTATCAGGACGAGGAGGCCGTCATGAAACTTCGTCTATTCCCGATTGCCCTGGTGTTCCTGTCGCTCTCGTGCGCGAAGGAGCCGTTTGAACCGGCGCCAGTGCGCATCACCGCATTACCCCGTGCGCTCACCGCCGGTGAGCAACGTCTCATCGATGCCGACAATCGACTCGCCTTCAAGCTGCTCAAGCAGGTCACAACCGAAACCAGCGATACACTCCCGAATCTCTTCATCTCGCCGCTCTCGATCGCGATGGCGTTGGGCATGACGTACAACGGCGCCGCCGGGACGACCGAAGAGGCGATGCGTGGGACACTCGAGCTCGATAGCATGAGCCTCGCCGAAGTGAATGAGGCGAATCGGAGCCTCATAAATCTTCTGCGTGGACTTGACCCCAGGGTTCGGTTTCAGATCGCGAATTCGATCTGGTACGATCCCACGTTTACCGTCGAGCCGACCTTCGTCGACGCTACGCGTATCTACTTCGATGCGCGGGTGGAATCCATCGACTTTAGGTCGCCCGCAGCTTCGCAGACCATCAACAGCTGGGTCAAGCAACAGACGCAAGGGTTGATCCCCGAGATCGTTCCGACCCCCATTCCCGACGGCGTGCTCATGTATCTGATCAATGCGATCTACTTCAAAGGGGATTGGACGCAGCAGTTCGACGAGGCGCGCACGCAGTCTCGCCCGTTCCATTTGACCGATGGGGCGACCGTGAACGTTCCCACGATGACCTATCCGCACCCCGCCCGGATTCGAAGAGCGGAGACGCCCAGGGCTCTCGTCGTGGATCTCCCGTACGGTGGGGAGGCGTTTTCGATGACGATTGTGCTGCCGCGGGACACGGCGACCGTGGACGATCTGGTCGCGGGACTCACGTTCGAACAATGGCGCGAGTGGACCGACAACCTCGACTCCACCGGCGCGCAGCTGTATCTGCCCAAGTTCAAGCTCAAGAACAACCTCACGCTCAACGCAACTCTGCAGGCCCTCGGCATGGAGATCGCCTTCACGGCGTTCGCTGATTTCAGCCGAATGTCGCGCTCCGTTGGCGTGCAGATCACGGATGTGCTTCACCGCACCTATGTCGATGTCAATGAAGAGGGGACTGAGGCTGCCGCGGCCACGGCGGTGGGTATGGGAGTGATCTGCGCCTGCCAACCACCACCGATCCAGATCGACCGGCCGTTCGTGTTCGCGCTCCGAGAGAATCTTTCCGGGACGATCCTCTTCATGGGCGTGATCCGGGATCCGCGAGAGAACTAGCCGTCTCTAGCGCATTTCTCCCATGATGGCGCGGAGCTCGCCGAGTCGCTCGGCGATCGTCGTGGTTGGCAGCTCGGCGAGATCGGGCGGAAGCAGCTGTCGGCTGGTGCACTCGAGCGCCGCAATGAGCCGCTGGTATTCGATGTCGACGGGATACCCCGGCGGCTGAAAGTCGGCGATGAGCTCCTGAAGCAGCGCGCCGGAGAGCGCCGGTTGCTGTTCGATCGCCATGCGGCGTGAGGCCCGGACCAGGACCGCCTCGATGTCCGCGCCGGACATCGGGTGTGGGACGCTATTGAACAGTGCCGCCGCCTGGACGCCGGGTTCGAGCGGGATCTTGAGCCGTGCCCGCAGGCTCTCGAACACGAGCGCCCGCTCTTCCGCGGTGGACGGCGGAAACAGGGCGACGTGCTCCTCCGCCCGCCCCTGCCGCTTGAGATCGACGGGCACGAGATCGGGCCGGCTCGTCATCAGGAACCAGATCACCTTGCCGCGGCGACGGGTGTCGCCCATGAAGGCCGCGAGCGCACCGAAGACCCGCTGCGACACCCCGGAATCGCCGCCCCCGCCCCGCTCGCGGTTGCCGAGCGCGGCGTCCGCTTCGTCGACAACGGCGGCGACGGGCCCCAGCGCATCGAGCAACCCGAGGATGCGCTCGAGATTCGCCTCGGTCTGGCCCTGCCACATCGAGCGGAAATTGAGCAGCTCGACAACCGGAATCCCGATCTCGGCGGCGAAGCACCGCACGATGAAGCTCTTTCCGGTCCCGACCGGTCCACAGATCAGGAACCCCATCGGTACGACGTCGAGCCGCCCCTGACGCAGCGCGGCCGCAGTCTGGCGCAGCAAGGTCTTGGCGCCGTCGTGCCCTGCAACGGCATCGAGTCCGATCGTGCTGGTGAGGAACGAGAGCAATCCCCCGCTACTTTCCTCGATGAGACGCTTCTTTTCACGCGTCAGGGCAGTGGGGTCGAGCTCGGCCCCGCCGGCCTCGGCTTCGGCGAGCAGGCTTTCGAGATGGAGTCGGGTGAGTCCCGACGTCAGGACCGCGACCTTCCGCGCATCGATGCGCGAGAACATCTGCGGGGTGACGCCGCGGCCCGTGAGAAACGCGTACCGCTCCCGCTCGTCGGGCACGGGGACGTACAGCTCGAGTGTGCGCGCATCGGCGACGAGCGACTCGTTGAGGACGGCGGTGCTCTCTGAGACCAGACAAAATGTCACCAGCCGTTGCAAGAACAGCGGATCCGCCGACCAGCGGCGCAGCGTCACGATCGCATTGCGGTCCTCGACCGGCAGCTGACCGGGATCGCCCGCCGGCGCCACAGTTTCCAGAAAGTCGATGATTACCGCCGCTGAAAACCGCGGATTTTCCTTGAGCTGATACTGCAGATACGTCTCCAGCAGCTGCAGCGCGCGATCCGGATCGCGCGGCTGCGCCTGCGCGAAGTTCGTGCCGCCCACTTTGTCATAGGCCTTGAGCACAGTGCGGAAGTCTTGCTCCGCGCCGGTGTCGGTGAAGCGGATGCCGGATCCGCGGTCGTAGAAGATGATGACGGCCCGGTCGGCGAACATCACCTCGCCGAGGAAGTCTCCGATCGTGCCGTGGCGGCGTGCGCCGAGGGGGTGGATATCGCGGACGCCGGGACCGTGGAGAATGAAGGCGTTGATGCCCCGCTGGCGGAGTCGCCGCTGCAGGGTGCGGGCCCATTCGGGAAGTGGAGCTTGCTCCTCGCTCGCGCGCGCCACGGGGCACAATAGACGGCGCGTCGCCGCGATCGGCAATGGGTTTGTAGCGAATAGGGAATCTTGTGGGGATCGCCATCAATCGGCCGAAAGCCGGACGCGTGCCGCGTGCGCTAGCGAAGCGTCAGACCCAGATAGAAGATGTGCGCGTTGAACCCGGGATTGCTTGTCGCGGTGTAGGCGTTTGACAGGTGCGTGAAACGATAGCCGAGTAGGTACGCGCGTCGTTCCCGCTTGCCGACGCGGACACCGACCCCGCCGCTGGCCAGGAAGTTGAGCGCGCGAGCGTCGGGTTTGGGAACCGCGCGCGCGAACGTCACCCCGCCACCGCTGGCCTCTGCAAATGCCAGGACGCTGCCGCCGATCTGCTGCGAGAATCTCACACCCACTGGCTGCAGCCCCACGCCCGCGACCGCGCCCGAGTCCCACTCGGCCACGACATAAGACGAATCCGTGCGGTCGCGGTTGGGAAACCAACTACCCGAGGGAATGGGGACCTTGGTCATGATGACCAATGGGGTAAGCTCGGCGAAATAGCCGGCGGCAAATCCCTTCCAGCGCACCACCGGTCGCGTCAGGTACACGCTTGCCATCAGCAGGTCGCCGTCGGGCACACCGCCGTACGCCTGCGTCACGATCGACGGTCCCCCGCCCAGCCTCGCGCCGATCTCCCACTGCCGCGCTGGTCCGGCCTGAGCGAGCGCAGTTCCTGCCTTCGCCAAGAGAGCGAGGAGTATAGCGGCAGAGGAACGGGACATTCGCAGCCGGATACTACCCCCGGCCGCCCGCGAGAGTTCGCGACCCTCGATTCGGCCGCGGTCACGACTGTGGAGTCGGACGGTGGTACCGGAGTCAGACGCGCCATCAATCGGCCGAAAAGCCGGACACTTCCTAGCGGGCGGCAGCGGCGCGCACCACGTTAGAGCGCGTGCGCTATGCCTGGTCCTGTGTCGCCGCATTGACGATCACCGCTGCACCGGCCGGTGCCCAACTCTCCGGCCGTGCCGATCTGT
Source organism: Gemmatimonadota bacterium (assembly GCA_050264615.1). Taxonomy (GTDB): domain Bacteria; phylum Gemmatimonadota; class Gemmatimonadetes; order Gemmatimonadales; family GWC2-71-9; genus 20CM-2-65-7. Next base: position 10,130 of record JBLNGI010000114.1, read on the forward strand.
CCGCCGGTGGTCGCTACGTGTGGCATGGCGTCTCCCGATCCGCAGGCCTCGTCGCACAGCCATCGGTGGCTGTGGGATTTCGGCGGAACCGCTTGTCGATCGAGGGTGGCGCCGTCCTGCACTATGAGCTGGACAGCGCATCGGCCGGGGAGCTGTCTCAGACCGGCGCCGGCAATCGGCACCTCGGCGAAGAAGATTATTGGGGTCGGGCCTCGCTCCTCCTCGGACCGACCCGCCTGCACGCAGGCGTCGTGCGGTACGTTTTCCGCGGCGACTCGGCTCAAGGCGGCATGGGTGCGGATCGCAATACGACGGAAGTGTTCGCGTCGCTGTCGACAACCAGCCGGTACGTCAACCCGACCTTGGAAGCCTGGTTTGATGTGGAGCGGGTGCGTGGCACGTTTCTCCGTGCGTCGTTCGATGTGCCCGTGCTCGGGTGGCCCTTTCCTCCGTATGCGTTCGTGTTCGTCCAGGGAGAAATGGGACTGAACATCGGGCAGGGCCCCAACCCGACTCAGCCCGAAGAGCTTGCCAACTTCGCCCGCACGGGCGTCACGCATCTCGGCCTCGGTCTTGGGACGGACCTGCGAGTAGGACGCCTGTCGGGCATCGGGTCCGCCACACTCGGCTTTGGGGCTCGGTCGCAGCTCAACATCGACGCTGCCACGCGAGCCGACGGCGCAGGGCACACTCAGGACTTCATCGTGTGGCTGTGGACGGGGTTGACGATCGTGCTCGGCGCCGAGGCGCGGAACGCCCAATGAGTCGCCGAGCGGCTCTGGTCCAGGCCTCGGCCGTCCTGCTGGTGGCGTGCGGCCCCACACGGCTGCACGTGCCTGGGGTGCTCAGCCCGGTGCCGCGAGCAAGCGCGGATGCGTCGTTGCAGGCCGGGTTCGGCCGCGTCGATATCACACCGCCGCCGGGAGTGGGGTTGGCGGGCAACGGCCCAGAGGGTGCCGAAGCACTGGGCTATCGGCTGCGACTCTATGCCCGCGTCCTGGTGCTCGCCGACGCCGGCGGCAACCGCGTGGCGCTCGTCGTCGCCGATCTCCCGCTCAGCTCAGCGTTGCTGCACCGCCGCATCGCCGCGCTGACGGCGCGCACGGACGGCATCGGGGCGGATCGCCTCGTGATCGCGGTGACGCACACGCATGCCGGCCCCGGTCATTTTTTCGAGGCGGCTGGCTACAACGATCAGGGGAGCTCGGTCGCGGGCTTCGACCCCGTGATGGTCGATTCGCTCACCGCGCGCATTGCGCGTGCCGTGCACGCCGCGGTAGCCGATCTGCGGCCGGCCCGTGTCGCGTGGGGAAGTCGCGCCGTCTGGGGTGCGACGCGAATTCGCAGCCTTGCCGCCATGGTGCGGAATATTCCTGCGCCGGCCGCGTCAGCGGACGCGCCACTGGGGCTGTCGCAGGAATACCGGCTCGTGGATCCGGAGCTCGCCATGCTGCGGGTCGATCAGCGCGACGCCGCGAGCGGCATGTTCCGTCCCGCTGGCGCCTTCAGCATTTTCGCCATGCACGGCACAGGCAACGCTCCATCGAACGACCTCCTCGACGCTGACATTCAGGGCCTCGTCGAGCGCCGTCTCGAGCGCCACATCGACCGGGACTTGAATCGCCAGAGCGACAGCGGCTTCGTGGCACGCGCCGTCTACCTGTTCGCGAACGGCGCCGAAGGCGACGTGTCCCCGGCATGGCCACCCCAGAGCCGCTGCGACGTCCCCAGGCTCGCCCCGCTGCCCGCGCTCGACGGCCCGTTCACGCGCACCCTCTGGGAGTGGCGCTCTGCCACCGCCACCCACCTCGCGTCCTGCAGGCAGGCGGCACGAGACGCGATCTCCGTGATTGGGAAGAACGTGGGGGACGGCGCGGTGGCATTGTTCGACGCGCTCGGGGCGGCGTTGACCGACCGGTTTGAGCTGGGGCGCGCTTTTGCGACGCTGTCGCTGCGCGACAGCGCGCGCGCGCTCGGGATCTGTCCCGTGCCGGCCATCGGTAACAGCACATTGGTCGGCGCGGACGACGCTCACACGCGGATAAATGGGTGGCGGCTGTTCGGCGCGTTCGATGTCGGGCTCAAGGAGGGCTCGCCCAACCCGAAGGTACCGGGATGTCACGGGCACAAGCGTCAACTCTTTGACGCGGCGTTCGGCGGGCTGGCCAATCGCCTGCTCATCAGCGGGGACTTGCCCTCCTACGCACAAGTCACAGTGCTGCGCTTGGGGAATCACGTGATCGGCGCGGTGCCGGGAGAGGTGACGACGACGGCGGGCAGGCGGATGCGCGAGCAGATGTTGGCGGCCGCACGGAGCGCTGGGCTCCCGGTGCGCGAGGCCCTCATCCTCGGTCACGCGAACGGCTATATGGAGTACATCACGACGGCAGAGGAATACACGGCGCAGTACTACGAAGGCGGCTCGACGATCTACGGACCGGGTGAAGCGGCGATGTTCGGGCGCGTGCTCGGCCGCCTCGTGGCGTCGGTCTCCGGCGGAGACAGTCTGCCGGCGGCCGCAGCGCCAGCGCTCGATCTCGTCGTCGGTGACCAACGACGCGTCGTCCCCCGTAAGTCGGCCAGCCGTGTGCCGCCGCCGCGGATCGAACGGCTCTGGTGCTCGGGCGACACACTGTATGCCTGGCTGCAGCTTGGCGGGGCCGCGGAGTGGCCCGTATCTACCGGTAATGTCGCCGCCCGGCCGCGTGTCGAGGTCGTGATCGACGACGCGGCTCGCTCGGTGGTGGGCTGGGACGACGATCCGGCGTTGGAGATGCGGTTGCGCTCGCGGCGCGCCGGCTTGGCGTGGTGGGAGCTGCGCTGGTCTGGGGCGGGGACTGCGCGGGCGTATCGCGTCCGCATCCCCGGCGTGGCCGAGAGTAATTCGGTGGCGTGTGGGGTGCCGTAACACTTCGCGTAGCGTTTAGTCGAAGCACTCCCGCAGTCGCCGGAGCCCCGGCTCGATCCGTGCGGTGGGGATCGCTCCGTACCCGAGTAACAGGCCCGCCCGGGGCGGCGCTTGCACCGCGAATGGCGACAGCGGGAGGACCTCGACTCCCCGCTCCGCAGCCCGGTGCACGACCGCGGCGATCTGGCCGACCGACGCGGCGCGCGCGAGTGCCGTGACATGCAGCCCACCCCACCCGGGAACAATCTCGAGCAGATCGCCGAAGTCTCTGGCCAGCACGGTGGTGACGATTTCGTGCCGGGTGCGATAGACACGACTCATTTTCCGAACGTGGCGCGCGAACCAGCCGTCCTCGATGAAGCGCGCCAACGCGCCCTGCACGAGCGTCGATGTGTGCCAATCGGTCAGCGACTTGGCTTGTTGGACCGCGGCGCACAGCGATGGCGGGGCCACGATGAACCCGAGCCGGAGCGCCGGCAAAAGCGTCTTCGAGAACGTGCCGATGTAGATGACACGACCACTCGTGTCGAGCGTCTGAATCGGCTCGATGGGCCGGCCGCCAAAACGGAATTCGCTGTCGTAGTCGTCTTCGACGATCGCCGCATTGTTCCGCTCCGCCCATGCCAGCAGCGCCATGCGCCGGGCGAGTGACATGGACATGCCGAGCGGCCACTGGTGCGATGGCGTCACGTACGCGAGTCGAGCGGACCGCGGCATGGCGTCGACCACCAGGCCTTCGTTGTCGACCGGGACCCCGATCACACGAGCGCCGAGGGACTCGAACAAGCGCCGGGGTGGGGGATAGCCCGGATCCTCGACCACCACGCGGTCCCGCGGAGCGAGCAACACGCGCGCCACGACGTCGATCGCCTGCTGCGTGCCGTTCGTCATCGTGACCATGTC
>JBLNGI010000115.1:0-5415 GCA_050264615.1 Gemmatimonadota bacterium
CAGGCTCGCAAGCACCGCAATCGATGCACTCATCCGGATGGATGTAGAGCATGTCCGGACCTTCGTAGATGCAATCCACCGGACAAACGTCAACGCAGGAGCGGTCTTTGACGTTGATGCAGGGTTCGGCGATGATGTACGGCATTCCTGCTCTTTCTCTCGGGGGCGAAACGCAAACCTAGACGGACGGCTATCTCAGTCAAGGGCGCTCACCGGAACTGCAATCGAGGCAAGGGCGGTGAGCGCGGCGATCAGGATGACGTATTCGAGCAAGGTCCTGCGGTCCGGCTCGTCGGGGGCATCGCGTCTGAGCGCCGCCAGCACAGCGAAGATGAGCAGCAGAACGAGCAATCCTTTTGTGCTGATGACCCACGCCCCCGCCACAGCAGCTGCGGCAACCCAGCGCTGTTGTCGCGAGAGTGCCTTGAATCCATGGGCACCATCGAGCTGCCACACGGGAGTGAGGTTGAACAGGTTGATCCACGCCCCGATCTCGGCCAGCGCCCCCCAGGCTTGGAGCCCGGTCAGGACATACACGAGGTAGCAGATCAATGCGGCTGCGAGACCCCACATGGGACCGGCCAGGCCGACTCGCGCCTGGGCGATGACGTCCTTGGGATAGAACCGGCTCCGAATCACCGCGCCGACGCCCGGGAGGAACATCGGCGCGGTGGCCGGGATCCCGTACTGACGCAGCATCGCGACGTGGCCCATCTCGTGAATGTAGATCGACGCCACGACGCCGAACGCCCACTTCCAGCCGAACGCCTGCCAATAGACGCCCAACGACAACAGCATCGAGAACAGGGTGCCGGCTTTCGTGAAGCCGAGCAGCAGCAGCTTGCCCTTGGTCAGCAGGAAGGCGATGACGATTTTGAACTTCCAGAGGAACAGCGCAATCGCGCCGAGCACTCCGGCGCGGCGGACCCAGGGAGCTCGGTGCTGCTCGGTCTTCCCGGGACCCTGGCGGCCGAGGTCTGCAATGCGGGCTTCGATTGTCGCGTATTGGCGGCTGTTCGGCGGCAACAGGTCGAGCGCGGACCGCCACGCGACCAGTGCTTCGCTGAAGCGCCCAGCGCGCTCGTGCTCCTCGGCGTCCGCGGCCAGCTGCTTGAGACCGTGGGAGAATCGGAGCCAGCCGCAGGAAGGGCACGAGAGGAGGGCCGCGGCCACTTCTGTGCCGCAGCGCGGGCAAACGATCGCAATCGTGGTTTCTACGCTCGTGCTCCAGTCGCCGCGACCTGATGTGGGCCTGTCACGGTGAGCTCAACCCGACGATTCAGCTTCCACGCTTCGTACAGCGCAAATCCGATGATCAGAATCCCGAGGATGTTCTCGATTCCAGCAATGAACGGGAGTGCGTATAGGAATCCGAGCAGCAAAACGATCGCGAACACTTTGCCGAGCGGGCCTGGGGCTGAGCTGCTCGTGGCCGCCGCCGCCACCGAGTCCTGGACGAACGTGATGGTGTCCTTAGCTAGATCGGGCGTCGCGGCCGAGTCCAGCGAGGCCGTTTGCGCAGCCTCGCGCGCTCCTTCGATGATGTAGGGCACGTACGAGGAGACGATGGCCGTGTACGTCAGGACGATCGCGAGTGCCTGGTAGCGCCAGCCGCCACGTCCATTCGAGCCTTTCCGAACGGCACCTCCGACCACGAAGCCGACCACGACCGCGAGGATCCCCCACTGGCTATCGGTCAGCTTGAGCACGATGTACCAGAGCACGGCGCACACGATCATCGCGAGAATGCCGAGGCCCACGGCCTTCCCCATGCGCCCGGCTGCACCGCCTCGATTCCACTCGTCCTCGACTCCGCGCCGGCACCGCTCGCACACGATATGGCCGTTCGCGACGAAATAGGTATCAGGCAAGGGGCTGGCGCAGACCGAACAGGAAATCGACGCCGCCTGAGCGCCGGAGGTGGGCTCCGCGTGGTCGAACTGGAGGTTGTCGGGCATCAGCGTCTCCAAGTGAAATGGGGCCGCCGCACTATGTCACGTGGGTTCTGCTTGCGCAACGGGTACCGGCGAGTATCGTAGATACTCATGGGTATCACTCACCAGCGACGCAAGGTCGAAACTCGGGCCTTGCTTGTCTCGGCGGGCCTGGAGTTGTTCGCCGATCGCGGCTTTGAGCTCGCCACGCTGGATGAGGTCGCGCTAGCGGCCGGCTTCACCAAGGGCGCGATCTACCGGCATTTCCCCTCGAAGGGCGCCTTCCTGCTCGCACTGTTCGAGCAGTACGCAGCAGTCGCCCGTGCGGGATCCGGCGCGCGCCAGGCCCCGTGGTTCATTCCCCTCACCATCCACTTCGCGGCGCAAGCCTTCCGGGATCCCCTGCTGCGGCGCCGGCTCGCGATCGTACTCTCCGAGGCGCCCGATGGGACAACGGTCGAGAGTCATCTCTTGAGGGCGCTGGCTCGCATATGGCCCGCCTGATCGATCTCTCGCACGAGATTGAGCACGGGATGGTCACGTACCGGGGCCTCCCCGTACCGGCGATCGGCGACTGGCTGTCGCGCGAGGCGTCTGCGGCGCGCTACGCACCGGGCACGACCTTTCAGATCGGCAAGATCGAAATGCTCGCCAATACGGGCACCTACATCGATGCACCGTTCCACCGCTACCCGGACGGCGCCGACGTGGCGGGTTACGCGCTGGAAGCCGTGGCGGATCTGCCGGGGATCGTGGTGCGAGTGAACGATGCGGGCAGTCGGGCGATCGAGGTCTCTCGGTTCGCGCGCCACGACCTGAAGGGGAAGGCCGTCCTGCTGTACACGGGCTGGGATCGGCACTGGCGGACCGATACCTACGCTGCTGGACAACATCCGTTTGTGCCGCGCGAGACCGCGGACTACCTGGCGAGAGCGGGGGCCGCGCTCGTGGGCATCGATTCACTCAATATCGACGACGACAAGGACGGGACACGCCCGGCGCACACGATCCTACTCGGCGCCGGCGTGGCAATCGTGGAGCACATGACGAACTTGGCAGCGCTGCCCGATGGCGATTTCACCTTCTTCGCGGTGCCACCGAAGGTAAAAGGGATGGGGAGTTTTCCAGTGCGGGCATTTGCCAGGGTCTAGGGACTTCGGTCTCGGGGGTCGAATCCCGAGCCCCGAGCCATTAGTCCCGAGTCCTAGTTAGCGATCGCGCGCACGACGTGCGTGAGGCCGTGGACCACGCGCGCCATGCGGCCGAAGTCCAGCTTGTCGGCGGTATCCTCTGGCGTATGGTAAAACGGGTTTCGATACAGTGCGGTGTCTGTGATCATGATCGCCGGGTACCCCACGCGCCAGAACGACCAGTGATCCGACCACCACACTCCCGGCACCCAGGAAGGTGCCGCCGCCCCCTGCGTCGGCAGCGTGGCGTGCGCGCGAAACGCGCTGATGGCTTGTATGAGAAGCGAGCGAGACCTGAGGTTCGAGACGAACCCGATGAAATCACCCACGTCGGGATAGGCCAGGTTCAGCGGAAACGGATAGCGCTGGCTCCCCTTTTCCGTGTCGTAATAGCCGATTGACTCGATCGACAGCATGGCCGTGATCTGATCGTTCTGCGCGCGTGCCGCAGTCGCGTAATGGCGGCTGCCCATGTTGGCGGTCGGAAACGATGGCGGCTCTTCATTAGGAAAGAACACGAACCGGATCGTGCGCGACTGGCGGTCGCCGGCAAACACGCGCGCCAGCTCGAGCACACCCGCGACTCCGCTGGCGTTGTCGTCCGCCCCGGGCGCCTCTTCGGCCGTGTCGTAGTGGGCTCCCAGGATCACGACCTCCTGCGGCCGGCTCACGCCGGGGAGGGTGGCTTCAATGTTGCGATAGCTGCGGTTGTAGGCCGAGAACTCGTGAGAGACGACCTGATAACCCAGCTGCTTGAGGTTCCGCTCGATGTACGCGGCTGCCCGGTACACGTTGGTCCAGTCTCTGTCCCCGCGAACCCCGATCGAGTGCGCGAGAAAGCGGACATGCTGCTCGAGCGCGGTGCGCATCGCGTCCTGATTGGCCGTGAGTGGCGGGAGCGGGCCGGTGAACGCAGGGCCCGGCATGCGCACCGTGAACAACCAAATGATAAGGAAGAGGAGCGGCAGAAAGCCGATAATCGCGATCATGCGGATCCGCCCGGAGCGCGTGCTGGGAACGATGGCCATGGGCATTGGGGTAAGATAGCTTCCAATCGATCCCCTTCTCGGAGCACCGATGGCCGTCCGTCGCTGCCTGTTGCTTGCTCTCCTCGCCCTCCCGACGACGCTTGTCGCCCAGCGCACCCAGAAGCCTCCGTTGTATGGCAGACATTGGGTCGCCATCACCGGGAAACCGCTCGGCGCAACAGCGGGCGCCATGATGTTCCAGAAGGGCGGTAACGCCGTCGACGCAGCCTGCGCGATGCTCGCGGCGGTCACCACGATGTGGGATGTGCTGTCGTGGGGCGGTGAAACCCAGGCGCTGATCTACAATCCCCAGACCAGGAAAGTCATCGCCATCAACGCCCTTGGCGTGGCGCCGACCGGCGCGACCGCGGACTTCTATCGGTCCAAGGGCATGCACTTTCCGCCCGAGTACGGTCCACTGTCGGCCATCACGCCTGGTACTCCCGGCGGGCTCATGACCATGCTCGCCGACTACGGCAAGCTCAGTCTGCGCGAGGTGCTCGAGCCGGCGATCCGGATGGCGGACGGCTATCCCATCGATGCCGAGACGGCGAACTCGATCGAGCGTCAGAAGCGCTGGCTCAAACAATGGCGCTATGCGCGCGCCGTGATGCTGCCGCACGCCGGGGAAGCGCGCGAAGCCCCTGAAGCCGGCGAGATCTTCCGCCAGGCCGATCTCGCGGCGACGCTGCGCAAGCTGGTCGATGCCGAGCAGCAGGCGTTGCGCCGGGGAAAGAGCCGGCGGGATGCGATCATGGCCGCGTACGAACGGTTCTATCGCGGCGACATCGCGCAGGAGTTCGTGCGCGGCCTGCAGGAGGAGGGCGGGCTCATTACGCTGGCGGATCTGGCCAACTGGCGCGTCAAGATAGAAGAGCCAGTAATGACACAGTATCGCGGCATCGACGTGTACAAGCTCCAGCCGTGGACGCAGGGACCCGCCATGCTGCAAGCGCTCAATATCCTCGAGGGCTTCGATCTGAAGGCGATGGGCTACAACAGCACCCGCTACATCCACACGCTCTACCAGACGATGAACCTCGCGTTCGCCGATCGCGACTTCTACTACGGCGATCCCGCATTCGCGCCCGAGGAGCCGATCCGCGGCCTGTTGTCAAAGGAATACGCGCGCCAGCGTGCCCAGCTGATCAAGCCGGACCGGAACGATCCCGACATCAAGCCGGGTGATCCGTATCCATTCCAGGGCGGCACCAATCCGTATCTGCCGCTGCTCCAGCGCTGGACCTCGCAGCCGGTGACCAC
>JBLNGI010000116.1:0-42002 GCA_050264615.1 Gemmatimonadota bacterium
CGACCCGGGGTTTCTGCGTTCCAGGGGCGACTGGCGCTGAGCATCCCAGCAGCATCAGGAGCAACGCCGGCGTGAAGCGTTCCTTCGTGATCACGACCAACAAGATAAGCCGCGATCACGGGCTGGGACACGCGACTGTTCGACCTCGCCAAAAACCGCCGAGAGCCAGACCTAGTGTGACGAAGTAAATGTTATCGTGGCCGAACGCTCACGATCGCCGTTTCGGTCTCGAGCTCATTCGGCGCGGGGCTCTCGTCGGCTGCCATCGTGTGCTCCACATTGGCGGGCACGAACAGGAAACTGCCGACGCCATACCGGGGATCGTGAGGGGCCGAAGCATCTTGTGGATCATCGACATCTACGGCTTCCTGCTGACCGACTCGCGGTCACCAGCGCGGCCCATTCAGGCGCTGGCACTGGTTCTTCGCTGCCGGGCTACCTGCGTTCCGACGCATCACTTGAGGGCACTCCAGGACGAAGACGCTCGAGGCGATCCAGCAGAACCCCGGCGCTTGTGAGCGCCATGCCCAACCCGACGATCGCGGCGAGTGAGAGGAATACGAGATCGCGGCTCGCGATGTACAGGCCGATCGTGACGCAGACAATCGGGAGCCGCACGACGAGCGTCGTCGCATACAGCGCTTCGATGCGCAGCCGGGCAATTTGAATCACGATCACGGCGAGAGCGATGAGAAACGCCCCAACCAGGCGGATCATCGGCAGGGGATAATCGCGTGCGGCGCCGAGCAGCCGGAAGCTGACGTCGGGAGCGATCAACATCGCCGCACCACCGAGTGCCAGGTAGCCGATCAGATACGCGAAGCTGCGGCGCGTCCAGCGTACGCTAGGCACGACTGCGCGCCGCCACGGCGCTCCTCACTTCCGGGCCGCGCGCGAGCCACGGTCGCCCCGACAGCTGCCAGAGGGACACGACGTGCACCATCACGGCCAGCGGCACGAGAAAGCCCGGCACGAGCGCGAGCGGAAAGTGCGTGATGAGCTCGGCCGTGGGCGTGGTTCGGAAGACCTGGAGCGGCGGGCTCGTCGTGACGCCAAGTCCCACCGCCACCACCAGGTCGGCGAGGCCAACGAGATTGAAGATTGTGGCCAGTCGCTTTCCGCCCGGCGCATGGACTCGGCTCGCCACCCAGAACGCCGTCGATCCAACCAGCACATCACCCAAGCCGGCCGGGAGCGCCCACACCGCCGGCATTTGGCCAGACACCATGAGCGCCACGAATAGCGCGCCCACGAGTCGCCACACATTGAGACGAATCAGGAACGTCTGGTTCGTGAGCAGGCTGCGGAGCGAGGGCGAGCCGCGCAGCGCCAATCCCATGACGCCCAACGCCACGAGAAGTTGGAGGCCGATCGGTGGCAAGGTGGCCACCGGGGGCGGCAGATAGACGCCGCGATTGGCGAGGATCGCGGTCGCGCCGCCCCAGCCCGCCAGCACGACGCCGCTGAGAATCGCTACGGCTCCACTTCGCGGTGTGGTCCGCGCGCGCCACAGCATCCAGGACATTGCGACCACGACCAATGCGGCTGGCACGATCACGAAGGCCGCGAGCAACGCAGGTGTCATTCCGATTCCTCCTTCACCCGAGTATCGATCAGCGGGCCGCGGTCTTGCTGTACCCCAGAGCCTCGACCACCTGCCCATTGTGGATGCGCATGAGGTTCACGCCACGCACGTAGTCGGCCGGTCCCTTGCCGAACCCGGTAGCCCCACCGGACCACGGCCCGGTCGCTTTCAACCAGCACATCTTCGGGTTCGAACTGCTTCGTGGGATCGTTCAGCATGGCCTCCCAGAAGGCCGGACACGCCTCACGTCCCACCACGCGGACCCCCTCGGGGGCCGGCGCGGAGGCCTCCATGACGCAATCGGGCGCGATCAGCGGGCGAAGCAGCAGTGCATTACGCTCGAGGAAGGCGCGGTTGAATCGCTGAATGACGTCGGCGGTATCCATTACACCGCACCATCCTAGCATCCTGCACGTCCCTGATCTTGAACGAACAGGCTGAGTGTACCTTCAGGCGATTGCCCGCGCGGCCAGTTCGTTCAAGACTCCCCGCTGCCCACTCCCTATCGTGCGAAACGCGCTCGCTTACGTTTCGCCCCCAACGAGGGAGGTCGCCATGTCGCCCGGTTTGCTTGGGATCCTGATTGCGGGTCCGACTGCCGCCGTCGTGGTGGCGATGTTCTACGTGTTCTGGAGCGCCCGGAGCTCGCCGCAGGCGACGCGAGTGGCATTAGTGGCAGGCGTGGTGCTGGCGGTGTGGGCCGCGGCGACGGCTGTCCTCGCAACCACCGGGTTCTATGCGCCCGCGTCCGCAGAGAGCTTCCCTCCGACCGGTGCCCAGTTCGGGATCGCGCTCGTGGCGCTCGCGGTGGCGCTGGCGATTTCCCCGTCCTTGCGGAGTCTCCTCTCGAATCAACGGCATGTCCTCCGTCTCAACGTATGGCGCCTTGTCGGCATCGTCTTCATTGCGCTCTGGGTGACCGGTCAGGTACCGGCCCTGTGGGCGATTCCGACCGGCGTAGGGGACATCATCGTCGGCGCAACAGCGTTCTGGGTCGCGAGCCGTTTCGAGCGGCCCGGCGGGCGACGCCTGGCGGTGCTCTTCAATCTGTTCGGACTCGCCGACCTGTTCGACGCGGTCGCGCTGGGGATCATGACCAACCCCGGCCCGCTCCAGGCCTTTCATACCACACCCACCTCCGAGCTGGTGACGCATTTCCCGCTTGCCCTCGTGCCGGGCTTCCTCGTGCCCCTGGCGATCATGCTGCACGTCGTGTCGCTGTGGCAGTTGGCCCGCGGGTCCTGGGCGCGCCCGGGAGAGGCGGCTCACGCGGTGCGATAGGGGAAGGCCATGCTGTTTCTCGTCGAGATGGACTACGCGACACCCGGAGCCGCGTTGACTCCGGAACTGGGCCGCGCATTCGTCGAGCAAGTCATCCTGCCCACGATCGCGCGGGCGGAGCAGCTGAACGAGGACGGGACGATCGTGGCGGGCGGTCCGGTGGTGGGACGAATCGCGCTGCGTTTCATGATCGAGGCCGAGACGTCGGCACAGGCCGACCGCGTGGTCTCGAGTCTCGCGTTGTGGCCGCTCGCACGCACCCTCGTGACGCCGCTGGTGACGCTCGCCGAGCGCCGCAAACATGTTCAGGACCGCTGGGCGTGACGGCCCGGCAAGTGTCGACCGCGAGGCATGCACTCACGGATGAGCAGCGGCGGCCGGACGGCCCTCGACGGCGACAGGGTATCGAGGGATGATGCGCGCTCGCGCCCCTCGTCAACCGCCTGCTGCTTCGATCGGCGCCGCAACGGAATCTCCCCCCTGGCCATCGGTCGTGAGAGACACGCCTGCCCCGGAACGATTCGGACCAAAGAAGCTCGAGGGCGTCGTCCCAAACGTGCGCCGAAACGTGCGGGTCAGATGCGCCGCGTCCGCGAAGCCGGCACTGTGAGCCGCGACGGACATCGTGGTGCCTGCGATCAGCTCACACGCCGCTTGCTGCAAGCGGAGCCAGCGGATGTACGGGCGGAGCGGCACCCCTAAAGATTCCGTGAAGAGGTGCATGAGCCGCGACGGGGACATGACGGCGACCGCCGCCAGCGCTTGGAGCGACAACTTGTCCTTTTTGTCGAGATGCGCGCGCAGGTAGGTCAGCACGGTTTCGACGCGCGGATCGAGCGTCACCGGGGAGCGGTTGCGCGCGAGCTCGTCATTGACCCACTGGCGGATGCGTGCCGACGTCGGGCGCAGTCCCAGGGCGGCGCGCCAGCGAGCGACACTGGGAGCGCCGACGACCGTCATGTCGCCCCGAATTGTTTGGCACAGCGCCGCGCCGATGCTACTCTCGGGTTCGAAGAATCCAAACAGGGCGGGACTGCGACTCGTGTCCATCTGGTGCACGGCATCGGGGCGCACGAGCGCGGCGCGGCATACGCGCCAAGCGTCATCCGGCCCACGGCGCAGCCGGAACGACCCCTGGAGCACCAGCGTCAGTTGAACGCAGTGATGGCGGTGGGGTGCCGTGGTGACTCCTGGTCCCCAAACGATCATGGCGGCCGGCCAGGTCGCCGCCCCGAACGCCACGGGACGCGACATGGGCAAAACATTGGTTCCGCGCGTGACCATTGGCAAGCCGCGCCGTGCCTCAGTGAGTAGGTCCTAGCTGCGGTTAGGTCATCACCGCGCCGCCGCTGACATCCAGGATCATTCCTGTAATCCAGGTCGCGTCCTCCGCAACGAGGAACAGCGCCGCCGCGGCCACGTCCTCGGGCGTTCCGAGACGCCGCACGGGATGTTGCTCGATCATGTGCTGCTGGACGGTGGCCGGGATCTGCTGCTGATTGCGCTCGGTGAGAATCGTTTCCGGCGCAATGCAGTTGGCGCGAATCCCGAAGGGTCCCACCTGCGCGGCGAGATGCTGCGTGAGCATCTGAATGCCCGCTTTAGCGGCCGCGTAGGGAACGGGGGACTGGGGATGTGGCCGCCGCGCGGCCGCCGAGGAAATCGTCACGATGTTGCCGCCGCGTCGTTCCTTCATCCGAGGCAGCACACTCTTCACGGTGAAGAACGTGCCCGTGAGATTGACGTCCACCGACGCGCGCCAGCCCTCGGGGCTGATGTCTTCGAGCGGACCCGGTGGCGTGAGGCTGCCGCCGGCATTGGCGACGACGATATCGATCGGCCCGAGCCGCGTTTCGATTTCCTCGGCCATTGCCTGGACTTCGGCAAAAGACGTGACATCGGCGACGACGGGCATCGCGGTTCCGCCCAGGGTCGTAATTGCCGCCCGCACCGCGTTGAGCGCGGCGACGTCGCGGCCATGCAGCGCCACTTTAGCGCCTTCGCCGGCGAACCGCCGCGCGATCGCCGCGCCGATTCCTCGGGAAGCGCCGGTCACGAGCGCGATCTTGCCGTTCAACTTGCCCATTTTGCAACCTTCCAAAGACTCGTCAGTGGTGAAGGATGCTTCGGATCGAGCGTCTCAGGTCCACGGCTGACGCGCGACCGTCATTCTTTGTACGCGGGTGCTGAAAGTCCGATGGCTGTCGCGGCCGTCGCGGCTCGTACCCACAGATGTCTGGAAGGGTTCAGCGATTCACGCTGTGTCATGGCCTCACACTCCTGGCGCGGATTCCGCAACCTACTCTCCAAAAGAGGACCAGAAGAAGGAGCCAATTCTTCCCAACTCGACTAGACCACTTTTCGGACGCCGGTGTATCGTTTCCGGCGAGTCGATCGCTTGCGGGAAGTCTCAGCGTGTCGCGAACCACGGTGTGCGTTGCGTACGATCGCGGGATTTGTCACCTCCCGCGTAGGACACACCGCGCATTCCTTCCTTCCGTGTATGGCGTAGCTTACGCGCCATGAAGACAATCAAAGGACCCGCCATCTTCCTGGCGCAGTTCGCGGGCGATGCCCCGCCGTTCGATAACCTGAAGGCCATCGCCGGCTGGGCCGCGGGGCTCGGCTTCAAGGGCGTCCAGATCCCCAGCTGGGACACGCGACTGTTCGACCTCCCCAAAGCGGCCGAGAGCCAGAGCTACTGCGACGAGGTAAAAGGCATCCTCGCCGAGCGCGGGCTCCAGGTCACCGAGCTGTCGACGCATCTGCAGGGCCAGCTGGTGGCTGTGCATCCCGCCTACGACACCGCCTTCGACGCTTTCGCGGCGCCCGAAGTCCGCGGCAAACCTGCGGCGCGGACTGTGTGGGCGGTCGAGCAAGTAAAACTCGCGGCGCGAGCATCGCGCCGGCTCGGTGTGACCGAGCATGCCACGTTTTCGGGTGCGCTGGCGTGGCCCTACCTCTATCCCTGGCCGCAGCGGCCGGCGGGCCTGATCGAGACGGCGTTCGACGAGCTGGCGCGGCGCTGGCGTCCGATTCTCGACGTGTTCGAAGAAAACGGCGTCAACGCCTGCTTCGAGATCCATCCCGGCGAGGATCTGCACGACGGTGTGACGTTCGAGATGTTCCTCGAGCGCGTGGGTGGACACAAGCGCTGTAACCTGCTCTACGATCCCAGTCACTTCGTGCTGCAGCAGCTCGACTATCTCGAGTACATCGACCTGTATCACGACCGCATCCGCATGTTTCACGTCAAGGATGCCGAGTTCAATCCGACCGGCCGTCAGGGCGTGTATGGCGGGTTCCAGTCGTGGGTCAATCGCGCCGGCCGGTTCCGTTCCTTGGGCGACGGTCAGGTGGACTTCAAGGCGATCTTCTCGAAGCTGGCGCAGTACGACTATCCCGGCTGGGCGGTGCTCGAGTGGGAGTGCTGCATCAAGCACCCGGAAGATGGCGCGCGCGAAGGGGCGAAGTTCATCGCCGACCACATCATTCACACGACCGAAAAAGCGTTCGACGATTTCGCCGGCGCCGGCACCGACCAGGCCGCCAACCGCCGCATGCTGGGTATCGCATGATGGAGCGTCCCCTCCGACTGGGGATGGTCGGCGGTGGGCGTGGGGCATTCATTGGCGGCGTGCACCGGCTGTGTGCCCGCATGGACGGGCAGTACGAGCTGGTCGCGGGCGCCCTTTCGTCCGATCCCCAACGCTGCAAAGAGTCCGGTGCCGATCTGGGTCTCGCGCTCGACCGCACGTACACGAGCTTCGCCCAAATGGCGGCGGCCGAGTCGAAGCGATCCGACGGCATCGAGGTCGTGAGCATCGTTACGCCGAACGACAGCCATCACGCCATCGCACGCGCATTTCTCGATCGTGGCATCGATGTGATCTGCGACAAGCCGATGACCACCACCGTCGAAGATGCCCTCGACCTGGTGCAGACGGTGCGACGCACCGGGCTCGTCTTCGGTGTTACGCACAACTACACCGGCTACCCGATGGTCCGTCAGGCGCGCGAGATGATCGCGGCCGGCGAGCTTGGCCCGATCCGGGTCGTCCAGGTTGAGTATGTGCAGGATTGGCTCACGACCAAGGTCGAAGACACGGGGCAGAAGCAGGCTACGTGGCGCGTCGATCCCACGCGCGCGGGCGCCGGCGGCTCGCTCGGCGACATCGGCACACACGCGCACAATCTCGCGTGCTTCGTCACCGGCCTCGCCGTGCGCGAGCTCGCGGCGGACGTGAGCCGGTTCGTGCCGGGCCGCCGGCTCGACGACAACGCGCACATCCTGCTGCGCTTCGAGAACGGCGCGCGTGGCATGCTGTGGAGCAGCCAGGTGGCGCCCGGCAATGAGAACGGGTTGCGGCTGCGCGTGTACGGCGAGAAGGGCGGCCTGGAGTGGAGCCAGGAGCATCCTAACCAGCTGCGCTTCTCACCCGTGGCCCAACCGCCACGGGTGCTGTCGCGTGGTGGGCCGAATCTCGGTTCGGCCGCGGCGCGCGCGACCCGCATCCCGTCGGGTCATCCGGAGGGTTATCTCGAGGGGTTCGCCAATCTGTATCGCGATCTAGCGGAGCAGATCCGGGCGCGGCGCGCGCAGCGGGCGCCTGATCGGGCGGCGCTGCTCGTGCCGACGGTGGAAGATGGCGCCAACGGCGTCAAATTCATCCACGCGGCGGTGGAGTCGAGCGCGAAGAATGCCGCATGGGTGGACTTCACCTCGTGACTGTCATTTGCCTTTCCGAGGAGCGCGCACGGTCATTGTGGCGCGGGAGCGACACACGACGCGCCTCGGCCACACACGCCGTCACTAAATCCAGCCGTCAGTAAGCCTGCCAGCCGACACTAAGCGTGCATAGGACTTGCGCAGGGCCTCAGGCGTCTTCCTCAACGGGAGTTCGTCATGAGGTGCACCTTCCTATTCATCGGCACGATGGCGCTCGCGACAGCCTGCGGAGATCCCGGTCGCTCGGGTCTCCCCACTGCACAGGATGTCGTGCCCACGCCTGGCGATTATGTCGCGGTGGATCTGAGTATCTTGGCGAACCCGAATCCTTCGGGCGGAGTCGCAGGTATGGCGTGGGACATCAACGATCTGGGACAGGTGGTAGGCCAGACCCAGGCGGCCGATGGCACGAGCCACGCGTTTCTGTTCAACGGCGTCATGCGAGATCTCGGAACGCTCGGCGGTGACTCCAGCGTCGCCTACGCGGTCAACAAGCTGGGCCATGTTGCGGGACGCAGCAAGAACGCCGCGGGCGAGTGGCGCGCCTTCCTGTGGGATGGCACCGCGATGCGCGACCTGGGATCGGCCTATCTCAGGCCCTACCTCAATGACAACGACCAGGCTGCCTGGACGGGAGTCACGGCGGACGGGTCGCTCCACGCGTTCCTGTGGGACAACGGCACACTGCGCGACCTCGGCACATTGGGTGGCCCGTCGAGCTTCGTGAATGCCATCGGCGACCAGGGCCAGGTGATCGGCATCAGTCGGGTGGACTCGACTTACAGGCAACATGGGTTTCGCTGGGCAGATGGTGTGATGACCGACCTGGGTAGGCTGGAGCCACACGCGATCAACACGTCTGGGTGGATCGTGGGCTTGTCCCCCTGGGCGGACACAATTCCGCCGTACCCCGTCTTCGCCACGCTGTTACACGGGGACAGCGCACTCAATCTCGGAACCTTGCCGGGGCACTACGAGAGCAGCGCGTCCGCCGTTAATGGTCGCGGCGAAATCGCGGGTATCAGTGTTTCTTCGTGGGGCGGCGACTTTTACTACCCGTTTGTGTGGCAAGACGGTGTGATGCGGGCGCTCGATCCGGCGTATCCGAGCGCTTTCCACCAGCGTGTAGTCGCGATCAACGACAACGGCTTCGTGATCGGCCACCGCCCGGTCAACCCGCACGCCTACCAGGCCACGGTGTGGGCCCCAGACGGGACCGGGCAGAACCTGGGGACGCTGGGTGGGGAGGGGAGCGATGCCACGGCGATCAACGAACAGGGCGTCGTAGTTGGATGGGCGACGACCGCATCGAATAATCAGATGCGCGCGGTGCTATGGATGCCTCTCAGTATTCAGGTTGTCGCGGTCCGGTGAGAGAGCCGAACCAATCGGCATCGGAGTGATGGTCCCAGCAGCCTGAACCCCGCACAGACCCTTCGCAGATGTGTGTCGCGCGAAGCGGGCGCCCGATCGGTCGCCCGCTGCTCGTGCCGACCGTGGAAGACGGCGCGCACGGCGTTAAGTTCATTCATGCGGCGCTGGAGTCGAGTGCGAAGAATGGCGCATGGGTGGACATGCAGCTGAAGCTGTGACAGCTACCGAGCATTCCCCCGGCCTGCGTCGCGTCATCGGCGTGCGTGGCCTCGCCGCCGCCGTCTTCAACATCACGATCGGCGCGGCGATCTTCGTGCTCCCTGCGCACGTCGCTGGTAATCTCGGTGCCGCGGCTCCGCTTGCCTACCTCGTGTGCGCCGTGGCGACGGCGCTCATCGCGCTCTGCATGGCAGAGGCCGGCAGCCGCGTCCCACAGAGCGGCGGCCCATATGCGTACGTCGGCGCGGCGGTCGGCCCCTACGCCGGATACCTGTGCGGCGTGCTGCTCTGGCTCGGTATCACGATTGCGATGGGCGCCGTCGCCACGGTGTTCGCCGACGCGCTCGGGGGTTTGCTACCGGTCCTTGGCGGCCCGCTGGCTCGCGCCGTGCTCCTCATCGCAGCCTACGGCGGCCTGGCTTTCGTCAACATCCGCGGTGCCGCGTTGGGATCACGCGTGAGCGGCGTCGCTACGGTCGCGAAGATCGTCCCGCTCATCGCGTTCGTGGTGCTCGGCCTCTCGCACGTGCGGGCGGAGAATCTCGCCTTGGGAGCGTTCCCCCCGCTCGCGCCCCTGGGACGATCCGCGCTGTTGTTGATGTTTGCCTTCTTCGGGATGGAGTCCGCGCTGCAGGTGAGTGGTGAAGTGCGCGATGGGGCGCGCGCCGTGCCGCGGGCGATCGCCCTCGCGGTGACCGGCGTGGGGGTGCTGTACATCGCCGTTCAGCTCGTGGCGCAGGGCATCCTGGGCAGCGCGCTCGCGGCGCCCGAGACGGCCAAGGCCCCGCTCGCCGCGGCGGCTGTGCAATTCGCCGGATCGACCGGCTCCTCGCTGATTCTCATCGCGATGATCGTCTCGACCTTCGGCTTCATGACCGCCACTATGCTTTCCACTCCGCGGACGCTGTACGCACTCGCGGTGGACGGCTACCTGCCGCGGCCGCTCGCGGCAGTACACCGCCATCACCACACGCCGCACGTCGCGATCGCGGCCCAGGGCGTGATCGTGTGCGCCATTGCCCTCACCGGCACCTACGTCAAACTGGCGATCATGGCGAACGTGCCGATCCTGCTCGTCTATTTCGGGTGCTGCCTCGCGGTCTGGCGGCTGCGGCGGCTCGACAGGGGCGCCGCCGAGCGGCCGTTCGTGATGCCTGGCGGGCGCGTGGTCCCGTGGCTGGGGGCGGGCTTGATCGTGGCATTGTTGGCGACGGCCACGTGGCAGGCGTGGCTGGTGACGGGAGGAGTGATGGGCGCAGCTTCGCTCGCGTTCCTGGGGCGGCGACGCCTGGGCTGACGCCTGCAACCCTGGGAGCGACCTACCCATCCAACTCCGTAAATCCATCCGGGGCCCCCATGCGGTTCACCGTCCTATTCCTGATCGGTTCCCTTGCAGCTCCCACGCTCTCGGCTCAGCGCGCGGTCCCCTCTGACGGGCAATGGCTGATCGAACCGGCTGATCAGTCGGGCAGAGTCCAGCTTACCATCCGATACGGCGATGACCGGCATTCGAGTAACTGGGGCCGGGAGGTCGCGTTGAGCGAGTTTGTAGGCCTCTCCGCCGCTGACATGCGTGGCTCCGGGGCGCCCGTGCATTTCAAGATCGTCAGATCCGCCGGCACGCTCACCTGTGAGGGCTGGTTCGAGGGCGGCAAGGGCTCAGGCCATTTCACCTATCAACCCAATCCCGATTTCGCCGCTGAGCTGGCGAAACGCGGCATCGGCGCGCCGACGGCCTGGGAACAGTTCCAAATGACCATGGCGGGCGTAGGACTGGAGCTCGTGGACGAGCTGCAGCGGCAGGGGTACGAGCGCCCGACCTCCGGGGAGCTCGCGCGCATGGCGACGCACGGCGTCGATCTCGAGTACGTCCGAGACATCGGAGCGCGCGGATACCACCTGAAAGAGCCGGAGAGCCTGGTCCGGATGCGCGACCACGGTGTGGATCCGGAATTCATCGAGTCATTAGCCGCCCGAGGCTACAAGAACTTGAGTGCGGAAGAGCTCGTGCGGCTGCGGGATCATGGTGTCAACCCGGAGTTCATTGCGTCCCTGGACAGCGCGGGCTACAAGAACCTGGATATCGAGGACCTCGTGCGCTTACGGGATCACGGTGTTAGCGAAGACTACATCGCGGATATGAAGGAGGCGGGCTACGCGCCTGCCGACCCCGAGGAGCTGGTGGCGGCGCGCGACCACGGCGTCGATCCGTCCTACATCCGCTCGCTCAAGGAGGCGGGGTACGATCGGCTGTCCCTGGCCGAGCTACGCCGGGCCCGCGACCACGGCGTGACCAGACAGTTTATTCAGCGCGTGAAGGCGCGTGGATATGGCACGCCTTCGTTGGATGAGGTGATCCGACTGCGCGATCGGGGTCTCGAGTAACTGGGGTTCGTGCGCCGTCATTTCATGACGACGCTCAGCAACCCCTGCTTGAGGACGTTCCAGAACCAGGACGGTAGCGATTCACCCCTGAACGTGTAGTTCACCTGTCCGACGCGCGGTGGGAGATCGGGCTCTTCGGGGTTGCTCTGGCGCACTTTCATACCCTGCGCCGCCTCCGCCGTCGCTCGGAGCAACCCGCCGATCGGATTGCGCCCGCCGAGAATGCCCCCGGCACCCGTACCCGTGATGTCCGCCGCGAGGTCCGTGTACCGGGGCACCACTACACCACGCGCGACGTCGTTACGCACCGTGTATTCGAAGACCACGCCGTCGATGCGGCCGTTCTTGACCCGCGCGGGGCTGACGTGCTCGAGGAGCGGATTGAGCGCCGCTGCATCCATCGACCCCAGCGACCCGCGGACCCACATCGTCATCCGTGCGGCATCGAGCGGCGTTGTGATGGCCAACCGCAGGTCTCCTTGACTCATCAGTTTCCCGCGGATCTCCAGGGACACCGTGTCGGCGTCGCTGCGCCGGCCGGGTTCGTGCCGCACATGGAGGGCCAGCAGATGCACGTCGTCGATGGTCAGGCGTCCGGGACGGTCGTGGCCGGTTTTGAATTCCTCGTAGATGATCGTCGCGTTCGTGGCCTGGATGCTGTCCACCGCGACGCGATTCTCCAGCGCCGAGAACCAGCTCTGCGGCGTGCGGCGCGGCACGCGCGGGCCCGGCCGCCGTGGCTTGCGTTTGTCGGACAGGATCTCGAACCGAAGCGAGTCCAGCTCGATCGCGCGGGCCACCATCGCCCCCCCGCGGCTGTAGCCGCCTTGGTCCATCCCACGGATCGCGAGCCGCGCGGCCTTGACCCGGATGCGTTCGCGGCGGTAGGGGCTGAGGCGCTGGAAGTCGGCATCGCTGATCCGCGGCCCTTGTTCGAAGTCGTGGACGGTGATCGTCGAGTCGGTGAGATCGACCTCCAGCTTGCCGACGCGGACCATCTGCGCGGTGTCGGGGTGGAACTCGGTCGAATCCGCCTGCAACACCACGCCCTCGGCGAACAGCGGTCGCGCCCGGTACTGCGGCGCGGCAGGATCGATCACGACGCCGGTGACCCGAAGCTGGGCGCGGGCCAGGTCGAAGCGCTTGCGGTCGCCCGACGGCTTCCGCGCGACGATCCCGATCGCAACCGCAGGGAACACGATGCGGCCGATGCGGATCGTCGGCACGCGACGCGGCAGGTGGAGGTCGCGTTGGAAGGTCATCACTGCGCCGTGCGGCGCTTCCACCGTGCGCTGCGACCCGGCCGGCGGCACCGGCTTGGGGCGTGGCGCGCGCGCGCGCGCCTCCTGGAACCGTGCCACGCTCGCGGAGTCGGGTGGCGCATCGGACTCCCACTGCACCTCGGCGCAGCCGATCTGCGAAGCCTGGAGGCCGCGGCCGAAGACCAGCCGCGGCAGGTGGACACCGGATATGACGCAGTTGCGCAGGACGCCATTGACTGTGGCCTTCGGCCAGGAGCGCAGCGCGTTTCGCGCCGAATCGGTCAGCACCAGTGCGGAGTCGAGCGTGACGCGCCGCCGTGGCCAGTTAAAGTGCAGGCGACCGATTTGCAGGGCGTACACACTGTCGGATTGACTGGCGACTTCGCCGGTGGCCCAGTCGCGCAGCAACTCGTTGACGAGCGGCGACGCGCGGAGGCTGATGAGATAGACGCCAAGCAGCGCTACACCGACCAGCGCCAGCAGGCCGATCGCGATGCGCTTGATCACGGCCGCAGCGCATCCTCCGTTTCCACGGCCTGTGCGGTGGCGCCGAAGCGAATGAGCATCGCCACCAGCAACCGCTGTGGCTCGCTCATGCGGGCGCGAGCGGTGATGACGCGTCGCGCGACGTCGGGATGATCGGTAATGAGGCCGTCGACGCCGCGCGTGAGGCCCACGAGCATCCAGGCTGCGTCGTTCACCGTCCAGATGTAGACGTCCTGACCGGCGCGATGGGCGCGGCGAATGAACCGACGGGACGCCATACTCGCTTCGACGGCCAGGAAATCACCGTTCAACTCCGTCAGATCCCCCATGCCCTTCGCCACCAAAAACCCCACGCGCCATGACGGACGCAGCTGCTTGAGCTTACGCGCCATATCGTGATCCATCGACATGAACTCGCATTCGTTTACCATGCCGGCCGCTTCGACGATCTGCACGACCCGCTCTTCGAGCTGCTGGTTGTGGCCGTATGATTTAAGCTCGACCAGGACCTTGCAGCGCCCCTTGCACGCGGCGAGCGCCTCGGCGAGCGTCGGCACCCGTTCGGCGCCATAGCGCGGGTCCCTGTAGGTGCCGATGTCGATTGCGCGGAGCGTCGCGGCGTCGGTGTTCCAAATGTGCGCGGGATTGCCGGAGACCTTCATCAGGTCGGCGTCATGCGCGACGAGCACCTGGCCGTCGGACGATTCCTGCACGTCTAGCTCGACCAGGTCGGTGCGCTGCTCAGCCGCGAGACGAAACGCCGCCAGGGTATTCTCCGGCGCGACGGCCGATGCTCCGCGATGGGCGATGATCACGACCGGCGCCTGATTGCGCGTGGCGAGGAATGCCAGCGCAGCGACGCCCCCCATCCCGAGCACGATGAGTGACAGGATGCCAATGCCTGATGGCCCGGTCAGCCGGATCCCCCACACCTCGCCCCCGTACTGAGCCAGCGACGCCGGCGTGCGTTGGGCAAGGCGCTGGTACAACCGTGTGAGGACCAGCGCAAACAGCGAAAAGTTCGCGACGTTGACTGCCAGCAGGAGCGCCGAGGCCACGAGGACCCACAAGCTCAGGAACAGCAACAACAGCGAGAGCGAACCGGCTACAGCCGGGGCGACCCAGAAACCGATGGACCGCATCAACCACGTCAACGTGCTCGTCAAGACGAACGCCGAGACCGCCCACATGGCGAGCGACGCGAGAATGAGCCCATAGGAACCGGCGGCGCGCCTGGCACTCTCGCCCAGCGCGAGTCGCGGGTGGACCTGCTCGAACACGACCAGCGGCCAGGCAAATGCCCAGCGAGCAATGGTTCGGGCCAGTAAGAGCGCGAACCCGACACCGATCAGCCCAATCAGGGACGCGGCGATCCAGAACTCCGGGGGGTGTTCCGCGAGGTAGTAGTTGATGTCGTGTGCGCGCAGCAGCAGCACGTACACGACGCCCGCCGCGAGCGCGAATGGCAGCACGCCGAGTATGACACGTAACACCATGTGACCGGAAAGACGCAGGACATTCAGCGCGTTGGCCGCGCCGAACCGCAATGCGCCGCGCCCGTTGAGGCTGACTCCCTGCGACCGACCAACGGCCACCGCCATCAAACACGAAGCCTCAACGGCCGTGATCGCGACGATCAATGACCCGCCCAGGATCAGGGTCACCAGCCCCGAGGGGGTGGTGAGGAAAAACATCGCGATGTCTGTATCCGCCACGACCCGCTGGGACGTCCCGGCTCGCAGCCAATACAGGACCAACGTCGTCGCCGGCATGAGCAAGGCGAAGGCGATCGCCTTGTATGCCAGATCGGTGATCGCGAGAACTTTCCAAGATTGACGCAAATCGCCGAGCGCGCTCAAAACCAGGTCGCGGGCTGCACGGAGGGCAAGGAGCATGAGGAAGACTGCGGGAGGCTGGCAACGGAGGCTCTTGGACTTTAGTGCACGCGAGTCTCGAAGTGGCCAGGGGCAGAATCGAACTGCCGACACGCGGATTTTCAGTCCGCTGCTCTACCAACTGAGCTACCTGGCCGGATTATGCAGCAGAAGAACTTAGCGGGCTCGTGGGGACGATGGCAGTGGGAATGTTTGCCATTGGCTCCTCTGGCGGGGCACGAGGCGCGCAGCGTACTCGCAGTCCAGTGCGCGCCCAGCTGCAAAGGGCCTCTGCGAGGGTAGATCCGTCTCTTCCGGTTCTGTCTGCCACCAGTTTCGCCACCAGCGGATCGACGCCACACTCAGCCCTCGATCGAAGCACACATCACGTGAGCATGCCCCCCGGGCACCACCAACACGGACAACCCTCTCGACTCGATGCTCACCTCGAACTCGGCTCCCAATACGACTTCGCCGTCGATCTGCACGGGCCCGTCGGCCTTGAACCGCGCGCGCCGCCAGCGGCGCCAGCGCGGGTCATCGTCCCGGCCGGGCCGCGCCGTCCGCAGGCCGTGGCGCAGCGTGCGCCAGTAGGCCGGGGCGGAGAGACACGCCACGGCCTCGGCCGCGCCGTCGGTCGCGTCAGCATCAGGCCACATGAGCCACCCGAAGCCATAGTACGGCAGGTTGTAGAGGCCGGCGTTGTACACCTGCTCCGCTGGCTCCAGGAGAGGCTCCCCGTCAAGCATTACGCCAATGCCGCTCCACGACCGCATCGCAACGCCGAGCAGGGCGGGTACGACACCGAGCCACCGGCGCCACGCCGGCCGGCGCGGAACGGCGGCCAGCAGGCGCGACTCGAACCCGGCGCTGATGGATACCAGGGCCAAGGAAAGCTCGGGGTGTGTGGTGGTCATCACGTCGATCCGTCGCGGTGTGCCAGTCTCGAGGGCCTGCAAAGCCCCCGCGAGGGTCCCGAGTCCGAAGGCATGGCCGAACGCGTTGCCGGTGCCCAGCGGAAGTATGGCGAGCGGACGGTCGGCCTTTCCCGCCGCGCGAAGGGCTCGGGCGAGCAGGTTGACCGTGCCGTCGCCGCCCGCGGCGACGGGGATCTCGTCGTACGCGAGACCCTCCACGATCTCACCAGCTTCCTCGAGCGAGCGGACGACGGCGGTCCGGGCGCGCGCGCGCAGCCGGGGCGCGGGAGCCAGCGCCGCGCGTAGGCGGGGGAGGACGCGCCCGCCACCCGCGCCCGGGGTCACGAGAAAGACGACGCGCCGCTCCGCGCTCACTCCCCCGCCGCACCCGGACGGAAGGTGACCTTGATGGCACCGCTACCACGGCGGTGCACCAGAGCGGTGAACGCGGCCGCATAGGCGTCGAGCGGGAGGGTGTGCGTGATCAGCTCGCGCAACACCAACGCCCCGGCCTCCAGGCGCGGCACGAGCAGTGTGTACGGATGCACCCACTCCCCCTCCCACGGCACCGGTCCATACGCGTAGATCCCCCGCACGGAGATCTCCCGGTACCACAGCGGCGTGGGATCCACGCCGTCGAGGGTGGGCGGCGCGGCCACCATCACCACCATGCCGAGCGGGCGCACCGCCTGCAGCGCCTGCGTGAGGGAGGATCGCGTTCCGGCCGCGTCGATCACGCGGTCGTACATCCCGCGGAACACGTATCCGTAGCCGACGACGTGCACCGCGCGCATCCCGCGCGCGGCTGCCCACTCACGGAACGCAGAAGCTCCTCGCACCATGGTGACCGACACCCCGTGGCGCTCGGCCCAGGCGCGCTGCGACTCGTACCGGACGAGCAGCTCACACACGCCGGGACGCGCGAGGGCGCGGTGGAGGTACGCAATCAACAGCCCGATGGTGCCGCCACCGATGACGAGCGTGCGTTCCCGCTCGGGTGCCTCGCTGCGGAGCAGGGCGGCGAGCGCCGTCGCGGCGGGATCGAGAAGCACCGCGTCCTCGTCCGCGACACGCGGGGAGAGCGGCCAGAGCTGCGAGCGGTGAGCGAGGCAGGTGTGGGACCAGCCGCCGCCGGTCTCGGCATTGAAACCGATCCCGATTCCGCGGCCCGGCCACTCGTCCCCGCGCCGCTCGCACAGCCCCTCCCACCCCCCCCCGCATGGCCCGCACGGCTGGGCGACGCCCCGCGCCCGGCAGCCGAGCACGGACCAGACGGCGCAGCGCGTCCCTGGCTGGAGTGGCGAGTCCGCGACGGCGGGCGCCAGGCCCTCAGCCTCGACCGCGGCGACCAATTCGTGGCCCGGCACAAACGGATATGACGCCTCGGGCTCGAGGTACAGTGAGTCCCGTCCGGTCACCAGGCTCACGTCGGTGCCGCAGATCCCCGAAAGCCGAACGCGCAGCCCCACCCAGCCCGATCGCGTCGGGATGGGTGGGGGACGACACACGCGATGGAGGGGCGCGAGTCGCGCGGACCAGAGCGGACGCGCCCACTGATGCGTCAGTCGCGTCGCCAGGTAGCGCGCCACGTCGTGGCGGAACTCGAGCGCCTCCACCGTCAGCCGGTGAGCCGCCGCTCGTACAGTCGGAACGTCTTGACGCACGGGCCGCCGCACGCAGCGATCACCGCCAGGACCTTCCGGTTGTCCGCCTGAACCAGCGAGAGCTCGGCGTGTGCGATCCCCAGCCGGCGGGCGGCGTCCACCATCGCGGCGGCGATCACGACGGCCACGCCCCGCGCGCGATGCTCGGGAAGCACGCCAAGTAGCATGAACCGCGCGCTGCGGATCCGATGGACACCGCGCATGAGGCGCAGCCAGCCGAAGGGCCACAGCCGCCCGTCCAGGGGCGCGAGCAGCTCGTTGATGTCGGGAAGGGAGAGCCCGAACCCCACTGCCCGCCCGCCGCGCTCCGCAAAGAGGACGAGCTCGGGGCGGTAGAACGCGCGAAAATCGTTGGCGCGTCCCCGATACTCGTCCCACGTGAGCGGGACGAACCCCCACAGCTCGGCAAACGACGCGTTGTACAGCTCGAACAGCAGCCGGTTCTCGGCATCCCACCGGCCTGGATCGGCCGGGCGCACGCTCACACCATCCCGCGCCGACAGGCGCTGCAGGCGCGCCACGACCGGCGCCAAACTCATGTCCGGCGTCCACGTGTGGGCATGGTAGTCGAGCCGGCGGGCATACCCGGCGGCCTCCACGAGGCGGGGATAGTACGGTGCGTTGTAGGGGGACAGTACCATCGGCCGCGAGTTGAACCCCTCCACCAAGAGGCCGACCTCGTCGTTCGTCGTCAGGTTGATCGGTCCCAGCACGTGTCGGACCCCCTGGGAACCCAGGTCCGCTTCGGCCGCTGCGAGGAGGGCTACGGCGGCCGCCGCGTCGTCGACGCACTCGAAGAACCCGAAGAACCCTGCCTCGCGCCCCCACCGCGCCGCGAAGGCCGGATCCACCACGCTGGCGACGCGCCCCACATCGCGGCCATCCCGCCGCGCGAGGAACCGCCGTACGCGGCGAGCACGCAGCGAGGCATTGTGCCGGGGCGACCAGCGCCGCCGCTCGATGCTGCGGAGCGGCGCCACCCAGTACGGGTCGCCCTCATAGAGCGCGTAGGGCAGCGCCCAGAACGCGCGCTGCTCGGCACGCGACGCAACCGGGACGATCTCGATCGTTTCCCGCTGCATATGACACCACGATGCTCGCTCGGCCGCGACGCGTCAAACGTCCGGCTTGACGATCTCTTGACACGTCGAAGGGAAACTGTCTATTGACCAAATGCGGGGGCGCTCGTGAAGATCCTGCTCGTCAGCCCGACAGCAATGGACAGCCGGGGCCGACCCATCAAGCAGCGCACGGTGCACCTCCCCGCCCTCACGCTTCCCATGCTCGCCGCGGTCACCCCACCCGACGCTGACCTCCGTCTCTGCTGCGAAACGGCCGAGCAGATTCCCTTCGACGAGCCGTGGGACCTCGTGGGCCTCACCGGGATGGGATCCGGAATCGTACGGGCGTGGCAGATCGCCGATGAATTCAAGCGGCGGGGCCGAACGGTGGTGATTGGGGGGATCGCCGCGACCCTCGGCGACCCCGAATGGTCCCTGGCCCACGCCGACGCGGTGGTCTTGGGCGAGGCGGAAGAAGTCTGGCCCACGGTCGTGCAGGACGCCGCTGCCGGCCGGCTGCAATCAGTGTATCGGATGCAGCGCGAACCGCCGATCGACCAGCTGCCCCTCCCCCGCTACGACCTGTTGAACGCGGCGGTCTACGGCGCGTGGCGGCCGGTGCAGGCGACCCGCGGGTGCCCCTTCACGTGCACCTTCTGCTCCATCACCGCGTTCTTCCAACAACACTACCGCAAGCGGCCGGTCGACCAGGTGGTCCGCGACGTGCGCGCCGCGAAGCGGCAGGGCACGCGCTACATCGCCTTCATCGACGACAACATTGGGGTCGACTGGGAGTACTGCGCCAAACTCTGGACGGCGTTGATCCCCGAGCGGATCATCTGGATGAGCCAGTGCAGTCTCCATATCGCCGATCGCGCGGACATGCTGGAGCTCGCCCACCGGAGCGGCTGCCGGCTTCTGTCGTTCGGCATCGAGTCCACGAACGCCGAGAGCCTGGCGGGAATCGACAAGGAGTGGAACCGGCCCGGCCGCTATCGCGACGCCGTGCGGCGCATCCGCGCGCACGGGATCGACGTGTCCACGGAGATGATCATCGGCTTGGACGGTGACAACGGCTCGGTGTTTCAGCGAACCTACGACTTCCTTATGGACAACGCGATCTCGGTGCCGCGGGTCCACATCCTGACGCCGATCCCGGGGACGCCGCTCTTCACTCAGCTCAAGGACGAGGGCCGGATCGTGAGCGAAGAGTTTGACCGCTACACCGGCGGGCATGTGGTCTTCCGACCAAAGCACCTCGACGCGGCCGAGCTCGAGGCCGGTTACTGGAAGCTGTACGAGCGCCTGTTCTCCTGGCCCGCCATTGTGCGGCGCGTCGCGCCCAATCCGGCGTCGCTCAGGGGCTACATGCGGGCCATTGTGCTCGGCGTGAACCTGCACTACCGCCGCCACATCCACAATCGTATCTGCCCCGGGATCGTATAGCTCCGCCCAGGAGGCTCCATGCGCGTCCTTTTGATACGTCCTCCCGTTCCGCCGCACACGATCGGTCTCAAGCACATCATGATCTGCGAGCCGCTGGAGCTCGAGTACGTGGCGGCCGGGCTGGACGGACACGACGTCCAGATCATGGACATGATCGTCGAAGGGCACCTCGAGCGGCGCCTCCGGCAATTCGCGCCGGACGTCGTGGGGACGAGCTGCTACATCACCGGCGTGAACGAGGTCAAGAAGATCTGCCGCAGCGTGAAGCGGTGGAACCCGAACTGCTGGACGGTGGTGGGCGGGGTCCAAGCATCGAGGGTGCCCGAGGACTTCGCCGACACCGCGATCGACGTTGTCGTCCGCGGCGACGGGACGACGGCGATGCCCGCCCTGCTCGACGCCTTCGCGAACGGGCACTCCCTCGTGGACCTACCGAATCTCGCGCTCCCCGACGGGGACCGCATGGTCCTAACTGCCGACCGCCCCTACATGCCGAAGCCCGATCAGCTCCCGTTCCCACGCCGCGATCTCGTCCGCCACCTCCAGCACCGGTACTACTACCTGTTTCACCAGCCCGTGGCGACGATGAAGACCACGTGGGGGTGCTGGTACAAGTGCAACTTCTGCTACACCTGGCGCATCACCGATGGACTCCCGTACTCCCGCAGTCCCGAGTCCATCGTGGACGAGCTCGAGCAGATCGAAGCCGACGACGTCTACATTGTAGACGACATCTTCCTCATCAACCGGAACCGGCTCGCGCGCATCGCCGAGCTGCTTCGCGCGCGCAACATCCGCAAGAACTATCTCGTCTACGCCCGCGCCGACTTCCTCGCCGAGAACGAGGACGTGATCGCCGAGTGGGCGGGGCTCGGGCTCAAGGCCGTGTTCGTCGGGCTCGAGGCCGCGACGGACGCGGAGCTCGATTCGATGAACAAGGAGTGCAGCGTGGACTACAACCGGCGGGCCATCGCGGTGCTGCGCCGGCAACGGGTCGATACGTACGGATCGCTCATCACGCAGTCCGACTACGTCGAAGCCGACTGGGCGCGACTCAAGCGGTTCATCGACGAAACCAAGCTCTACTACTTGAACATCTCCCCCCTGACGCCCATGCCGGGTACGCTCATCTGGGACCGGTACAAGGACCAGACGACGGTGAGTCGCGTGGCCCACGGGCTGTGGGACTTGTCGCATATGCTGCTGCCTACCCGCATGCCCCTCAAGCAGTACTATCGCTCGCTCCTGGGGGTGTACGCCCACGCGTGTATCAACCCCCGCCGCGCCGCTGCGCTGTCGCTGCGCACCGCGCCGCCGATCTGGTCGTGGAAATTCCTGCGGTTGTGGTACGGCGCGCTGCAGATCGCCCGACAGTTCTTCACGGCGCATCGACACCACACGCCGGCGGAGGTCGCGCGGGCCTCGGACACGGGCCCCGAGGTACCGGGGCTCATCCCGCGCTGGAAGGCGCGCCGACCGGCGCCGGTGGCGGCGGACTGAGGCTCCGATGGCTGCCCCGACTGCGGTCACCGGCACGCCGTACGACCCGTTCGACGGCTACTTCGCCCACGACGGCCATCCGGCCGCGGCCCCCGGCAGTCTCCTCGACCTCGCCGCGGCACGCCGGTGGTTCGAGATCCTGCGCCGAGGGTCCGAGGAGGACCTCTACACCTACCAGCAACCGCTCGAGGGACGCTCGGGTCCGCGCGTCTCGGTCAACGCGCGCCCGACCCTGATGCTCGCGAGCTACGACTACCTCGGCCTCCTCGGGTGTCCGGCCGTGGAGGAGGCCGCGGTGGCCGCCGTGCGGGCCTACGGCACCGGGACCGGGGGCGTCCGGATGCTCACCGGCACCACGGCCCTGCATCACGAGCTCGAGCGCGAGATCGCGGCGTTCAAGGGCGTGGCAGCGGCGCTCACCTACGGCGCCGGTTACCTCGCGAATCTCTCGGCCATCGGGGCGCTGGTCGGCCCCCGGGACCGCGTCATCATGGACGCCCGCGCCCATCGGAGTCTCCACGATGCCTGCGCGCTGGCGCGCGTGCCGATCCGGACCTTCCGTCACAACGACATGGTCACGCTGCGCCAGGAACTCGCCCGGGAAGCCGCCGGGCAGCGGACGCTGATCGTGGTGGACGGCCTCTACTCCATGGACGGCGACGTCTGCCCGCTCGCGGAGATCGTCGCGCTCAAGCGGGAGTTTGCGGCGTTCCTGCTGGTGGACGAGGCCCACGCCCTCGGCGTGCTCGGCGCGAGCGGCCGCGGCGTGCACGAGCATTTCGGCGTCCCCGCCGACGCCGTGGACATCTGGACCGGATCACTGTCGAAGGCCATCCCGGCGAACGGCGGTTTCCTCGCCGGCTCCCGCGAGCTGGTGATCTACCTCCAGCACGTCACCGCCCCGTTCTGGTTCTCAGCGGCGCTGTGCCCCGCGGCGGTCGGTGCCGCGCTCGAAGCGCTACGTGTGCTGCAACGCGAGCCCGCGCGCTTGGACCGCCTCCGCCGCAACGCCGCGCGGCTGCGCGACGGGCTCCGCAGCCGCGGCTACGACACCGGTGCCTCAACGGGACCGATCATCCCGGTGATGGTCGGAACCAACGACGCGGCCTGGCGACTCGCGCGGCGGCTGTTCGACCACGGGGTGCTGGCGCCCGCGGTCGTGTACCCGGCGGTGCCGCTGGACGCGGCCCGCCTGCGGCTCTGTGGCACGGCGGCGCTGTCCGACGCCGACATCGACGAAGCCCTCGCGGCCTTCCAGGACGCCCGCGCATGACAGCGGTGAGCGCGGTCCGGGCGCGGCGCGGGACGCGGCCGTACAGCGTGCGCGCGTTCACCGACATCGCGGACGTGGATCCCGCGGCTTGGGACGCGATCATCGATCCCGACGACCTCCAAGCCACCCACCGGTTCGTGAGTGTGTGCCAGCGCTCGGCAGTCGAGGGCGCCGCATACCGGCACGTCATGGTGCATTGCGGCGCACGCCTCGCCGCCATCGCGAGCTTCTCGCGAATGGACGTCAAGGTCGATTTGCTCGCTACCGGGGTCGCGCGCGCAAGCATCCGCTGGATCCGGCGCCGGCACCCGTCGTTCCTCGTAGTGCCCGTGGCGTTCTGCGGTCTGCCGGTGTCGTTTGGGCAGTCCTGCCTGCGCCTCGCGCCCGGGGTGGACCGGGCGGCGGTGCTCCCGCTCCTCGCCCGCGAGCTCGACGCGTTCGGAGCGGACACGGGGGCGCGGTTGCTCTGCTTCAAGGAGTACGGGCCGGCGGAGGGCCCGGCGCTCGCCCCGCTCCTGGCCGCGGGTTACTTCCGCGCGCCGAGCCTCCCCTCGTGCCGCCTCGCGATCCGGTGGCGCACGTTCGACGAGTACCTCGCCGCGATGCGCGCGGGCTATCGCCGTCAGGTGCGGGCGGGTCTGCGGGTGGGGGCGGCGCAAGGACTCGAGTGCCGCGTCGTGGCGGACTTCGGCCCGGACTGCCGCCGCATCTTCCGCCTCTACGAGCAGGTGATGGACCGGGCGGAGGTTCAGCTCGAGCGCTTGAATCTCGCGTTCTTCGAAGAGCTGAACGGGCGACTGGGCGCGCAGTCGGCGGCGGTCCTGCTCGAGCGGCACGGCGCGCTGGCGGCCGCCGCCGTGCTGCTGTACTCGCCGCACGTCGTCACCTTCCTTCTCGCGGGCATCGACAGCGCGCAGAACCGTCCGTGCTGGGCCTACCCGAATCTCGTCACCGCGGTCGTGCGGGAGGCGATACGACGCGGCGCGACGGCGCTGGAGATGGGGCAGACGTCGTACGACCTTAAGCTGCGCCTCGGCGCCGCGACGAGCAGTCGCGAGATCTACATCAGGTGCCCCGGCCGCGTCCGGCACGCGTTGCTCCGCGCCGCGGCCCCGGCGCTGTTCCCCGTCGTTCACCCGGCGGCTCGGCGGGTGTACCGCGCATGACCGGCGCGTGGCGGCCGGCGCTCGCGCGCTATCAGGGCGGCGACTGGCGCATCGGCGCCCGCCAGATCGCGACGACGGGCGCGCTCTTCGTCCTCGCCTGGTACGCCGCGTACCGGAGCCTCGCGATCTCCTACTGGCTGACGCTCGCCCTCGCGCTCCCGACGGCTGGTGTGCTGGTACGGCTGTTCACCATTCAGCATGACTGCGGCCACGGATCTTTCCTGCCGAGTCCGACGTGGAACGACTGGATCGGCCGGGCGCTCGGCGTGGTCACGCTGACGCCCTACCGGTACTGGCGGCGGTTCCACGCCCTGCATCACGCCACCTCTGGGAAGCTCGAGCGGCGCGGCTTTTACGACATCATCACCCTCACCGTGCGGGAGTACCGCGCGCTCCCCTGGTGGAAGCGCCTTGCCTACCGCGTGTATCGCGACCCCGTGTTCCTCTTCGCCATCGCGCCGACCGTGCTTTTCGTGGTCCTACACCGCTTTCCATTCCTGGCGCCCCGCAGCTGGCGCGCCGAGCGCCGGAGCATCCTGGGGACCGACGTCGCGCTCGCGGCGGTGATAGGCCTGCTGGCGGCGACGATCGGCCTGCGCGCGGTCCTCCTGATCCAGGCGCCAGTGACCGTGATCGCGTCGGGCGTGGGGATGTGGCTGTTCTACGTGCAACACCAGTTCGAAGACGCGTACTGGGAACCGGCCGGGCGCTGGGACTTCACGCACGCTTCGCTCGTGGGGTCCTCGTATTACGCGCTCCCCGCGTGGTTGCATTGGTTCACCGGACACATCGGATTGCACCACATCCATCACCTCAACACCCGCATCCCGAATTACCGGCTCCAGGCTTGCTTCAACGAGAATCCCGATCTGCCGCCGGCGGCCCGCCTCACGTTACGCGACAGCTTCCACTGCGTGCGCCTCAAGCTCTGGGACGAGGAGCGCAGGAAGCTCGTGCCGATCCCGAATGCCTGATGTCGCATGCTTCGCTCGAGCTCCTGCTTGTCGTAGGCTGGTTCGGCCAGTCGGCCAACTGGGTGTGGGCGCTCGCCCGCGCGGGACGCCGCGCGGCGACGCCGCTCGAGTGGGCCCCCGAGTTGTTGTTGCGGGCGGCCATGGCGGCGCTCGTCGTGTGGGCGTTGGTCGGCACCGCCGGTACACGGGTTCCGCTGCCCGACGGAGTGATGGCGGCGTGCGTGGTGCTGTTCCTCACGGGCCACGCGGTCGCGGTGCTCGGTCGCGTCCGCCTCGGCGGCGCGTGGGGCATCGGCACCCGCCCGCGGGCTGACCTCGACGCGCCGGTCCGCAGCGGCATCTACCGGCTCGTCGCGCACCCGATCTACCTCGGAACAACCACCGCAGTCGTGGCGCAGCTGGCGGTGCTGCAGAACCTTCCGTCGCTCCTGCTTGTGGCGGGCGCCGCCGCGGTGAATCCTTGGAAAATCGCGCGAGAGCGGCGCTTGCTCCGGCGGGCCGGACTGCCGACAGCCCCGGGGCCGCCGGGTCACATGCTCCTCGGCCACCTGCCGGCGTTCCGCCAGGAGCCGCTGGGTTTCCTCCTCCGCGCCGTCCGGGATTGGGGCGACGTGGTCGCCCTGCGCATCGGGCGCCAGCCCGCCTACCTCCTCTGGCGGCCGGAGCACGTGCAGCAGGTGCTCCAGACCAACCAGCGGATCTATTCCAAGCGCGTTGACCCGCTCAAGCGGCTCAGCGAAGTGCTCGGTCGCGGGCTGGTCACGAGCACGGGCGATCTGTGGCGGCGCCAGCGGCGCCTCGTGCAACCGGCATTCCATCCAGAAGCGCTGGACGCGCTGGGGCCGGTCATCACGAGAGCAATCGCCGAACTGGTGGACGGCTGGCGCCCGCTCGCCCGGGCGGGCGCGGTCCTGGACGTCCACCACGAGA
Source organism: Gemmatimonadota bacterium (assembly GCA_050264615.1). Taxonomy (GTDB): domain Bacteria; phylum Gemmatimonadota; class Gemmatimonadetes; order Gemmatimonadales; family GWC2-71-9; genus 20CM-2-65-7. The sequence continues at coordinate 26,127 of JBLNGI010000116.1, forward strand.
TGATGCGCCTGACATTCTGTATCGTGGGCGAAACGCTGTTCGGGGCGGATCTGCGTCAGCAGGCCGATTCCGTGCGCGGGGCGCTCGCGGTGGTGCAGCAGCAAACCAATGAGCGGCTCGACACCCTGGTGCCGCTTCCTCTCTGGGTGCCCACCCGCCGGAATCGCGCCTTCCACAACGCGCTGGCTACCCTTGACCGCGTCGTCGGAGGCGTGATCGATGCGCGCACCGCCGCAGGCAACGGCGCTGGCCGCGCGGACCTGCTCGCCACCCTCATGGCGGCGCGCGATGAGCATACCGGTCGCCCGATAGGGCGGCGACAGCTGCGGGACGAGATCGTCACGCTACTTCTTGCCGGCCACGAAAACACCGGGAACGCGCTGACGTGGCTGTGGTATCTCATCGCCCGGCACCCGCCGGTCGCGGATCGCGTCGGGGAAGAGCTCGGGCGGGTCCTACACGGCCGCCCACCCGCATGGGCCGATCTTCCGGCGCTCCCCTACGCAAGAATGGTGATCGAAGAGACGCTGCGACTGTATCCCACGTCGTGGCTCATGCTGCGCCGTGCCGAGGAGCCGGACGAGATCGGCGGGTTCGCGATCGAGCGCGGCGCGATCATCGTGATCAGTCCTTACCTCACTCACCGGCACCCCGAGCATTGGTCCGATCCCGAGGTGTTCGACCCGGAGCGTTTCGAGGAGCAGCGGTCGTCCGCGCGCCACCGCTTTGCTTACTTCCCGTTCGGGGGAGGTCCACGGAAATGTGTCGGCAGTGGATTCGCGGCGGGCGAGCTGCAGCTCGTGCTCGCGGCGGTCGCCCAACACTATTGCTTCGAGCTCGAAGCCGGGCAGGTGGCGCATCCACTCCCGGTGGTGTCGCTCCCGCCCCGCGGCGGCCTGCCGCTCCGCATGCGACTCCGTTCCGGGCGCGACTGAGCCATGTTCGCGCAAGCGGTCCTCGCGCCAGGCCCTCGGCCGCACCCGCTGTTCGGGCACGTCACCGCATTCCGGAAGGACCCCTTCGGGTTCCTGACGACCGCTATTCGCGACTACGGCGACATAGTGGGGCTGCGCCTGGGACCACGGCCAGCGCTGTTCCTCCGCCATCCGGATCACATTCAAGTCCTGTTGCAGGCCCACCGAGACAATTACGTCAAGCAGCCGCTGTTCCGCGTCGTATTCGGCGACGGCGTCGCTACTGCAAACGGTGCCGCCTGGCACCGCCAGCGGCGGCTCCTGACACCGTGGTTCCACCCGCGGCGGGTCAGCGGCGCGATCCCGGTTCTGCACGACGTGCTCAACGACCTAGTACGGCGCTGGCGTCTGCTCGCCGATTCGGCACAGCCTGTCGAGCTCCTCGTGGAGATGAGACGGCTCGCCTTGCTCTTCGTCGCCCGCACGCTCCTCGGAGCCGAGCTCGGCAGCGCGGCCGACGGCATCCGGAGAGCCGCCGACCTGCTTCAGCGTGGAATGGCCGAGCGGCTTTTCCGCCTGGTGCGCCTGCCGCTCTGGGTGCCGACCCCGGGGAATCGGACGTTCCTCGGCGCGGTGAGGGCTCTCGACCAGTTGGCCTACGGCCTCATAGCCGAGCGCCGTACCGCTCGTGGCACCTCCGACGATCTCTTTCGCGCACTGCTGGAGGCGGACGGCACACCCGCCTCCGACCGCGCGGTGCGCGACCAAGTCCTCACGCTCCTGTTCGCCGCGTACGAAAACACCGGCAATGCGCTGACCTGGCTGTGCTACGTCTTGGCACGGCACAGAGAGGTCGAGGAGCGTGTTCACGACGAGCTGCTGGCGACGTGCGATGGCGGGCTGCCGAACGGGGAGGCGCTGGCGCAGCTGCGATATACGCGCATGGTGGTGGACGAGACGCTGCGCCTCTACCCCACGGGATGGATCGTCCGCGTCAGCCGGGCGGAGGACATGATCGGCGCATACCGGGTCCCCGCGAGCACCGTCGTTTTCGTGAGTCCATACTTGACGCACCGCCATCCCCAGTTCTGGCCGAACCCGGAGCGCTTCGATCCCGCGCGCTTCGCGGCCGGCACCGCACCGTTTCACGCATTCTCGTATTTGCCGTTCGGCGAGGGTCCGCGGCAGTGCCCCGGCGGCGACTACGCGGTGGTGGAGTCGCTCCTCACCGTCGCCGCCGTCGTCGGGCATTTCCGCCTGAGACTCGTGGCCGGTCAAAGTCTCGAGCCCGACCCCTTGTTCTCCGTCGCACCGCGCCATGGGCTCAAGGTGATCCTGCAGTCGCGCGGGAACCATTAACGAACCGATGGCCGGGGCCGCACGACCATCGGGTGGGCACCCGAGCAGCTGGGCTGTCAGATACCGTGTCTGGGTGCTTGGCGCTTGGACGGTCACGGGGCTCGCTCTCGCCCCGCGGGCGGCGCGAGTTGAACGGTTCCTGGCGGTCGCCCCACCCGAGGGAGGCGAAGCGGCCGCGGTCGACGCAGCCCTGGCCAGTCGATTCCGCACGCCCTTCGTCAATTCCGTGATTCTGGTCGTGGGCGGCGGTCCGGGTCCGATCGAGCCCGCCGGCCGTGCCCTCCTCGATTCGATCCGGGATTCCGTCGCGCGCGTCCCCGGAGTGCTCCGCGTGCGCTCATATGAGAGTCCGCGCGACACATTGTTCTTCCACCGGGGCAACGCCGCCTCATTCATCCTTGTCGGACTCGATGACCGGGGACGCACGCCGGAGGATGCGGTGCCGGAGCTACGCCGCGCGACGTCGGCTCTCCTTCCCGCGCTGGCGCAGCAATTCCCAGATCTTACCCTGCGCTGGACGGGACGAGCGGCTCTGAATGCCGACCTTCGAGAGGCCAGCGGAGCGGACGTGCGTGCCGCCGAGAAACGGGCGCTGCCGCTGACTCTGCTCGTGCTCGTGGCCGCGCTGGGGACGGTCTTCGCCGCGCTCTTGCCTGTCGGGTGTGGTGTGCTCGTCATCACCGTCGCGCTGGGTCTGGCCACGATCGTCGGCGCCCACTGGCCGCTAGCGACACTCGCCCAGAGCTTCATCGCGATGATAGGCCTCGGACTGGGGATCGATTACGCGCTGCTGGTCGTGAGTCGGTTTCGCGAGTCGTTGGCGGCAGGCCTGGCAGCGGATGCCGCGGCGTGTGAGGCCGGCCGCGCCGCCGGCAGGACGATCATCTTGTCCGGGGCCGTTGTCGCGGTAGGATTCGCGGCGCTCCTCGCGATTCCCCACTCCGAGGCCCGGGCCGCTGCCGTGGGGGGGCTCTTGTCTGCGGCGACCGCGGTACTCGTTTCGGTTTCGCTCCTGCCCGCATTGCTCTCCTGGTTAGGGGCACGAATTGACCGCGGCCGGCTATGGCCCGGGGAATGGGCGCTGGGTGCCGGCGCAGCTTGGCGCCGCTGGGGCCGACACGTGGTCGCCCGTCCCATCGCCGTGCTCGTCGCAGCCGGTCTGCCCATCGTTGTCCTGGCCTGGCAGGGACATCGGCTGCGGCCCGGCCTGCCCCGTGGCGGGGACTGGCTCCCGCCGGAGATCGAGTCCACGAGAGCGCTCCGGGAGTTAGAGGCGATGGGGCGCGGAGGGGTGGTCCAGACCCTTCACATCCTGATGCAGCTCCCTCCGGGACATGACGTCCTGACCCACGACGGATGGAGCGCCGTTCGCCGCATGCGCCGGCGCCTGGTGGCCGACGAGCGGATCGCCGCCGTGCAGTCGTTCACTTCGTTCGCCGCCGAGCGGCCGCCGTCCCGCCTTGCCCTGTTCATGGCGCCACGGGCGACGTGGGAGCCATTCCTCACCGAGGACCGGCGCTCCGTGTTGTTGCACGCGATCCCTGCCGAGTCCGTCGATGACGTGGCGCTGGTCGCGCTCGTGAGACGATTACGCGCGTTCGACGCGGAGCAGTTCACGGGGGTGGCCGGCACGCGCATCCTCGTCGGGGGTCTCCCCGCCGCGCGGGCCGACTACGTCGATGCCGTAGAGGGCCGCTTCGGCACGGTCGCGACGCTGCTCCTGGCGGGTACATTCGTGGCGCTGCTCATTGGCCTCCGGTCGGTCCTGGTGCCACTCAAAGCGATCGCCTTGAACCTCCTGGCGGTAGGCTGCGGCTTCGGCGTCGTCGTTCTCGCGTTTCAGGATGGCTGGGGGTTGGGCATCTTCGGCCTACACCAGCGGGTGGACGCCGTCTTCCTGATCCTTCCCACGATCGTGTTCTGCACCGTGTTCGGACTGAGCATGGATTACGAGGTGTTCCTCGTCACACGCGTGGCGGAAGCGGCGCGACAGGGGGCAGACGACCAGACGGCGGTAGTCGAGGGACTCGCGAACACTGGCCCGGTCATCACGAGTGCCGCGGCCATCATGGTCGCCGTGTTCGGCGCATTCATGCTCGGTGATTTTCTGTTCGTCAAAATGCTGGGACTGGCGCTCGCTGTCGCCGTATTCATGGACGCCACGCTGGTCCGGAGCGCCATCGGCCCGGCGTTGCTCACGCTGGCCGGTCGGTGGAACTGGTGGCCCGGCAGAACGCCACCGTGAGCGAAGCAGCCCACAGCTTCACCAACCCCTGCCCAGCGGGGCGCGGGGGTTGCACAAGGCTCGGCCGCTGGCGAGGCTGTGCTCCCTGGAGAGGTGGCAGAGTGGCTGAAGGCGGCGGTTTGCGAAGCCGTGCCAGGACATCGGGGTAGGTCGGTTGTTTGCCGCAATGTTTGCCGGTCAGTGCTGGCCGACGTAGTCGAATGGGGTACGTGAGTGCCAGTGCCGGAGCACAAGACGAGGGGCCCGCACAGGACCCCTCGTCTTTTCAGTCCGCTGCTCTACCAACTGAGCTACCTGGCCCAAAGTGGAAGCGGAATCTAGAAACGTGAGGGGGGTTTAGAAAGCCTCGCCTACAGAGAAGTAGAGCAGACCCCCGTCGCGGCCCCACGAATAGTCGAGCCGGAGGTGCATCGGATACTTCGCGCTCAGCTGGTAACGGGCACCGAGCCCGCCCGCCGGCAGCAGCTGCGCCTCGAAGATGTCTCCAGCCGTCGCGGCGACCTGCCCAAAACCGCCGAACACGACCGCGCCAAAGCGGGCGCGATGACCGCGCAGCTCCGCCTGCACCACGTTCCCGACATGGTCGCGGTAGCGGCCCTGCGTGTAACCACGCATGGTGTACCGGCCCGAGCCCAGTGAGCACAGCCCGTAAAAGGGCGCGTCCCCCGGAGCCGCGCAGGCATTGATGTTCGTCGCGAGCACGAGATCGCTGCCGCGCAGTCCGTTGTACCATGACCACGAGCCGGTGTAGCGCTGGAACGAGCCCGAGTTGCCGGTGGTCGTCGAGAAGAATCTCGCTTTGAGCTCCGCCAAGCCCCCGTGCGCGGGCCAATAGTCGTTGTCACGCGTGTCGTACTCCGCCTGCAGCCCCGGCGCGATCAGCACGGCGCGCGCCTGGTCGGGAACCGCGGGCAGACCGGGCCCCCCCGAGTCGCGCAGCTCGACAGTGGTCTCTCCGCGGAAGAGTGACGCGCCGAGGTATACCGGACCGGCAACACGACGCAGCAACACGAGGGCGGCGGGGAAAAACGTCTGCTCGAGCGCCACGGAGCGTCCCGCTTCGCCCGCGTCGATCCCGATGCCATAGAAGTCGTAGCGCAGATCCATGTAACCCACCATGCCGCGCACGCGCCACGCATCCTGCTTGAAGCGTGCGACCTCGATCGCCATCACGCCCCAGCTGCCGTTTTCGCTTGCCAACCCCATCACCGCCCCCGTCGACGGCTTCACCGTCGTGTCGCCATCGAAGCGGTGAATCAATCCCACCATCAGCGCTCCGCCCCACCCGATCTGCGAGTTGCGAAACGGCAGCGGCGCGATGAGCGGCGTGACGCGCTTGGTGCGACGACTCGTCCCGGCACCTGGTTCGATCGTCGGATCGATCGAGGGAACGTCCACGGCCGTAGGATCGACCACTGGAGACGACCGGCCCTGAACGGAAGCGGACACCGCAACCAGCGCAGCGGCAAGGATCGAAAAGATCACGCGGAAGACTGCGGGCACCACGGCTCGACGGCTCTTGCACCTTGGTGCTAGGGACTGACGATGACTCGACCGCGGGACATCACGAACCGCACTTTCTGATACGCCGTCACGTCTTCGCGCGGATCGGCGTTCAGCGCCACGAGATCGGCGACCATTCCTTGCCTGATCTGACCAAGCGAGTCGAGGCCAAAAGCTCGGGCCGCGTTGACCGTGGCGGAACGCAGCAGCTCGGCAAGCGGTACCCCCGCCTCGGACATCGCGACGAACTCCTTCGCGTTTTGGCCGTGGGGCAGCACGCCACCATCCGTGCCGAACACCAGCCGCACCCCGTGTCGCTGCGCCAGCCCGACCGATTCGATCAGTGCGCGGCCGGCGGCGCCCGGGGTCCCGGCCGGCAGCGACGCCAGCGTAGGGATCATGAACACCGCGCGAGTCCGCATGAGGCGCGCCGTGACGCTGTCGAGGTAGGCGGTGTGCGCGAGACCATCGATGCCGGCCGCGAGTCCGGCTCTGACGCCGCCGAGCGAGATGTCGTGCGCGATCACTCGGCGCCGATCCGCGTGCGCCGCATCGACCACGGCCTTCAGCGTGCTGTCGGGTAGCTCGTAATCGTTCGGGTGCGCGTACGCGTCCGCCGGCCATCCCGTCACACAGACCTTGATGAAGTCCGCGCCGGCTGCGACGTTCTCGCGCACGCGGGCCCGGAACCCTTCCGCTCCTCCCGCGATTCCGATCCCCCCGAACTCGCACACGCCGTCCTTGCGTCCCACCCAAATGCCCGCGGCATAGACCCGCGGGCCCGGAATCTCGCCGGCGTTGATCGAGTCGCGGATTCGCAACAGCCGCGTCGTGCGAGACCCGAGATCGACCACGGTGGTGAAACCCGCCTGGAGATCGGCGAGCGCGTTCGAGCGCACCGGCCCGCCGATGGCAAGATGTACGTGCGCGTCGATCAAGCCCGGAATGATCGTCGCGGACGAGAGGTCGTAGACGGTGGCGCCCGCGGGAATGGCAACGTCAGGGCCAATCGCGCCGATCCGGCCGCTCTGCACCAGAATGATCTGGTGGAGCGACGCGCTGGCTGTCTCGGGATCGAGCACGCGCCCGGCGCGGATCGCGATGACCTGAGTGGTGAGAAGCACCGCGAGCAGGTGAGTCATGACTGCAAATCGTACGGCCTCCCGTGAACTTCACTAGGAGGCCGTGTCGAATCGGACGAAATGCTGACCTACCGGCCGCCCGCGGCCGCCTCCCACTGTTGCCGCGTCATCACCACGATCGGCTCGAGTTTCTTACCACGCAGCGCCGTGTTGATGCCGGCCAGGTCGCGCGTGATCCAGGCATCGAAATCCCGCATCACGTCGCCCAGCTCGCGCGCGATCGCATCCGCCCGCTCGATCTGCGTCTGCGTCGGGCCGCCGTCGTAGAAGATGATGTTGCCGTACAGGTCGGCGAGGTTCTCGCGCAGGCGTTCCTCGCCGGTGATCATGCCGCCTTCCTTGGTGGCCACGATCTTCTTCCGCATCACGTCCACGGCGCCCGACGCGGCGCGGAGCCGCTTTGCGACGGCGTCGCCGGCCGACAATTTCCCGGCGCGATCATCCAGCGCCTGCCGCACGCTGTTCATCCGTTCGACCGCGAACGTCATCTCGGTAAGGGTGCCCGACGTCTTCAGGGCAAGATCGAGCGCCGCGCGACGTTCCTGATCGGTGTGGGTGGCGCGCGGGTCGGGAACGACCGCGAGCTGCGTCGAGTACGTCGCCGTGTCCTTGGTCATCTTGATCGTGTACGTCCCCGGCAACACCCGGGGCCCGTACGCGGCGCCGAACGCCGCGCTCGCCGCCGGCGGCACGCGTGGGGGGGAGAGCCGCATCGACCACGTGACGCGACTCAAGCCCCGGCGCTTGCTCGTCGGCAACGTGCCGAGGAGTTTGCCGCTCGCGTCGTAGACCTCGAGCTTCATGTCGCCGAAGATGTGGCGCCGCCGCTGGTAGTAGGTAATCACCGCGTCGCTCGGCGGATTCGGTCCGACGTACATCGCGTCGCCGTTCGCCCACCCACCCCCCGCCTGCAGGCGCTGCACCGTGGGACGGCCGGGCAGGAAGGCGACGGAGCTGCCCAGCACCTCGGGCGTGAGCGCCCGGAGCGGCGAGATGTCGTCCACGATCCAAATGCCGCGCCCATGCGTCCCGATCACGAGGTCGTGGTCGCGCGGATGAATCGCCAGGTCGCGCACCGCGACGTTCGGGAGGTCCCCCCCCTTGTAGTGCGCCCACTGCTTCCCGCCGTCGACCGAAATGAACAGTCCGAATTCGGTGCCGAGGAACAGCAGGTTCGGATTGACGAGGTCTTCCTTTATGACGTGGGCGTAGCCACGCACCGGACTGTCCGGGGCGACCAGCGCCGTCCACGTCGCGCCGAAATCGGTGGACTTGTAGGCGTAGGGGCGCATGTCGCCGAAGGTGTGCAGATCGAACGTCGCGTAGATCGTGCCGTTCGCAAAATGGCCGGGCTCGACCGAAGTGACCCACGCGTTCTTCGGCAGGCCGGTGATCTTTGGGGCGACGTTCGTCCACGTCTTCCCGCCGTCGCGCGTGACCTGCAGGTTGCCGTCGTCGGTGCCGGCCCAGATGATCTGCCCATCCCGCGGCGACTCGGCGATGGCGAAGATCGTGGTGTGCATCTCCGCGGCCGAGTTGTCGACCGTGATGCCGCCGGACAGTTCCTGGCGCTGCTTGGTCGAGTCGTTGGTGGTCAGATCCGGAGAGATGCGCTCCCAGGTTTGCCCAAAGTCCTTCGAGCGGAACAGCACCTGCGCGCCGAGATAGATCGTGCCCTTCTGCGTCGCGCTGATGTGGATCGGGGTGTTCCAGTTGAACCGCAGCTTCTTCTCCTGGTAATGCGGCAGTGGCTGGATACCGCGCGCCTCATGGGTGCGGCGGTTGATTCGCCCGATGTATCCACCCTGCGACTCGGCGTAGAGGTAATTGGGATCGGCTGGGTCGACGAACATCCAGAAGCCGTCGCCACCGTACATGTTCTCCCACTGATGGTTCGTGATCCCGCCCGGATACTCCGACGGGCCGACCCACGAGCTGTTGTCCTGCAGCCCGCCATACACGTTGTACGGGCGGTCCATGTCGACGCTGACGTGGTAGAACTGCGACACCGGCAGGTTCTCGTTCTTTACCCATTTGTTGCCGGCGTCGTAGGAGAACCAGAGGCCGCCGTCGTCCCCGGTGATGAGGTTGTCGGTGTTGCTCGGATCGATCCAGACGTCGTGGAAGTCGCCGTGCGCGCCGCCCGAGATGCCGCTGAAGCTCTTGCCACCGTCGGTACTGACGATGAAGCCGCCGTCCGGCTTGTACACACGCTCCGGGTTACGCGGGTCGACGATGAGGTTTGCGAAATAGAACGGCCGCCAGATCATGTTCTGGCTCCGATCGAGCATCTGCCACGTCTTGCCGGCGTCATTCGACCGGTACAGGGCGTTCAGCGGCGGCACCGCTTCGATAAACGCGTACACGACCTCGGGCTTCGAGGGCGCGACCGTCACGGCCACACGACCCCAGGGTTTGGGCGGCAGCCCCGCCGAGCCGGCGGGCAGCTCGGTCCACGTCGCGCCCCCATCGGCGGTCTTGAACAGCCCGGAGGCACTCGGCGCCGTCGCGCTGTCGCCCCCGGAGCGGAACGTCCAGCCGCGCCGGCGGAAATCCCACATTCCGGCATACAGCGTCTTGGGATGCGCGGGATCCATCGTCATCATCGAGCAGCCGGTCGACAGGTTGGCGCCCTTCAGCACCTTGGTCCATGTCTTCCCGCCGTCGGTCGTCTTGTAGACGCCCCGCTCGTCCGAGTCGCTCCACAGTTTTCCGGGCACGCAGACGTAGACCGTATTGGTCTCGGCGGGGTCGACGAGCACTTTGACGATGTGTTCGGAGTTGCGCAGCCCCATGTTCGTCCAGTTCTCGCCGCCGTCGTCGGAGCGGTAAATGCCGTCGCCGATGGACACGCTGTTGCGCATCCAGGACTCACCGGTTCCGACCCACACGACTTTCGGATTCTTGGGATCGATCGTCACGGCGCCGATCGACTGCACCGCTTGCTTGTCGAACACCGGCTTGAACGTCGTGCCGCCGTTCGTCGACTTCCACACGCCGCCGCTCGCGGCGCCGACGTAGATCGTGAGCCGCGCCCCTTCGTGCACGGCGTCCAGCGCCGCGATCCGCCCGCTCATGGCCGCGGAGCCGATGTTCCGCGCGCCCAGCCCGGAAATCGTTTCCGAGTCGACTTTGACGGAAGGTTGCTGGGCGATCAGGAGCAGCAGGAGCGCGTTCATGGGCGCGCCCCCGGCCGCGTAAACCGCTGATTCTCGAGCGGGACGTTGGCCTCGATCTTGTCGAATGTGATCTTCCCGCGATCGGTGCTACTCGAGCCCTTCGGCCCCGACTCGGAGGAGAACGGCAGATACACGCCGTTGACTTGCTTGTAGTCGCCGAGCGAGGTCTCGAATTCCTGGGGCGCGCCGCGAATCATGCGCTGGGTGTCGATGCGGATCGGGACGTAGTACTCGGTATCCAGATAGTAGAAGCTCACGTCACCGTTGGGCCGCGTGACCTTGAGCTTGTACGCGTCGCTGCCCTCGACTTGCTCCAATCCCTGAAACTCGACCCGGTTGCCCTTGGCCTGGTAATCCACGAGCGGGCCATCGAAATCGGCGTCGTCGAGAATGCCGTGCATCTCTTCTTCTCCGAGCGCCTCAGGATCCCGCTTGCCGTTCCACGGCTCGATCTTCCAGCCGTCGTGGCCGTCATAGGCGTTGATGCCGGTCATCCCCTGGATCGAGAATTCTTGCCGCACGCTGTTGGGACGTTTGTTTTCCTGCACCACGACTGCCTCGAACCCACCGCTGCCGGTGAACTTTCCGGTGCGCCGCAGCGTCTGCAGAGCCTGGATCCGGGCCAGGCCGCCGGACGCCTGGAGGTATTTGGCGACGAGGCTGTCGACGGATTGAGCGGAGACCACGGATACGGCGGGTCCGGCCCAGAGGCCGGCGCTCAGAATCAGGAGTTTGCGAATCATGCGACCCTTCCGGTAGGCGAATCAGGGATCTGAAACCTACCGGCGCTCCGAGCGCTCCGCGAGCCATCGCGACAGGCCCGTTTGCCAAGATGATCGACCGCTCTGCCAGATCGGCAAAAGAGCGCGCGCAAGAAAACGGCACGGATGATGCCAACGCCAGCCGTGAGAGTTTTCAAACCCGATCGTTCTCATCGAAAGGAGGAAACCTATGTTCCTGACGACTCGCAACTCGCAGAGAGACCCGGCCACGGCCGAGTTCGTCAACGTCGGTCACCGGATCAGCCGTTTGCTCAACGATGCGTTGGGCGGGCTGGATTGGCAGTACCGGGACAGCGTCAGCGCGTCCTGGGTGCCCCCTGTCGACATCTTCGAAGAGAAGGACCTGATCCGCATCATGGCCGAAGTGCCGGGCGTGCGGCCGCAGGACGTGAAGATCTCGCTGGAGGGCAATGTTCTCACCGTCCATGGACAGAAGCAGCAAGTCGCGGAACAGCGCACCGAGCGCGTGCATCGCTACGAACGGACCTACGGCGAGTTCGAGCGCACGTTCAGCCTTCCCGCTTCGGTCGATGCCAACGCGATCTCGGCATCGTACGAGCATGGCATCCTGACGATCACGCTTCCGAAGGTCGAGCAGGCGAAACCGCGGGAGATTCAAGTGGCAGTGACCCAGAAATAACGAAGCTCCGGAGGGGCGGCGAGAGCCGCCCCTTTCTGCTAGCTTCTCCGCCATGGCGCGGGCCGCGACCCAGCAGTTCCCCAACCTCACGGTGCTCTCGCACCCGCTCATTCAGCACAAGCTCACGATCTTACGCGACAAGCGGACCAGCACGCGCGACTTCAAGCAGCTCGTCAATGAGATCGCGATGCTCATGGCGTATGAGGTGACGAAGGACCTGCCGCTCGAAGCGGTGGAGATCGAGACCCCGCTCGAACAGACGTCGGGCAGGCAGGTCGCCGGGAAGAAGCTCACGCTCGTGCCGATCCTGCGCGCCGGCCTCGGCATGGTCGAAGGAATCTCGCAGCTCATCCCCTCGGCCCGAGTCGGGCACATCGGCATGTACCGCGACCACGCCACGCTTCAGCCTGTCGACTACTACTTCAAGATTCCTTCGGGGGAGGCGGACCGCGCCTTCTTCCTCCTCGATCCCATGCTCGCGACCGGCGGGTCCGCCGTGGCGGCCGTGACCGCCCTGCTGCGGGCGGGCGCCCAGAAAGTCCGGTTCCTCTGCCTCGTTGCCGCCCCGGAGGGGGTGAAAGCCATGCTGGACGCCCACCCCACGGTGCCGGTGTATACGGCCTCGCTCGATCGGGAGCTCAATTCCAAGGGGTACATCCTCCCCGGTCTGGGGGACGCCGGCGACCGCCTGTTTGGCACCCGCTAGAGCCTCCCCACGTAACCCTTTTGTCGTCCCCCGTGTCCCATCAGTAGTTACGAGCCCAGCCCGTCACCTCGGAGCTTCGTGGACGAATCACAGCTCATTGCCCGCGTCCGCGCCGGGGATAGCTCCGCAGAGCGCGCGCTCTACGACGCGCATGTGGACCGGGTGTACCGCCTGGCCTTCCGGCTCGCGGGCGATGATGCCCTCGCGCAGGATTTCACCCAGGAGACGTTCATCCGGGCGTTCGACCGGCTTGGCTCGTTCCGTGGCGAGGCTGCGTTTTCGACCTGGTTGCACACGATCACGACGACGGTCGTGTTGAACGGGCTGCGCAAGGTGAAGCGGTTTCGGCAACGGGAAGCGGACATCGACGATGCGCATGAGATCGGCACACTGCCGCGACACGCGGAGCCTGATTTGAAGGTGCGACTGAAACAGGCCATCGACGAGCTCCCGGAGGGTTATCGCACGGTGTTCCTGATGCACGATGTCGAGGGCTACACACACGAAGAGATCGGTGCCGCGTTGGGCGTCGAGACCGGCACCTCGAAAGCACAGTTGTCGCGGGCGCGCGCGAAGCTGCGCGTGGCGCTGGCGGACTTTGCAGGAGAATGGACGACATGATGGACCAGCACGACGACCCGAAATTCGAAGCGTGGCTGAAGGATGTGGCCAAGTCCTACCACCGCCCGCATCCCACACCCCACGAAGAGATCTGGGCGCGCATCCACGCCGCACGCCGCACGCGTCACGTTCTTGAGTTGCGCCCCTGGATGCGCTGGGCGGTCGCGGCTGCCGCCGTGCTGGTAGTCGGCATCGGCATTGGCCGCTGGACCGCCAATCAGTCGCATGAAGGCACTCAGGTCGCGACGAATGATTCGACGCAGTCCGCCGTCCCGAACAGTACGCAGGTCACGCGAGAGATAGACTCGCTGGCCGGCGTGGCCTACAAGATCGCGGCCACGCAATACCTCTCCCGTACCGAGGCCTTTCTCACGTCGTTCCGGACGGATGCCAATCGCTCGGCGAACACCGCGAGGCTGGCACGCCAGGCGCGGGAGCTCCTCACCACCACACGGATGATGCTCGATTCACCCGCGGCGCAGGATCCGCGGCTGCGCTCCCTGCTGGAGGACTTGGAGCTGGTGCTGATGCAGATCGCCTTGCTCAATCCGCTCGAGGATGGCCACGACCGCGATCTCATCACCCAGGGCATGAACCAATCGAACGTGTTGCCCAAGCTGCGCTCGGCGATTCCCGCCGGGCCCGTATCGGCGCGCACACAAGGAGCACTTTGATGTTGGCCAGTTTGTCTCTCTTGCTCGCCGTTACGATGTCCGTTCAGGACGCCACGCCGGCGCCCGCCCCATCCGCCAAGCCGCGCGCGCGTCGCCACGCATCACCGCCGCTGGCCGCGATCGTGCCGTTCACCATTGCCCCGACCCCGCTCGTCACCATGAGCATGACCGAAGCGGCCGTCGCATTGGAAATGGCGTCCGCCGAGCTCCAGTCGCTCAGTATACGAGCACCGGTCATCGCCTCGATCGCCCCCATGGCGATGGTCGGCCCCGAGCTGGCAGCGGCGGCGTATCACTTGCGCGCGGCGCCGATCGCGCTCGCGCTGGACTTCGACGACTCCGAGGAGATCGAGGAGCCGGACTGGACCGTGGCCGACAAGGTGCAGGGCGATGCCGCCGATTCCGTCTATCGCGCGGCTCGCCAGGCGTTGAACGACAACGACTACGAGCGCGCGGCCGGGCTGTTCAAGAACCTGCGCGACAAGTACCCGCGCTCCTCGCACGTCCCGAACACCTATTACTGGCAGGCGTTCGCGCTCTATCGCGCCGGCTCGGATGAACAGCTGCGCGACGCGCGCGCGGCATTGCAGACGCAAGCGCGCCGCTATCCCAAGGCCACGACGCGCCGTGATGCCGAAGCGCTGTTGCGCCGCGTGGAAGGCGCGCTCGCGCAGCTCGGCGATGAGGAGGCCGCCGCGTCGACGATGGAGGCGGTCACAGCCATCGCGCCGAATGTGCCGCAGACGCCGCAGCCTGCACAGCCGCCCCAACCGGCGACCGCTCCGACGCCGAGACCCGGCCGGCACGAGCGGAGCTCCGATCGCTGCGACGACGACGATGACGATATCCGGATCGCTGCGTTGAACGCGGTGCTCCAGATGGACGCGGACCGCGCGGTGCCGCTGCTCAAGTCCGTGCTCGCGCGACGCGACGCAGGCTCGGCGTGCCTGCGGCGCAAGGCCGTGTTCCTCGTGTCGCAGAAGCGCAGCGACGAGACGTCGCGGATTCTGCTCGACGCGGTGCGCAACGACCCGGACAAAGAGGTCCGCGAGCAGGCGGTGTTCTGGCTGTCGCAGGTGCCCGGCGAGGAGACCGTCGCAGCGCTCGATTCGATCCTGCAGGATCCCAAGAGCGATCCGGAGATTCAGGAGAAGGCGATCTTCGCGCTGTCGCAACACCGCAGCCCGCGCGCGGCGGCGATTCTCTGCACGTATTCGGGGCGTCGCGATCGGCCCGCGGACCTGCGCGAGAAATCGATCTTCTGGCTCGGGCAGCGTCGCTCTGCCGAGAACCAGCAGTGCCTGAGAGATCTCTACAAGAACCTGGATACCGATGATCTGAAAGAGAAGGTGATCTTCTCGCTGTCACAGATGGGCGGCGCCGACAACTATCGCTGGTTGATGGACATCGCGCTGAACACCCGCGAGAACATCGAGCTGCGCAAGAAGGCGCTGTTCTGGGCCGGGCAAGGCCGCAGCGTCGACGTCGCCGATCTCGTGCGACTCTATGACAGCATGAACGATCGCGAGATGAAGGAGCAGCTGATTTTCGTATACTCGCAGCGGCGCGAAGAAGCCGCGCTCGACAAGCTGTTCCAGATCGGCAAGAACGATCCCGATCGCGAGCTGCGCAAGAAGGCGATCTTCTGGATCGGGCAATCCCGGAGTCCCCGGGCTGCTCAATACCTCCAAGACCTGATCAATCAATGAACACACGTGCGTCGTACGCAGTGCGTGGTGCGTGGGCAGCGCTCTTCGTGGCGTCAGTCGGCCAGGCCCAGTCACTCGAGCGGCGCGTTGCGAACGCGCCCGACGGCACTGTGCGGTTCAGCTATGCCGCCAAGCCCGGCGTCTACGGCAACGGGCGCAACCGCATCAGCTGGGACTGTCGGGACGGAGATTGCCGGCACAACCAGACCAACGGTTATGACGGCGATCGTGACGACTGGGACGCGCCGTGTGACTCTGGGCCCGTCCGAGTCGCGCTGACCAAACAGAACGGCCGGCTGTCCGATCTGCGCGTTTACGTCGGCGGTGAGTGGCGCGCCAGCACCACGGCCACCGACCTCGGCATGGTCGGCACCAAGGACGCGACGACCTACCTGGTGGGGC
>JBLNGI010000117.1:0-2630 GCA_050264615.1 Gemmatimonadota bacterium
ATGATGCCGAGAAGCCCGAACACCTGGAGGCCGCCAAGCACCGAGAAGAACATCACCAGCTCGCTCAAGCCGACCCGACCGCCCACCAGCTTGGGCCTGAGGAAGTTGTCCACCGAGCTGATGACGGCGCCGCCGAATGCCGCCAGAATGATGGCCTTGATCCAGCTGCCGGTGAGCAGCAGGTAGATCACGCCAGGCACCCAGACGGCACCGGCGCCGAGCAGCGGAATCATGCTGGTCAGCAGCGTGACCGCGCCCCAGAGCGCCGCCGACGGGATGCTGAGCGCGGAGAAGATCAGTCCCATCAGCAGGCCCTGGATGGCCGCGATCGCCATGACCCCGTAGACACTAGCGTCGATGACCTCGCGGATGCGCATCAGCACTCGCTCGCTTCGGGGACGATCGAACGGCAGGTAGTCAGGGATTCGGCGTACGATGCTCGTGCCGTCGCGGAACAGAAAGAAGATCGTGAAGATGATGAAGATGAACGAGACGATCGCGCCGGTCAGGCTCGCGGCGAACGAGAGGGCATAGGTGGCGACGAACTGCCCGAGGCCGCTTGCGTGCTGGGCGACCGTTTCCACCACCCGCGAGGACTCCAGGCCCGAGCGCCGCATGATCCAGTCAGCCGCGTTCCTGAGCGGCGTGACGATCTTGACGTCGAATCCTCCGCTGAACGCCTGCTCGACGTAGCCCTTCAGCGACAGCAGCTCGTTGACCGCAACGGCCGCGACAAAGAGGAGCGGAATAAGGATCGTCACCACGACCAGAAGCGTCGTGATCAACGCGCTCAGCGATGGCCGGTGCGTCTTCCCGACCAGGCGTTCATGGATGGGGTAGAAGGCGATTGCCAGAACCGACGACCAGGCGATGACGTTGATGAACGGCACCAGGATTCGGGCGCACAGGTAGATGACGAGGGCGGTGGCGCCCAGGAGGATGGCCCACCTGACGGGACGTTGAACCGAGCGCGTTCCTGTCTCTGGTGCGACGGGCATGAACGGCCGAGCGGCGGCGCGACATGCGAAAGATACATCGAATCGCGCCGTTCAGCGCGAATCCGGCCTGGCGGTGTAGCACCAGGCTTCGCCTTCGAGCACCACGACGCCATCCTGTCGCGTCACTGTGATGGCGAGTTGGGTCACCGGCTTGGTTTCGTGGACCGATTTCACCTCCGCTTCCGCGGTGATCGTGTCGCCGATGAATACAGGGTTCGTGAAACGCCAGTTCTGGCTGAGGAAGACGGTGCCTGGTCCCGGCAAGTCCATCGCGACGAGCGCGTGCAACAGCCCCGTCGTAAGGCCCCCCTGGACGAGAAGCCGCTTGAAGCGCGTGCCTGCCGTGAACGCCTCGTCGAAGTGCAGAGGATTCCGGTCTCCCGTGATCTCGGAATACAGGCGGACGTGTTCTGCGGTGAGCGTGAGGGTTCTGCGCGCCGTCTGGCCGACCCTGACAGTCATCTGTGCGTCACCCCTGCGCGAGCATCGTGGACCGCGCGTCCAGCTCCAGCATCCACGACACCTCGCGCTGCATCTCCTGGCTGAGTTCGCGATGCCAGTCTCGCAACGTCGCAAGATCCCATGAGAACGACGCGATCCGGTCGGTCACGTCGAACAATCCCAGGGAAAGCTGGTCCCTCACGGCCTGGTACTCGGCCAACGCCGCGTCTGTTCCGGCGCTGACGGCTCGAGACAGCAGTTCCGCATCGCGAAGCGCATCGGTGATGCCGTGTGCCGTGAACGGGTCCTTGAAGTACCCGGCGTCCCCCACAAGCGCCCAGCCCGGTCCCCAGCTCCGCCTGAAGTACCCCGGGCGGCCGGGGAACCCACGCAAATGGCCTTCCTGTTCCGAGTCACGAACCTCGGCCGCCAGGCCGGGATCCATTTCGGACAGTACCTGCTGATGCGCCGAGGCGAGATCGTAGCGCAACTCGCGCATGAACCGTTCGGACGGAACGGCGACGAAGAGGCACGTCAGCCCGTCGTTCGTCTGGATTCCCCCGATGCCGATTCCCGGCGCGTAGTACCACTGGTAGCCCTCCATCCGAAGGCCGCGCCAGAAGCCGTAGATGACGCCGGTCGCGTGCGAGCCGGTCAGGTATGGCGTCGCTCCCACGAGTTGCGCCACCGGGGACTGCTGACCGTCAGCACCGATGACGATTCCCGCGCGCACCTGGCGCGCCACTCCGTCGCGATCCAGGAGGACAACGCCGGTGACGCGCCCGTCAGGGGCGCGTAGCAGATCCTTGATTCGCGGGCCGTGCACCACGTCCGCGCCAGCGTCGGCCGCCGCGCTTGCGAGGATCGAATCCAGGACGGTCCGCCGCGGCGCATACAGCGCATCGATGCCATCTTTCGGCTTGATCGCCACATCAACCTGCTCGCTGCCGTATCGGAACGAGGTGATCCGGATGGGGGGCGTTCCAGCCCGTTTCACGGCGTCGAGCACGCCCCACCGATGCAGTTGAAGCGTGCCGCCGCGCATGAGTGCAAGCGTGGACAGAGTGTCGCTGCCATAGGCGCTGCGGTCCACGGCCAGCACGCGAGCACCCTGCCGCGCCAGCAGCATGGCGGTGGAAGCGCCGGCGCAGCGGGCTCCCACGACGACGACGTCATACGCTGACTGAAGAC
>JBLNGI010000118.1:0-29908 GCA_050264615.1 Gemmatimonadota bacterium
GCCGCGACCACGCCGACTGCCGTCGTGCGGCGCACGGCCAGCGGCACGAGCCGCCACACGGTCCACGCGATGCCGACACTGACGCCGATGCTGAAGACCGCCGTGGTAACCTGCGAGGGAATACCTTCGAACAGCGCCAGCACACCCGCGATCAGGGCGCCGATCCCGGCGCAGATCGCGAGCGGCATGACGTAGTGCGTCACGCCGTGCATGCCCTGGCGCCACCATTGCCGGAGGGTCTCGACGATCGGGGGCGGCGGGCGGCGATCCAGCTCGCGCAGCCGCGACGCCAGGAAGGCGAGGATCAACCCGGGAATCCCCATCCAGATGAACGCCCAGCGCCACCCGTAGCGTTCGGCGATCACGCCGCCGAGCCAGATGCCGAGCACGCCGCCGAGCGCCATGCCTACCGAGTAAATGCCGATCGCGAACGCGCGCCGCCGACCCTTGTAGTATTGCGCGATGATCGCCTGCGACGCGGGACCGTAGCCCGCTTCGCCGAACCCCACGAGCGCGCGACACGCAAACAACTGCCAGAAGTGCCGGACGAATCCGCCGGCGGCGGTCGCCGCGCTCCACACGGTGACACCCCACGTGATGACGGCGCGGCGGGAACGGAGATCGCCGATCACGCCGAGCGGCAGCGCGGCGAGCGACAGCACGATGATGTAGGCGGAGCCGAGCCAGCCGAGCTGCGCGTCGCTGAGGTTCAGCTCGCGCTTGACCGGCTCGAACACCGCGTAGACGACGTTGCGGTCGAGGTAATTGAGCAGGTTGACGAGCGTCAGCAGACCCAGGACGTATGCGGCGTACGCCCTGGTGGGAGTGCCGGACTTCCCGGTGTCAGGTCGCGCGGCCGCCAGCTGCTGCCTCGGCGCGCGCGTCGCGATCCTCTTTTGCCTCGAGATAGGAATCGGTGAGCTCGCGCATCATGTCCGCGCGCCGGTCGTACAGCCGCTTGAGAGTGCGGGGCTTGCGCCGGGCCAGCGCGTACGCGGCCAGAATGGGAAACGCGACCGTGTTGTCGAGATACGCCACGACGGTGCCGGGCAGCTTGTCCGGATCCACCTTCCCCCAGCTGACCGCCTCCGCCGGCGTCGCCCCCGAAAGGCCGCCCGTGTCGGGACGGGCATCGGTCAGCTGGAGGTAGTAGTCGTGGCCCTTCTCGCTGATGCCGAGTACTTCCTGAATCTGCGGCTCGGTTTGGAGCACGAAGTTCTTGGGGCTGCCGCCGCCGACGATCAGCACTCCGCTCTTGCCGCCGTGCACCTTGGCCGAGAACACGATCGAGGACGTTTCGTTCACATCGGCGCTGACATCGAAGCGCAGCTTGCTCCCCGACAGCGCCTGCTCCGCGACGTTCATGCCGATCGACGAGTCACCGGGCGATGACGTATAGATCGGAACCGCCGCCTCATGAGCCGCGCCAAGCACGGACTTTCGCGTCAATCCAAGGGCCTGCTCGCGCTGCAGCACGTAGCCGCCGAGCAGATAGTGATACTCCGCCGTGCTCATCGGCCGCTGGAATTCCGCCCGGGCAGAGACCTCGCGAATGAAGCGATCCGTGGACAGCAGCACGTCGTAGTCGAAGAAGATGTCGTAAATCCGCACGACTCCTTCTTCCCGCAGCACCACGTCGTCCGCGAACGGCGTACCGCGATGCATCGCCATGCCCAGGCCGAAGTGCGCGTCGTGATACAGATTCGCGCCGGTAGACACCACCCAGTCGATGAATCCAGCTTCGATCAACGGGATGATCGTGGACATGCCGAGGCCCGCCGGCGTCATCGCGCCGGTGAGACTCATTCCCACGGTCACGTCGTCCTCGAGCATCCGCTCGGCGAACAACCGGCAGCCCTCGCTCAGCCGCCCGGCATTGTAGGCGAGAAACGCATTGTCGACGAGCTCGGCGACCGTCTCTTTGCCGGTGATCGGCTTGGGATTGATGCGCTGGCCGCGCAGGTATTCGTTTTGAGTCATCGTGTGCTCTGGCTTCTCGGTTGCTTGGCGCGGAACGCGCGCGTACGCCGTTCCCGAGCCTCCACGATCCACCCGAGCGCCTCTTTCGGATCGTCGGTGACGAGAAAGAGGTTGAGATCCTCCGGCGAAATTTTGCCCTCCCCCGCGACGCGCTCCTTCAGCCAGTCGGCCAGACCGCCCCAGTAATCCCGGCCGAACAGCACGACCGGGAATTGCTTCACCTTTCCCGTCTGCACGAGGGTGAGCGCTTCGAACAGCTCGTCCATCGTGCCGTAGCCCCCCGGAAAGGTGATGAACGCGGTCGAATACTTGACGAACATCGTCTTGCGCACAAAGAAGTACCGGAAGTTGATCGAGCGCTCCACCCACCGGTTCGTCCCCTGCTCGAAGGGCAGCTCGATGTTGCAGCCGATCGACAGCCCGCCGCCGTCTTTGGCCCCGCGGTTCGCCGCCTCCATGATCCCCGGCCCACCGCCGGTGATGATCGCAAACCCCTCCTTGGCGAGCATCTTGGCGGTCTGGTAGGCCGCATCGTATTCCGCGCTCGATTCCGCGGTGCGGGCCGAGCCGAAGATCGTCACGGCGTTTCGCACGTCGGAGAGGGTATCGAACCCTTCGACGAACTCCCCCATGATCCGGAGCACCCGCCACGGGTCGGTGCTCGTAAAGGAGGCCCGTCGCTCGGCGGGAACGACCTGCGGCGGGGTGAGGAGCTGTTCGTCTTCAGTGAGCGGGCTGCGAGGCGAGGCGCTCGGTTGCTCTGACATGGTCGTCCTGCGCGTTATAGAAGAAGGGCGAGAACCGGACGTGGCCGGGTCGCGTGTCGGCGATGATCCCGCCCGCGGCCAGGTGCCGAATGCTGGCGCCGGGGTCGGGCATGGGAACCATCACGATGCCGGAGCGCTCGCGGGGATCGGCGGCGACCTTTGGCTTGAATCCGGCGCCGCGCAGCGTCGCGATGAGATCCTCGGTCAGTGCCGCCGTCACATCGCGGATCCGAGGAACGCCGATCTCCTCGATGTACTCGAGACCGCCGAGCTGTGCGTAAATCGCGGCGAGCGCCGGCGTCCCCAGCTCGAAGCGGCGCGCACCCTCATGGAAGGTCAGCGCCCGCGGGTCGAAAGCGAATTGATCGCGCTGGCCAAACCAGCCCGAGATTTTGGGCTCGAGGGACCGGGCCACGGCTTCGCGCACATAGAGGAAAACGATTCCAGGTCCGCCGAGCAGCCACTTGAGACCGCCCGCCACCAGGGCGTCGACTCCGCTCGCCTGAACATCCACTGTAACCTGGCCCACCGACTGATAGGCATCGATCAGGCACAACGCGCCGTGGGCATGCGCCACGTCGGCCACGCGTGTGATGTCCTGGATCGCGCCGCTCGTGAAGTAGACGTGCGACGTGACGACCAGCGCCGTGCGCTCGTCCACGGCTCGCGCAAGCGCCTCGACGGGGACATTGATCTTGTCCGGGCTCTCGACGACGACGAGCTCGACGCCGTGTTTGGCCTTCGCGAGCCACTGATAGGCGACGGTCGGAAAGTCGAGCGACTCCGCCACCGCGCTCAGCGCGACCGAAATGCTCGGCGCCAGCGCGATATCGCCGGCCGTCGCGTTCACGATGCGGCCGTAGCGGGTGCGCAAGTCGGTCAGTGCCTCCCACCAGACATCGTACCACGCCGCGGCGCCGCGCCGCTGCCAGATATCGAGGAATTCGGCTACCTTGCGGCGAGACCGCTCGCCCAGCGCTCCCAGCGAGCAGGTGTTGAGATAGACGCTGTCCCTGAAGATGGGAAACTCGCCGCGATAGCTGGCGAGTCCAAGCGCGCGCGGTTTGGTGCTGCTTGCGAGCGTCATAGGCCGGGAATATACAGAAGGAATGCAGCGTATCGCGAGTTGGTCCATGTTCTACACGCGTCTGGCACTGAAGGCACTGGTGCGCCCGCGCGTGGCCGTCGATCTGCTCCGACTCGCTTGGAGCTTTCGCGCCCGAGACTGGCACCGTCGGCCGCCGTTTCTCCCGCTGCCCCCGCGCGACTACATGGAGTGGCGCATGTTCACCGCCTACGGCGATGAGCACACGATACCGCCGGTCGATGACGTCGTGAACTTCGCGCGCTGGCGGCGCGAAACGATGGGATTATGAAAAGCGTCGAGCAAGAGCGTCGAGCAGGGGCGTCGAGCAGAAGCGTCGAGGTGAAGCGTCATGGCGCCGAGCTCGGCTTCTCGGCCGTGGGGATCGCCCCGCTCGACAACAACCCGCACGCCGCCGAGCTCGACCGCTGGCTCTCGGACGGACACGCCGGCACGATGACGTACCTGCATCGCCAAGCCGAGAAGCGGAAAGACCCGCGCGCGATCATGCCGGGTGCGAAGTCTGCGGTTGTGACGCTGACGAATTATTTCCATCGTTCGGCTCACCCCGGGGCGGCGCCCGGGGGTCAGCCGCGCGTGGCTCAGTACGCATGGTCCTCAGACTATCACGACGTCCTCGGCCAGCGTCTCGAGCAACTCGCCGAGGCGATCCGACTCCTGGCGCCCGGCTCCAGGACCCGGTGTTACGTCGACGCGGGACCGGTGCCGGAGCGCGAGTTGGCGCAGCGCGCGGGGCTGGGCTGGATCGGCAAGAACATGATGCTGATCAATCCGGAGATCGGCTCGTTCACGTTCATCGGGGTCGTGCTGACGGACGCGGCGCTCGAGCCAGATGCGCCGTTCGAGGCCGACCGCTGCGGGACCTGCACCCGCTGCCTCGATGCGTGTCCCACGCAAGCGTTTGTCGGCCCGCGTGATCTCGACGCGCGTGCGTGCATTTCATACCTCACCATCGAGCATCGCGGCGAGTTCACTGAAGCGCAACGGGCGCAGGTGGGGGGGGGCGATTGGGTGTTCGGGTGCGATGTCTGTCAGGATGTCTGCCCGTGGAACGTGAGCTTCGCGCGCGCGACGGCTGATCCGGGGTTCGCCGTGCGCTCCGACGTCGCGGCGCCCGACGTCCGGATACTCGCCACGATCGACGAGGCGGAATTCGACCGCCGCTACAGGGAGACGCCCTTCACGCGCCCCGGTGCCCGAGGCATGCGGCGCAACGCCGCCACCGTGCTCTCCTCGTGACTGGCGCGGAAGCGATCACCGAGCTGCAGCGCAGGCTCGCGGACGGGCTCGCCAGGATCGATCCACACCACCGCCTCCTGGGGCGCCCCGTGAGCTATCGGGTGCTCGACGGCCGCACGCTCGAGGTGACGTACCGCGACGTCGCCGGAATCGCAGATGCCGAAGTGCTCGGCGTGAAGCGCATCATCGGGCAGGACTGCTCGTGCAGCATCAGTCCCCAGACCGCTGAACACATCACCGTTCGCTTTGTCGTGCCCCTGAAGTAGCTGTTGCGGGACACGGTACCCGCGGCGAAGTTTCGGATTCCCGCGAACGAGTCGATGCCACGATGAGCCGCTACACGTTCTTAGGTCTTGTCGCGTTCCTCTGCAGCACGTCCCTCTCCGCGCAAACACCGTACCGGACGCCACCCCGGGTCATCGTCGACATTCTCGACGCGCCGCCACTCCCCGGAGCGAGCATCGCGCCGGATCGGCAGTGGTTGTTGCTGCTCGAACAGCGCAGCATGCCGACGGTCGCCGAGCTGGCGCAGCCGATGCTGCGGCTTGCGGGAAGTCGGATCAATCCGCGCACCACGGGACCGCAGCTGCCCGGACCGATCACGGGGTTGCTGCTCAAGCGCGTCGCCGACGGAACCGAGCGGCGGATCAGCGTACCGTCGCCGGCGGCGCTGCAGTTTGTGAGCTGGTCGCCGAACAGCCGGTTCATCACGTTCGTGCAGACGCGTGATTCCGGACTGGCGCTCTGGATTGCGGATGTCGGCACGGGCCAAACGCGCGCCCTCACCGGGCCTACGCTCAACGCTGCCGACGGCGCACCCTGCGAATGGATGCCGGACGGGGCGCGGGTGCTGTGCCGGTTCGTGCCTGACGATCGCGGGGCCGCGCCTGTGGCCCCCGCGGCACCGATCGGACCGACGACGCAGGACGCGACCGGCCGTGCCGCACCGGCAGCCACGTTCCAGGATCTGCTCGATAATGCGCATGACGAAGCGCTGTACAGCTACTACTTCACCGCGCAGCTCGCCGTCGTGGATGTCGCGAGCGGCCAGCGCACGCTGTTGGGCAAGCCGGCGATTTTCGACGACGTCGATGTTTCACCCAGCGGCGAGTTCGTGCTCGTGTCACGCACGCTGCGTCCGTACTCTTATCTCGTGCCCGCGGTTCGTTTCCCCAAGGAAATCGAGGTGTGGAATTTGCGCGGCGAGGTCGTGCGGCGCGTCGCGCAGCAGCCGCTGGCCGAGAACGTCCCGATTCGCGGCGTGCGCGCGGGGCCACGCGCGGTGAACTGGCGCCCCGACGCGCCGGCGACGCTGGTTTGGGCGGAAGCACTCGATGGCGGCGATCCGAAGCACACGGTCGAGCATCAGGATCGCGTCGTGATGTTCGCGGCGCCCTTCGCGGGTGACCCGGTCGAGCTGATCCGGCTTGGCAAGCGCTACGCCGGGTTGATGTGGGACTCCGGCGGCCGCGTGTTCGTCGTCGAATACGACCGCGAGCGGCGCTGGGCGAAGACGTGGCTCGCCGATGCGACCCGGCCCGCTACCACGCCGCGCGTTGTTTGGGATCGCAGCGCGGAAGATCGCTACGGCGACCCCGGATTCCCGCTGACCCGGCCGACCGCCGCGGGCGACCAGGTCATTCGGCGCACCGGCGACTGGGCGTACTTCACCGGACTCGGTGCATCCCCGCAGGGCGACCGGCCGTTCTTCGACCGGTTCAACGTCCGCACACTGAAGATGGAGCGGCTGTGGCGCGCGGATACGGTCCACTACGAGAGCGTCGTCGCGGTGCTGGACGACGCCGGCACCAGGATCATCACGCGCCGCGAGTCACGCACCGAGCCGCCGAACTACTTCGTGCGTGACGTGCGCCGCGGAACGCTGCGGCCGCTCACGGCCTTCAAGGACCCGGCCCCGCAGCTCACCGGCATCCAGAAGCGACTGATCACCTATCCACGCGCGGACGGGACGAATCTCTCGGGCACGCTGTACCTGCCGCCGGGCTACACGGCCGGCACGCGACTGCCCGTCGTGATGTGGGCGTATCCGACCGAGTTTGCCTCCGCGGCGGCCGCCGGTCAGGTGTTCGCGGCGCCGAACCGCTTCAACATCATTCGCGGCGCCTCGCATCTGTTTTTCCTGACCCAGGGGTACGCGGTGCTCGACGATCCCAAGATGCCGATCATCGGTGGTGACACCGCGAACAATCACTACGTCGAGCAGCTCGTCGCGAGCGCCCGCGCGGCCGTGCAAGCTGTCGTGGACCTTGGCGTCGCCGACTCGAGCCGCATCGGGATCGGCGGGCACAGCTACGGCGCGTTCATGACGGCGAACCTGCTCGCGCACTCCGATCTATTCCGTGCCGGCATCGCGCGCAGCGGCGCCTACAACCGCTCGCTCACGCCGTTCGGATTCCAGAACGAAGAGCGCACGTTCTGGGAAGCGCCGAGTGTGTATCTCGCGATGTCACCCTTCATGTCGGCCGACAGCATCGACGAGCCGATCCTGATGACCCACGGCGAGGCCGACAACAACTCGGGCACGTATCCGATCCAGTCGGAGCGGCTGTTCGCGGCGATCAAGGGGCTGGGCGGCACCGCGCGGCTGGTGATGCTGCCGAATGAGGCGCACGGGTACGCAGGACGCGAATCGGTTCTGCATACGCTGGCCGAGATGATCGACTGGTTCGACCGCTACGTGAAGAACGCGCCCCCCCGGTCGGGACGCGTGACGTCGGACAGCCGCTGAGGCGCTACTTCGCCGCGACGCGCGCAACCACCTCGTAGTAGAACCGCACGCCGGAGCGCAGCGCCACGATGCTGAGGCGTTCGTCGTTGCCGTGCACGCCCCGCGAATCGTCTTGCGTGAGCGGGAACGGGCCCAGACCATAGCTCGCGATTCCCATCCGCCGAAAGTGATGGCTGTCGGTGAACCCCGCGAGCATCATCGTGGTGACGAGCGCCTCGGGGTGGTGGCGGCGCGCGACCTCCGCAATCGCCCGGAACATCTCCGTCTCCGTCGAGCTCTCGGTCGCGGGCCAGTTTGGTCCCTGCGGCTTCACCGTGACCGCCGTATCGCCGATGATCCGCACGAGCTCGGCCAGAAACGCGGCCGGATCCTGTCCGGGGAGGAGGCGCACATCAATCGCCGCCGTCGCGACCGGGGGGATCACGTTGGTCTTGTTACTGCCCTTCAAGCCCGTAATCGAAATGGTGTTGCGCAGCAGCGCGTTATACGTGAGGTCGCTCGTGAGCCCGCGCACCGCGGCTGAATCGCGCAGCGCTGCGCGAATATCGGAGAGCCAGCGCCGTACCGTGGTGTCGCGTTCGATGGTGGCGAGATCGCGGAACGAGCGCTCCGCGGCCGGGGTCACGATCAACGGCGTCTTCCACTCGGCGACCCGATTCAGCGAGCGGATCAGTCGATGGACGGGATTGTCCGGCGTGGGGCGGGACCCGTGCCCCGCGGTGCCCCGCGCCGTCACGTCCAGCCAGAACGGCGACTTCTCGGTCGTGCCGATGCCGTAGAACTCGACCGCACCCTGACTGCCCGCCTTCGCGCGGGTGAGCCCGCCTTCATTGAGCAAGAACTCGGCGCCACGCACCAGATCGGGCTGCTGCTCGGCGATCCACGCGGCGCCCACGCCCGCCCCGATCTCTTCGTCAGCGGTCGCCAGGAAAATGATGTCGCGCTTGAGTGGAACCTTGGCCCGCTTCAAGATCAGCATGGTCATCAGCTGCGCGATCCCTTCACCCTTCATGTCGAGCGCGCCACGACCCCAGACGTAGCCGTCCTTGATCAGCCCGGCAAAGGGATCCACGGTCCAGAACTCTGGCGACGCCAGGACGACGTCCATGTGGTTCAGCAGCACGATGGGCCGCGCGCTGCCATCGCCCGCGAGCCGCGCGTACAGATTCGCCTTCCCGGGAGCGGGCTCGAAGATGCGGGCCTCGATCCCCTCGCGCCGCAGCACCTCGGCCAACCAGCGCGCCGCCACGATCTCGTTGCCTGGGGGATTGGTCGTGTTGATGCGCAGGTACTGCGACAGCAACGCGGTGGCTTCGTCGCCCAGGCCCTTCCAGTCGCTCTCGACCGGAGCCGCGGTCAGCGATACCCGCGCCGGCGTCTCGAGGACGGGCGCGGAAGACGGACCTGCGAGCGGCGGCGCGGGATGTCGCGCGCACGCACCAACCAGCAACGCGAGCGGGACGAACCTCCACCAACCTCCACGGACCTCGATCACCTCGCCACCCTCCTTACAGTGTGAGCGTCTCACCGTGCGCGAGCTGCCGATACCCGTCGATCGGCAGACCCGCAGTGCGCCAAGCGGCGTGCGCGCGCCGCGGCGGTTCATCCATCGCCTCATCAGTGAGCTTGAATGTACCCCAATGGATCGGCACCATGGTGCGCGCGTTGACCGCGCGGAACGCCTCGACCGCTTCCTCCGGATTCATGTGCAGGTAGCGCATGAACCAGCGCGGCTCGTACGCGCCGATCGGCAGCAGCGCCACGTCAAACGGCCCGTAGCGCTCACCGATCGCGCCGAACTCCGGGTGAAACCCGGTGTCACCCGCGAAATACACGCGGCGGCCACCGGACTGGCTCAGCGCGAATCCGCACCACAAGGTATCGCCGCGATCGCCGATGCCGCGGCTGCTGAAGTGCATCGCCGGCGTCGCGGCGACCCGCAGCGATCCGATCTGGCGCTCCTCCCACCAGTCCAGCTCGATGACCTCGCCGCGCACACCGCGTTTGCGGACGAACGAACCGAGGCCCAGTGGCAACAGCCACGTCGCATTCGCGTGCGTGCGCGCCACGCGGCGCACCGTGGCGTCGTCGAGGTGATCGTAGTGATTGTGCGATTGCAGGACCATGTCGAGCGGGGGCAGCTGCTCGAAGGAGATGCCAGGCGCGACCCAGCGCTTCGGTCCGGCGAATGACACTGGTGAAGCCCGGTCACTCCACATCGGATCGGCGAGGATGTTCGTCCCGCCGAGCTGAATCAGCAGGCTGGCATGACCCACCCAGGTGATCGTGAGCTGCGCCGTCGTGGCCCGTGGTGCGGCAAACGAGGGCGGCACGCGCGCAAACACGGCGGGATCGGGATCTTTGGGGCGCGGTCGCGTTGTGCGATGCACGAGCATCCACTTGAGGAGACTGCCATACCCCGGAACGGCCTGCGCGACCCAGGGATTACAAAAGCCTCCCCCCGGCCGGTAGTGCGCTGATTTTGGCGCGGGCGTCACGGCGCGCAATTTAGCCGCGCCGTGACATCCTGTTTCTGTTTTATCGGGGGGCGGAAGGACCGGACGACGTATCCGCCGAGACGTGAATCACGAGGGTGTCGAGCAGCGAGCCACTCGTTGCGACGACGCGGCCCGTGCCGATCGTCTTCGACGTCACGGATGCGAACCGGCCGTTGGGCTGCAGGCCGAGGACGGCGGTGTCGAGGTTCTGCCACGCGACGACGGCCGTCGTATCCCACTGATGCTGCGCGTTGATGATGTGTGCTTCCAATTGATTGGTCTTGTTCTGCAACATCGAGCTCGCGCCGAGAATGGTGAGCGATCCCCCGAACACCGACAGCGCGACGTTGTGCGTGGTCTCGAAGCCCCTGTTCACCGCGACGTTCGAATCCAAAGCGGCGCCGAGATTCCTCGATGCCGGCGGATCGACCCCGACGATGTAAGTCCCCGGCAGCAGATACGCGAGCCGGTAATGCCCGCCCGTGTCGGTGACGCCGGTCGAGTAGATGTACCAGTTGGTCGGCCCGCCGCCCCAGGCACTTACGGTCGCGCCCGTCACGGTTCCTCCGGGTCCGCTGACGATGCCGGCGATGCTCCCCGTCTCGGCGCGATTCACGGCGCGAATCCACGGGATGAAGTTGAACGCGCCGTCGCCCAGGTCGTCGTAGTGGAAACTGCGGCCGACGTCGAAGTCGATCACGATGTCCGCTCCCGAGTCCGGAACTGCCACAGCGGCCTCGACGAAGGCGTGAATCGCCTGGCGCCCCGAGCCGCCCCAGTGCACCCGCGCGAGGGAGCCGTTTTTGTAGCGGATGCTCGACGAGTCGCCGTCGAGGATCAGCCGCACGGCGCGGTACTGGCCGGCGGGGATCTCATCGCCGCCGAGCAGCGCGGTATCGCCCTGCTGGAGCTCGAGCAAATTGATCTGGCGATGTGGCGCCGTGACTTCCACCCAGGACATGCTGTCGGCCGATGCCCCAGTGTCTGGTTGCGTCGACACGGATACGCTGATGACGTAGACATTTACCGCTTGCACGGTATCGAACGGGAAGGGCGCGTCCGTGAGCAGCACATTGGTCATGGGGCTTCCATTCGGAGCCCCGGTGGTGTCGTCCTGATAGCAGGCGACGGTCATGGTTGCGACGGCCAGCAGGGTGGCCAACAGTCTCGACATCGTCAAAATCCTCCAGAGGGGTGTTGCGCAGGAGCGCTGTTGCATGGAAATACCCATATCCTTCTCGCAACGTCACACAATGGCGTAAAACGCCGTGAGAGAATCGTTAAGCAATGGGATTGTGACGGAATGAGTCAGCCGCTGGGTATAGACAGGGTGGAGGCAAGCGACGCAGAGCTGGTGCGCCGGGTCCGGACCGGCGACATCGGAGCGTACGGCGCGCTCGTCGCTCGCTATCGCGGTCGCCTGGGACGCTACGCGGTCCACATGCTGGGCGACCGCGAAGACGCCGAAGAAGCGCTGCAGGACAGCTTCGTGCGCGCCTATCGTTCGCTGGAGCGGTGCGATGATCCCGCGCGATTCGGGGCCTGGCTCTATGGAATCCTCGTCAATCGCTGCCGCACTTCAGGCGCCCGCGCGGCCCGCCGGCGCCGGATGTTCGTGCGTGACGCGGACGCCTTGAACGGCGCCACACACGCCGACCAGGCGGATCGCGTCGAATGGAGCGACACCGTGAATCGCGCGCTGGCGAGACTCGCACCGGAATACCGCGAAGCGTTCCTGCTGAAGCATGTGGAGGACCTGGAGTACGACGAGATGGTCCGGCTGACGGGCGCCGGCGTATCGGCGCTCAAGATGCGCGTGAAGCGCGCGCGCGAGCAGCTGCAGAAGTTTCTGAGAGAGGCGGAGCATGTTTGATCGAGACGACGACATCCTAGAACGCGTGGTCCACGAGCTGCGCCAGCCGGTGCCGATCGACCCGGCGCTGGACGCGCGCGTGATGGAGGAGATCGCGTCCGACGCAGCGCCCGCACCCTTGGCGACACCGCGGCCGCGGTTCCGGCGCTGGCCGTGGCTCGCCGCGGCCGCGGCGCTGGGAGCGGTTTTGGTCGCACGGCCCTGGTCCGATGGCAGCGCCAGCGCGGCGAACACATTTCAGTTCGTGCTCGTGGCTCCGCAGGCCTCTTCGGTCTCGCTGGTAGGAGACTTCAACGACTGGGACCCGGCGCGCTCACCCATGCAGACCGCGCAGGGGGTCTGGGCCACCACGGTCCCGCTCGCTCCGGGTCGCTATCGCTACGCATTTCTCGTCAACGGCGTCGAATGGCGCGCCGACCCCGGCGCGCCTCGCGCCCATGACGACGAGTTCGGCACGCCGAGCTCGGTGATCACCGTGGGAGGAAACGGCTCATGATGCTTACGGCGCTACTCATTGTGCTACAGGTCGCGGCTCAGGATCCACGACTGGAGCGGCTCGATCCGGAAACGCGCTCGCTCGTGGTGTCGGTCGTGGATTCGGCCCGCGCGGTCCGACTCCCCAGCGAGCCCCTGATTCAGCGGGCGCTCGAGGGCGCGACCAAGGGCGCATCCGGCGCGCGCATCGTCGCGGCGGTGCGCCGGCTCGCCACTGATCTCGGCACCGCCCGCAGCGCGCTGGGCGCCCGGGCTTCAGCGCCTGAGCTGGAAGCCGGTGTGGCGGCGTTGCGCGCCGGGGCATCACCCGAGATACTGACCAGCGTGCGCGACGCGCGGCGGCCGCCCCTCACGATGGCGCTCGCCGTTCTCGCCGATCTCGTAGCGAGCGGCGTCCGCGCCGACTCCGCCTCCGCCATCGTGCTGGCGCTGGCTCCCACTGCTCGGGACGCCGACCTCGTCGAATTCCGCAAGGCCGTGGAGCGAGACATCTCACTGGGCGCGCCACCCGGCGCCTCCGCTGCGGTCCGCGCGGCGAACACGGGCATACGCCTCGGCACCACCGACGCCGGCCAGAATCCCTCTCAACCGCCCCGACCACCCAGCCGGCCGTAAGCGGTTGTCGCCGTGAGGGTGCTCGCACTCATCGGATTGGCGTGCGGCGCCGGCGTTCAAGCCGCATGGGCTCAAGTCACGCCCGGTCTCGACGCCGGCATTGCAGCAGTGAAATACGACGGCTTCCTGTTATCGGGCGCTGCCTCAGTGGCGCCGAGCGTGCGATGGGATCATCCTCGCGGCAGAGGGTTCGTGAGCGCCCGTGGCACTTACCTGCGATTCGAGAGCGGCAACCGCAGCCTCGATGCATCCATGCGGGGTTCGTGGTTCACCCCGCTCGCGCGGCGCTGGCGTGGTGAGTTGGGACTGGGCCTCGGAGCCAGCGACTACGCCAGCATTGCGCACTTCAGCCATGGCATCGTCGACGCGCGCGTCCACCTGATGGATCAGGATCGTGGCGGCTGGCTGGCGACCTCCTTCGGGCGATCCTCGTTCGGCGCGGGACCGCGCCCGGTCGCGGTGGTCGCGATCGGTGGGTGGCTGCTCCGCGCGGATGCCGCCGTGTTCGCATCGTTCGATCGTTCGTTCGTCGGGGATACGGCATACAGCGATCTGCGCTCCTCGGCCCGGTTGCAGCGCGGCGTCGTGGTGCTCGAAGGGACGCTCGGAGCCCGGATCTTCAGCAACGGCGCGGGCCGTGGGGTTTACGGGGAAGCCAGCGCAACCGTGCCGCTCGGGCGGAACACGGCGCTGATCGTTGCGGGGGGCCGCTACCCGACTGACGTCATCACCGGCAGCATCGCCGGCCGCTATGTGAGCGCCGGCTTTCGGCTCGGCGCGAGCGGGATTCGCAAGCCGCTTCCACCGGTGCGTCCCCGCCCCGCGATTCCACACTCGAGTTCAGGCTCCGACGGCTCGGGGGGGGCGCTGCTTCCTCCGACCGAGGCGCGACTCGAGGTTGCCCCCGGGAGAAGCACGGACGATCCAGTGAAGCTGACGCTCTATGCGGCGGGGGCCAGCGTCGTCGAGATCAGCGGCGACTTCACCGACTGGGAGCCGATAGAGCTGCGGCGCAGCCTGACGAATGGCGACGCGTGGGAAGGGATGTTCCGAATTGCTCGCGGGATTCACCGGATCAACGTGCGCCGAGACGGTGGGCCCTGGACGGCGCCGGCGGGCACGACTCGCAGCGCGGACGACTTCGAGGGAGAAGTTGGAGTGTTTCTCCTGCCCTAGATCCCGGTGCGACGCCGCAGTGTCAGCATCGCCCAAATCCCCAAGGCCGGACCAATCGCCAACACGCTCATGCTCCAGCGCCAGCCGACGGCGGCAGCGACTGTGGGCAAGAGGTAAATCGTCGTGCAGGTCAGCAAGAAGCCCAGGCTGGTCTGCAGTGTAAGCGCCGTCCCGACGTATTCACGCGGTGCGAGCTCGCTCACGGCGGCGGAGAATTGCGCCGAATCCGCGACGACCGACACGCCCCAGACGATCAGCACGGGAACGAGCAGGAGCGGTGGCGCGCCGAACACGAGACCAACCGCCAGCGCGCAGCTTCCCGAAACGAGCATCGAGACGCTCGTCGCCACGCTGCGACCCCACCGGTCGCCGTATTTCCCGCCTAGCCAGCAGCCGATCGCGCCGCTGCCGACCACCGCAAAGGTGACCAGCGCGGCGAGACCAGCGACGTCGGCTTCGGCACCGCGGCGTGCATGTTCGCTCGCGGCCACAAAGACGGCCATCCACGTCCACATCGCATACAGCTCCCACATGTGACCGAGGTAGCCGAGGTTGGCGAGCGCTACGGCGCGGTCTTTCAGAATCCGTGGAGCGGCCGCGAGAGCAAACGGCGATGACGGAGCGGCGTATGGTCCATCATTGGGAATAAGCAGGACCAGAAGTCCGCCGACGATGGCGCTGAGCGCGCCAATCACCGGAACCACGCGCCATGAGTCCGGCGAGACAGCCCAGCGTACGAGGTGGGGGCTCGCCGATCCCAGTGTCAGCGCCCCGACGAGAATCCCAATCGCGAGTCCCCTTCCTTTTTTGAACCAACCTGCGGCGATCTTCATCCCGGGCGGATAGACACCGGCGAGCGCCGCTCCAGTCAGGAGCCGGCACGCGATCGCGGTGCGGACGCCAGGCGCGGCAGCCACGCCCAGCGTTGCCGCCGCGGCCAGCGCCGCCGAGCCGGCGATGAGCCGACGGGCAGACAGCCGGTCCGCCAGAATGAGCATCGCACTCACGAGCGCGCCGATGACAAATCCGAGCTGCACGGAGATCGTGAGCCAGGCCGTTGCGCCGGGCGAAAGCGCCCAGAGGCGGGTGAGTGTAGGGGAGACTGCCGACGCGCTAAACCAGGGGGCCATCGCCAGGAGCTCAGCGATGGCCAGCACCAGGAGCACCTGTCGCTGAGCGGGGTGGAGCGTCACAACCCCGTCGGATGATCCAGAAACACCCAGGGGACATCGAACTTCTTGGATATGTGCTCCGCGAGTGCCTTCACGCCGACGGTCTCAGTGGCGTAGTGACCGGCATAAAAGACATTGACCCCGAGTTCCTCGGCGTCGAAGAACGTCCAATGCTGGCCCTCACCAGTTACGTAGGTATCGAGACCGGCAGCGGCCGCCTGCGGGATCATGGAGCCACCGGCGCCAGTGACGATGCCGACCCGCCGGAGGCGCTCCGGACCGAACGGCAGCAGACGGGGCGCGGTGCCCAATGCCTTGGTGAGCGCCCAACTCAACTCGTCCCGCTGAGCGCCGTACTCACCCCACACGCCGATCGGCGCTCCGCGGTACGAACCGAACTCGCCACGGACGCTGATGCCGAGCAGACCGGCGAGCACGTGGTTATTCCCGACCTTCGGATGACGGTCGAGCGGAAGGTGTGCTGAGTAGAGCGCGATGTTTCCTTTGATCAACCCTGCGACGCGGCGGTACGCCGGACCCGAGAGCGGACGCAGGCCGCCCCAGAATAGACCATGGTGTACCAGGAGGCAGTCGGCTCGTTGTTCGGCCGCCAATCGGACCGTGGCTTCACACAGGTCCACCGCGGCCGCCAGTTTGGTGATTTCTCCGGCGTTGGCGACCTGCAATCCATTGAGCGCCTCGGGGGCGTCGGCGACCTCCTCGGCCACGCGCAGGTATTCGTCGAGGTAAGAGACCAGAGTGTCCAGGCGCACTTACGACACCGTAATCACAGTATCAAGGCAGTTGGACGACTTTCCACACGGAAGGAAGCTATAAGACCTGACAATACAACTAGTTAGAGAATCCACAAACTGGCCGAGCCGGCGTGTGGATATCTAGGCTCTGGCCAGAGATGCTTGTGCTCCGCGTGAGCTTACCTGAGGTGGCTGCCCGGCGTCCTCACCCATCCGCAGCACGCCGTTGATTTCACCACCCTCTTGAATCAACAGCCGCTTGGTATGCACGTCGCCATGCACAACGCTCGTGGTTTGCAGCTCGACGCGTTCCTCGGCGTAGATCGCGCCGCGCACTTCGCCGCCGATGATCGCTTCGCGGCTTACGACGTCGCCCTCGACTTCCCCGCCCCGCGCGACCAGCACCTGTTTCGCGGCCCGGACAGTCCCGCTCACGGATCCTTCAATCTTCACCACACCGTCGGCGGAGATATCGCCCACGACCCGCATTCCGGCGCCAATAATCGAGAGTCCCTGAACGCCTTCCCGCGGCGTCGTCCCTTTGTCATTGAAGACGGCCATTACCGTCCCTCCCTCACAAGTTCCATCGGGTCGATCGACTTTGCGGCGCGTCGAATTTCAAAATGTAGATGCGGCGCGGTCGATCGCCCTGAGTTTCCCGATAATCCAATGACTTCTCCCGCCTGAACTTCGTCTCCCTCGGCCGCAATCAGCCGTGACATGTGACCATACATCGTCTCATACCCGGACGGATGCCGCAAGAGGACAAACAGCCCGTAATCCGCGTTATACCCGGCCTCCGAGACCGAGCCACCGCCGGCGGCCCGAACCGGCGTGCCCAGCGGGACGGCTATATCGATGCCGGGGTGTGATTCATCGACGACGCCGGGCCGGACCTGTCCCCGAGTGACGAACCCCTGGACATCGAGCGGCCAATGCGACGGTACGGACGCGCCCGATTCGAATCGGACGCCGGTTCCCGGCGCGGCAGCGCGGATCGGTCCGGCGCGCATCGACGTCGCGAGGTCGGCGTCACGGTTGACGTTCCCGCCCCGCGTCGCCGGCGGCTCCTTCACGCCCAACATCTGGCGCAGCTCCTGGTAGTTCGCTTCCGCGCGATTCAGCGCCGTGGCGAGCTGCTGCACCCGGCTGTTTTCGATCCGCAGGCGTGACACCTCGCGTTCGAGACCGGGCACGCGCGCGTTGTTGCGCATGATCGGACCGATGAACGCGAAGAATCCCACGATCGTCACGACGATGATTCCGGCGCCCCACTTCCCCGCCACCACGGCCCACGCCGGCAACCGATACTGTTTGGATTCGAGATCGCCATCCGCATGAATGACGATTGTGACGCCGCGGGTGCGCGATTTCGCCTTCGCCGTGGTCATCCGTCGAACGGCGCTCCGAGGATCAGCTCGAGCAGGCGCGCGAGGTCGTCGTTCGAGTAGAACGACACGTGGATCTGTCCTTTGCCTTTCGCGCGCAACGAGACCCGGACGTCGGTGCCCAGCCGGCGCCGCAGCGCGTCCTCGACCCGGCGCACTTCCGGCGCGGCCCCGACGCCGCGCTTCATGCGCGGACGGCGCTCCGGTGCGCGCCCGCCGCGCACGCGGTCTTCCACTTCGCGCACCGACAATCCCTGCGCCACCGCCTCGCGCGCCAGATTCGTGACGATCCGCGGATCCTCGAGCGCGAGCAGCGCGCGCGCATGGCCCACCGACAGACTCCCTTCGTGCAGCATGTCCAGCACGACTTCCGGCAGTTTCAAGAGACGCAGCGCATTCGCGACGGTCGAGCGGTCGCGGCCGACCGCGTCGGCCACGTCCTGTTGCGCCAGCTTGAACTCCGCGATCAGCCGCTCATAGCCGCGGGCTTCATCTACGGGCGACAGGTCATCGCGCTGGAGGTTTTCGATCAAGGCCAGCGTCAGCAGGGTGCGATCGTCCGCGTCGCGCTGCACCGCAGGAATCCGCTCCCAACCGAGCTGCTGGCACGCGCGCAGCCGGCGCTCGCCGGCGATCAGCTCATATCCGCCGTTCGCGCGACGCACGACCACCGGTTGCAGCAGGCCGGCCTGTTTGATCGAGGAGACCAGCTCCTCGAGCGCCGTGGGATCGACCGTTTTACGTGGCTGGAAAGGGTTCGGCTTGATGTCGTGAATCGGAAGCTCGACCAGGCTTCCCTCGCGCTCGGCCTCCTCGCGAGTCGGCCCCAGCAGCGCTTCGAGTCCACGACCCAGGCGACGCCCTCCGGTGGCGGTTTCCCTCATGCGGGCACCTCCGGCTGCTGTTCTATGGCGGGGAGGCTCGGCGACGGCGGGGCACTCTGCTCGACACGGTGGATCAGCTCCTGGGCGACCGCCAGATAGCTCTTGGCGCCAACCGATTGCACGTCATACAACACGATCGGCTTGCCGAAGCTCGGCGCCTCGGCGAGCCGCACGTTGCGCGGGATCGTCACGTCGAACATGCGCCCGCCGAAGTATTCCTTCGCCTCTTCGGCGACCTGTTTGCAGAGATTGAGCCGCGCATCGTACATCGTCAGCAGCACACCCTCGATGGCGAGCGCGGGATTGAAATTGCGCTGGACCAGCTTCACGGTGTTCAGAAGCTGCGAGAGTCCTTCGAGCGCGTAGTACTCGCACTGTATGGGAATGATGACGCTGTCGGCGGCGGTCAGCATGTTCAGCGTGATCAGACCGAGCGACGGCGGGCAGTCGATGATCACGTAGCCGTACTGATCGCGGATGCCCTGGACGGCGTCGCGCATGCGCGTCTCGCGCGCCCGTTGATTCACCAGCTCCACCTCGGCGCCGACCAGGTCCTGGGTCGCGGGCACGACGTCGAGATACGGAAAGTGCACGTGCGGAAAGCGCGCTGCGGTCAGCTCGGCGCCGTCGATGATCGATTCGTAGAGCGAGTTGCGAATCCGATCGCGCTCGATGCCGACCCCACTCGTCGAATTGCCCTGCGGATCAGCGTCGATGAGCAGTGTTTTTCGCTCAGCGATCGCGAGAGAGGCCGCGAGGTTTACGGCAGTCGTTGTCTTGCCGACGCCGCCTTTTTGATTTGCAATCGCGATTACGCGTGACATTATAACTCGTTAATTGACAATAGGTTATATCACTGACACTCGAGTCACGGGCTCAATATAGGATCGTTTCACGTGAAACGAAAGAGCGTACGTTTCACGTGGAACTGCAACCTTGATGGTTTCTAGGCCACCTGGCGACGCCAGCGCGTCGCTTCGAGTACGAGGTTGTGGAGGTCGCTCGGCGTGACGCCGGGGATCCGCGCCGCCTGCGCGAGTGAGGTGGGGCGCACACGATCGAGCTTCTGGCGCGCCTCGGTCGCGAGCGTGCGAAGCTCGAGGTAGGGCAGGTCCACCGGCAGTGCGAACGCCGCCAATTCCGCAAGACGGGCGGCTGCTTCGCGTTCGCGCGCGAGATACCCGTCGTACTTGATCTCGATTTCGGCGGCGAGCACCGCATCCGCGGCCGGTGGCTCAGCGACGCCGGCCGCCGAGAAGAGATCTCCCAACGACACACCCGGGCGCTTAGCGACGACAGCGACGCGCTCACGCTCCGACAGCATCGTGCCACTGGTGGCGAGTGGCTCGGCCGCCTGAGCAGGGGTGATCGTCGTTTCGCGCGCGAGG
Organism: Gemmatimonadota bacterium; assembly: GCA_050264615.1. Classification (GTDB taxonomy): domain Bacteria; phylum Gemmatimonadota; class Gemmatimonadetes; order Gemmatimonadales; family GWC2-71-9; genus 20CM-2-65-7. Next base: position 20,085 of record JBLNGI010000118.1, read on the forward strand.
TCGAGCGCGGCCTCTTCAGCCTTCAGGCGTCGCTCGGCGGCGCGCAACTCAGGATCCGTGAGCAAGCCGAGTCGCTCAGCGAGGGGCAGGAGCCGGCGCAGCGCGTTGTCTTGGCGCAGCAGCAGCCGGAACTCGGACCGGGAGGTGAACAGCCGGTACGGTTCGTCGACACCGCGAGTCACGAGATCGTCGACCAGGACACCGATGTACGCGTCATCGCGGCCGAGGATGACCGGCTCGGCACCCCGGATCCGCCGTACCGCGTTGATGCCCGCGACGACACCCTGGCCGGCTGCTTCCTCATATCCCGTCGTGCCGTTGATCTGCCCGGCGAAGAACAGGTGCTCGACGCTCTTCACCTCGAGCCACGGCGTGAGCTGCGTAGGCGGATAGTAGTCGTACTCGATGGCGTATCCGGGGCGCGTCATCTTCGCGTGCTCGAGACCGGGGACCGCGTGCAGAAACTCCAGCTGCACTCGGGCGGGCAGGGAAGTGGAAAGCCCGTTCACATACAACTCAGTCGTGTCGAGTCCCTCGGGCTCGAGGAAGATCTGGTGGCGCTTCGCGTCGGGGAATTTCACGATCTTGTCTTCGACCGACGGGCAGTAACGCGGCCCGCGCCCGCTGATCGCGCCGCCGTACAGCGCCGACTCCTTGATGTGCCGCTGGATGATTTCCTTCACCGCTTCGCCCGCCCACGTGATCCAGCACGCGACCTGTCGCGGCCGTTCGACTCGCTCGTGGAAGGAGAAGCGGAATTCAGGAGTATCACCGTCCTGGCGCTCGACCTTGCTCCAGTCGACTGAGCGGCCATCGACGCGCGGCGGCGTTCCCGTCTTGAAGCGCGACACTGTAAGTCCAAGTGATTCAATGTGTTGCGCAACATCCACAGCCGGCTGGTCGCCCGCTCGACCCGCCGGGATCTGCGTGTCAACGCCGAGATGGATGCGGCCTCGCAAGAATGTGCCGGCCGTGATGACGACCGCGCGGGCGGTGAAGCGCCGACCGTCGGTGGTCTCGACGCCACCCGCCCGCACGCCTTCTACTATCAGGCGCGACACCATACCCTGCGCCAGCTCGAGCTGCGGAAACGACTCGAGCAACTGACGCGCCGCGCGGCGGTACAGCGAGCGGTCGCACTGCGCGCGCGGCGCCCACACTGCCGGTCCCTTGGATCGGTTCAACATGCGGAACTGAATCGTGGCCCGATCGGTAGCGCGGCCCATGAGACCGCCAAGCGCGTCGAGCTCGCGCACGACAGTGCCCTTAGCGATTCCGCCGACGGCGGGATTGCAGGACAGCTGACCGATGGTGTCGAGGTTCGACGTGAGGAGCAGGGTGCGCGCGCCCAAACGCGCCGCCATGACAGCGGCCTCACTGCCGGCGTGGCCGGCGCCTACGACGATCAGGTCGTAGTCGATTGTCATGGTGTAAAGCTAGAAACTAGTTCCCGACGCGGACAGTGCGAGAAATAGCTGAAGCTGCCGTCCCGAGCGCGAAGCCCGTCGCCGTGCCTCGCTCACTGCTTGTATCAGGGCGCTGTTATGTTCGCCCTGCCATCCGGGGAGACACCAATCCCGGCCCGAGTGGCGCCACCGCTGTCGGCCAGTGCGAGGCTGGCACCTTGATCAGGCGTGACGCCGAGTACGGCCCGGGTTGTGCCTTGCGGGTCGGCAAACGCGAGCGAGATCGTCTCGTCCGGCAGGAGTCCGAGCGCCGCGCGGGAGCGTCCCTTCGCATCGATTAGCGCGAGGCCGGGCGAACCGTCACCAAGTACGGTCAGTCTTAGCCGGGCTGCGCCGCTGTCATCTTGAAGCACAAACTGCGGCGACCCGTCTGTTGCCATGCCGAAGAAACCGCGGACCCGGCCCTTGCTGTCTCGGAGTGCGAAGCGGCGGGCCTCCACAACGTCTCCCGCGGCCGAGCGGACCGCAACGGTGACCGCGGTCGCGGCTCCGAGCATCGCCAGGCCGACGAGAAGAACTCGGTTGGCGCGACGCAGACGGTGGTATTCATGCTCCACCCGCTCGAGGCGCTGCAGCAGCTCCGCGCCAGCCTCAGGCTGTTGGTCCTTTACGAGGTCGATATCAGTCATTGATCCTCCGCCTAGTCGGGCGTCGAGAATGAAGGAGTCCCCGATCGAGCACACGACTCCCACGTGAGCCGATCGCCCTCACGGGTGCCCGTCATCGCGAGCGTGCCAGCCGGAACTTCCAAAGCGCACTCAGCACCTTTGTGCCAGCGCGAACAGTGGCCGGGGGCCAGGCGATGATAGACGGCCACGACTGAGCCCTCCTGATCCACGAAAGCGACGTCCACCGGGTAGCTCATGCCGAACGTGTGCACCGCACGGCAGGGTCGAAGCAGCAGACCCGCTCCCGGCCGGAGCGGTGACCGACCGAGCAAACCTCGGAGCCGCGGCCACCAGCGGTCGGCGACGGCGATCCACGTCCCGAGGACATGCCCACGCGTGACGTTGGTGAGCCCCACGTGGTTCATCGGCCAAACTGGCCGAGCGTCCGGACCATCGTAATCACCGCTGGTCCGAGAATCACGACGAACAAGGCCGGGAACACAAACAGCACCAGGGGAAACACCAGTTTAATGGTCGTCTTAGCCGCGGCTTCCTCGGCCCGCTGGCGTCGCTTCGTGCGCGAGCTGTCCGAGTGCACGCGAAGAGCCTGAGCGATTGAGGTACCGAAGCGATCGGTCTGAATCAACATCGCGACGAGTGAGCGCACATCAGCGACTCCGGTTCGCTCGCCAAGCCCCCGCAACGCTTCATCCCGCGGCACGCCCGCACGAATCTCCAAATTGACGAGGACGAGTTCTTCACTCGTCAGCCGGCTCACGTGTTTTATCTCCGCAGCGACGCGGACCAGCGCCTGGTTGAGTGCAAGCCCGGCTTCGACGCAGACGACCAACAGGTCGACCGCATCCGGCAGCGCGCGCTGGATGTCTTTTTGCCGCCTCTTGGCCCGGCTTCCCACGTGGAACGCTGGCACGAGCCATCCCAGCGTCGCACCCCACAGGGCGGCCAGTGTACCGCCGAGGATGCCGCCATTAAGCAACGGCCCCACCAGGAATCCGGAGATGCCCAGCACGGCCATCAACCCCAGCCGAGCTCCCCAGTAGATCGCAGGAGCGTCGGGGTGCCGGTATCCGGCGTGCGCCAAGGCGCTGCGCGCAGCGGGGGGACTGGTTCTCGCGAGCTTTCCACCCAACCACTCCAACAGGGACCCGAGCCGTTGGGCTTGCTCCTGTCGTCGCCGCCGTTGTTGGAGCACGTCCGGGTCGCTCCCCCGCGGCCCGAGCTCCGCCAAGAGACGCTCCACCGCCCGGGGACGGGCAGGGGCGAGCTGCCCGACCATGGCAACGATCAGCCCAATGGCGATCCCGAACGCCGCAGTTGCGAGGTAAATCACCTTAGGTCCTCAGATCTCGATGTTCACGATGCGACGGATCCAGATGTAGCCGAGAATCTGCATCACCGCTCCGGTGAGAAGCAGCCAGCGCCCCATCTGATCCTGGAACAGGATCATCATGTATTCCCGGTTGACGACGAAGATCGCGCCGCCGACGGCGATGGGGAGCACCGCTAGGACATAACCGCTGAAGCGCCCCTGGGCGGTGTAGACCCGCACTTGACGTCGAATGGTGAAGCGCGCGCGGATGGTGTGCGCGATCTTGTCGAGCACCTCGGCGAGGTTACCACCGACCTCTCGCTGCACCATGATGGCCGTCACGAGGATCCGGACGTCGACCAAGTCGATCCGGTCCGCCAGTCCCATAAGGGCATCCTCAAACGGAATGCCGAAGCGTTGTTCTTCGAACACGCGACGGAACTCGGCGGCGACCGGCTCGGCGGCCTCGTCCCCAGCCATTTTGAGGCCAGCCGACAGCGGGTGACCGGCCCGGATTGCGCGGCCGAGGAGATCGATCGCCTCGGGCAGGTATTCTTCGAACGCCCCGATGAAGCGCGCCTTTTTCCAGCGCAGGTATAGGTAAGGCAAGCACGCGCCACCGATCGCCGCGACGAGCGCCGCCACCCACAGCCGCATCAGGACAAACGCCCCGAACCCCAGCGCGAGTGCAGCGCCCAGCGTGATCAGGAGATAGGTCTGGGGACTCCACCGCACTCCGGCCTGCTCCAGCGTGTTCGCGAGATCGCGTAGGTGGGGCACTCTGGCGGCGAGTGGCCGGATCCAGCGCGCTTCCACGATCTTCGCACTCCGAATCAGCGTCTCCGATGCCCGGTCGGCGCCGCTCTGTGCCGCGAACGAGCGCAGTTGCTCGACGGCATCTTTTCCCCGCCGCCATTCCGCCCACCACTCCCAGAGCAGCGCGAACGCCACAATGGCCAGCATGCCCGCGGCGAAGGCCGCGCCCGCGGGACCCCACACGCCCATCATCGGCCACCATCCTGCAGCGACGAAGCCGCCAGCGGTGAGAACAGGTCCGCCGGCAGCGTGATGCCCCAAGCTTTGAGCCGATCAGCGAAGCGCGGCCGAATGCCGGTCGGGCGGAACGCCCCGATCACGCGCCCTTCGGCGTCGATGCCCTGGCGCTCGAAGCCGAAGATCTCCTGCATGGTGATGATCTCACCTTCCATCCCCGCGAGCTCCGCGATGGTCATCAGTTTGCGCGACCCATCGGAGAGGCGGCTCACCTGAATGACCACGTCGATCGCACTGGCGATCTGCTGCCGCATCGCTTTTCCGGGCAGGTTGAGATTGGCCATGGAAACCATGGTCTCGAGACGACTGAGGGCGTCGCGCGAACTGTTGGCGTGCAGCGTCGTCAGCGAACCATCGTGGCCGGTGTTCATCGCCTGCAGCATATCGACCGCCTCGGCACCGCGGACCTCGCCGATGATGATGCGATCTGGTCGCATGCGCAGGGAATTGATGAGGAGCCGCCGTTGCGGCACCTCTCCGTGGCCTTCGATGTTGGCAGCCCTGGTCTCGAGGCGCACCACGTGGGGCTGGCGCAGCTGCAGCTCGGCCGAGTCCTCGATCGTCACGATGCGCTCGTCGGCCGGGATGAACGAGGACAGGATGTTGAGCAGCGTGGTCTTGCCGCCGCCTGTTCCCCCGGAAATCAGGACGTTCAACCGCGCCCGCACGATACCGCTCAGCAGCTCCAGCATCGCCGGCGTCAGGCTCTTCGTGCGGATCAGGTCCTCTCCGGTCAGGGCGTCGCGTTTGAACTTCCGGATGGACAGATGCGGCCCGTCCACCGCGAGCGGGGGAATGATCGCGTTGACCCGCGACCCGTCTGGCAAGCGCGCGTCGACCATGGGTGAGGAATCGTCGACACGCCGCCCGACCGCCGAGACGATCCGATCGATCACCTGCAACAGGTGCTTGTCGTCCTGGAACCGCACGTCAGTTTGCTCAAGCTTGCCGTGGCGCTCGACCACCACCTGCTTGTACGTGTTGACGAGAATGTCCGAGATCTCGGGATCCTGCTGCAACGGTTCGAGGGGCCCGAGCCCAAAGATCTCGTCGACGACTTGCGCCAGCAGCCGCTCCCGTTCCTCCAGGTTGATCGGGAGATTCTCCTGCGCGATGAGCTCCAGCACGACTTTGCGAATGGTGGCGACGACCTCGCCCCGCTCGCGCCGGTCGAGGTCGGAGAGGTTCAGGCGGTCGATCAGCTGGCGGTGGATCCGCACCTTGATCTGCTGGAGTGAAGCTGCCTGTCGCTCCTGTGTGTCGGCGACGGCCGGCGTCTCCCAGGGAAGCGAGCGGCGCTGCCCCTCGCCACCTGTGGCCGGGAGCCGCGCACTCAGCGATGAACGGCGCACGTCGTTTGTCATCGCCCGTTCGCTTTCTCGCGAGGCTGGCGGAGGCGGTGCCAGAAGGCGTCGAGGAAGCCGCGGCCATTGCGTGCGTCAGCGCCGGTCGCAGGTTGCGCACCCACCAGGTCTGTCGCCATCGCTTGAAGGTCACGCGTGTACTTGGACTTGCCGTTCAACACCACAGGCTTGCCGGTATTGATCGCGTGACTCACCGCCGCGTAGTCGTTACTGAGCGTCCGGTACACCGGCATGCCGAGTGTGCGCTGCACCTCGTGCAACGCAATCACATCCTCGCCGGTGTAGCGATTGACGACGATCTGGATTCGGTCCTTGGCGCCCTTGCCGACCGTTTGCTCGAGGAAGGGAAGGCACCGCTGGAGATTCCTCAGCGACGGGAGATCGAGGTTCGTGACCGCGAAGATCCGCTCCGCCTCGGCAAACGCAGCGAGGGTGCTCGGCACAAACGATCCGGTCGTATCGACGACCACGTAGTCATAATGCGCTTTGACAAAACGCAGCGAGATGTGGAGCTGGTCCTCCGCCACCACGTCGCCCCGATCGAGATGGTACGGGGCCGACAGCAGATGCACTCCAGACTCATGGCGCTCGACGAACGAGGCAAGCAGGCCCGCATCCATCCGATGAAAGTTTCGCAGCACATCAAGGAAGCTGAATCGCGGCTCCACGCCCAACTGCAGCGCGGTTTCACCAAACTCGAGATCGAGATCCACGAGCAACGTTCTCTTGCCCGTAAGCCGGTGCAGCATGACAGCGAGATTCGTCGCCACTGTCGTGGATCCGCAGCCACCCTTCGGGCCGAACAGCGTAAACAGCCGGCCTGCTTGCCGCGGCTCCGCAGCGGGTGTCCAGCCCAGCCTCCGTATCACGCGTTGGACCGCGGCGCGCATCGTCTCCGGTGTGACCGGCTTCAGCAGGTACTCGGATATGCCCGCTCGCATCCCCTCGAGCAGCAGATCTGGCGGCAGCGCTGCACCGGCCGCCACCACCTGGCAGCGGGGATGAAGGTCGGCCAGAAACTCCGCGAGCTTGATCCCGTTACGAGTGTCTTGCTCCAGGTCGAGCACCACCAGATCGAGGGGGACGCGACGCAACTCCTCGATCTGCGTCTCGCTGATCTCGGTGAAGGGCGCAGTGATTTCGACGCCCAGCTCGATCCTATGCTCAGCGCTGCCCAGCACGAGCTTCACCGCTTCGCGGAAGCTCCCGTCGCCAGAGATCAGCGCGTAACCAACCGTACCTGCCTCCATGCCACCCCCCGCCAGCCGGTCACTACTGCACGAGTTGCAAGGCTTTCACCAACGATCCAGTCTCCGTGCCGGTCGTGCCGCTGCCCGACGCGTAGTAGAGAAAGCGGCCCGTCACCGGATCCTGGGGTCTTTGTTGTGCATCGAGGAACATCACCGCGAAATTGTTGAACTTGATGGTCTGGTGCCCCGAGCCCGTGATCTGGGTCGGATCGAACAAGGCGATCTTGATGACCCGCGGACTCTGGAACCAATCCGACCCCAACGTCGATCCTTGGACGGTGTTGGTGACAGGGTCCCAGTACGCTCCTGGATCTTGCCCAATCAGCTCGTTCACGCCCTGCCAAGTCGGTCCCACCATGTTGCCGGTCTTCAGGTCGTAGTCGGTGTCCAGGCTGATCGACGAGTGGTTGCAGCTGCAGATGTTGCGCCGGTAAGCGGCCGCACCTCCACTCCCACCGCCGATGCCCCCCGTGCAGTCTTGCATGTTCGGGTCGTCTGGCAAGCTCCAGGGCAGGAATATCCCGGGCTGCATTTGCTGGACGTCGTTGGGGTCCGTGATTTTGATCGTGATTTGGCGTCCGTAGTCGCCGGTTAACAGCGTATACGGCGGATTTCGCGAAGCACTCCCGTAGCCCGTTTCCGTGGCGCCGCCGTCCGGCCCGCTGAACTTCTGATAGAAGTCCCCGGGATTGTCGCCCAAGCGCCAGACTTCACCCTGGTCCCACAAATGGTTCCCGTTCCGGTCGCCGTTGGCATCCGACCACATATCAGGCACCGCGAAGGGTCGGATGCATTTGGCGTCACCGGCAGAGTTGGCCACGGCAGCCGCGTATGCGCTTATCGGCACCGTGCGGATGCCGAACATCCACCCGAACCACGTGTGGACACTGTCCCGGCGCACCAACACCCCGACTTTGGAGCTCTCCGGGATGACTGTGACAGTGATCTCGCTCGAATCGATGGGCCCGTTGCGGAATGTGTTCCGCCGGGCGTATTCCATCGCGCGCTCTTGGGCAGGGGCCACCGCGTCGGCCGACGAGTTGTCGATGAACGCGCTAGCGCCGGCCAATGCGGCGGCATCCGCGGCCCGCTGGGCATCGGTTCGTGCCACAAACAGCATGCCGAGATCGATCCCGAGCGCGAGGAAGCCGAGCAGCGCCGGTAGCGTGACGGCGACGAATACAATCGCCGAGCCACGCTCACTGCCGAATACCGTACTGCCGACGCGCATCTCCGGCTCCTCGCTCACCAGCGGGGACCGGGCTTCAGCGGACCCATCCACTGCCACTGGTTCGGCTCGCCGGTGGGCAGCGTGGGCGGCGTGGCGCTGGCGTCGACGAGCCGCGGCGTCACGACCACGAGAAGCTCCGACCGGTTCTGCCTGGCGGCACTCGACCGAAAGAACATGCCCAGAACGGGGATGCTCCCGAGGATCGGAACTTTCGTCACGTCCTTGATCATCGAGTTGTCCATCAGGCCCGCGATCGCGAGGTGTTGGCCGTCGCGGAGCTCAACGTCCGTTTCCGCCCGCCGCGACAGAATCGTCGGGATCTGAAAGCCGGCGATGGTGAGTCCGTTCGCGAAGTCGAGCGAAGACACCTCGGGAGCGACGTGCAGGCGGATGCTGCCGCCTTCGGAAATGGTCGGCGTGAACCTCAATCGAATGCCGAACTCCTTGAAGACGATCGTGACCCCGGCAGAAAGGTTCCCTCCCTGGAGCACTGGAAAGGGGAACTCGCCTCCCGCGAGGAACGACGCTTCCTGTCCCGGCAGCGTGAGCAGGTTCGGCTCCGCAAGACTTTTGAAATCGCCGCGAGACTGCAGCACTTTGATGAGCGCGTCGAAGCTCGCATTGTCGTTCGTGAGAGACAGTCGGATCAGACCGTCCGACAGCGATTCACCGAACCAATCGCCATCCTTGGCGAGCTGGTGGGGATTCAGGGTGGCCAGGTGGGTCGACATCTCCTTCGCCGCAGAGCGAGTCACCTCGGCGAACCGTACCTGGAGCAACACCTGCTGAGCCGGAGGCGCCTGGAGTCTGTTGACTACGATCGCCCCCGTTCCCTTGGCGATTTCGACGGCTTGCTGGTTGACGCTCGCAGTCGGCACCCGTCCGGACAGCGCGATCGTGTTTCCGCTGGCCACGACAGAGATTTGGGCGTCGGGGAAGAGACCCTTGAGGTACCGTTCGAGGGCAGGGGCGTCTGCCGTTACCTCGACCGAGTAAATCCGGACCTGCCCGAGGGGATCCCAGACCAGCACGCTCGTCGTCCCCAGCTTCTTGCCGGTGATGAGGAGCTCGCTGGGCGACACAGCCACCGCGTCAGCGATCTGAGGATCACCGACCGAAAACCGCTGCAGTGCGCCCCCGTATGTAAGGAGCGTCGACTCGCCCATCGACACCGTCATGACCTGCCGCGCCCCGCTGACACCTTGCTGGGCCGCGCTTGATCGGCAGGCAACGAGCGCGATCAGGGTGACAATCCCAATGAGGACGAATTTCCAACGCCAGTCCTGCGTTTTCACGAACGATTCCTCGCGGTCAGAATTTTACCAGAGTACGAACGCCGCCCCTGTACGCCTCGACCACAGCACGGTCGTTTGTCGCGCGGGGGCGCTGTGCCGCGGCCCTGTGACCAGCCGCCGAGTCCCCCGAGCCCGCGCGCAGGATTGCGTTGGCCCTCACGCCACGCGGCGTCAGCATCTCGAGGTCCAGAGTGTTCCGGAGTGCGAGCTGAATGCGCCCCTCGTTC
>JBLNGI010000119.1:0-7626 GCA_050264615.1 Gemmatimonadota bacterium
TCGCATACGCTGCTGGATTCGGGATTTGGCTTCCCGCCGGGTAATATTCGGATACGCAGTCGAGCGGGCCGAAACGGACGAGTTGCTCGCTACCGCGGAGACGTCGCTGATCGCGCTGAACCGACAACAGACTCTGACGCGCATTCCGGAGCACGTGAGTGAGCTGCTCAACCCCACGGCAGACCCGGTTCGTCTCTAGCGTCGCCGCTTTCCTTATGCTGGCGTCGGTCGCGCCCGCGGCCGCCCAGGTGCCGGCCGACGAAACCACCATCGGTGTGTTGGCGGCGCTGCTGGCCGCGTCGGACGCGCGCAGGTTCGACGCCGCGCCGCTCCGTGAGGCGCTGAGCCATTCCAATCCCGCCGTGCGCCGCCAGGGTGCGCTGGCTGCCGGCCGCATGGGCGACCCGGCCGCGGTCGATTTCCTGCTGCCCGCGTTGAACGATTCGTCGCCGTTTGTGGGCGCCGGCGCCGCGTTTGCCCTCGGACTGCTCAAGGATGCGCGCGCGATCCCCTCGCTGCTGCTGAGCGCGCGGGCAGGACAGATCGAGGCCGTCACGGCGATCGCGAAGACCGGCGGCGACGAGGGCGCGCGGGCCTTGAGCGAGATCATCGCGAGCGGGTCCCCGGAGGCCTCGACCCCGGTCGTCGATCAGGCATTGCTCGAGGCCTGGCGTCTGGCGGCGCGTGCGCCCGTCAGCCGGCTGGTCCGTTTCGCGGACGCCACTGCCACCGCCACCCGGTGGCGCGCGCTGTACTCACTCGGGCGACTGCGGGCGGCAGCCGGCGCGCCGCTCCTGATCCGCGCGCTCTCGGATCAGGACCCCCAGGTCCGAGCCGTCGCGGCGCGCGGCATCACGCGCGCGCTGCTCGACAGCGCCCGGATCAATCCACGCGGCGCGGTGGACGCGGTGCGCCCCCTGCTCGCTGATGCCGACGCGCAAATCCGGGTGAACGCGCTCCGCGCGCTCGCCTCGTTGCGGGATTCGAGCGTCGCGGGCGCCGTCGCGCCGCTCGTGGCCGACCGCGACATCGGCGTCGCCGTGCAGGCCGAGACGACGCTCGGCGTGATCCGCGGCGCCGCGGCGCTCGAGGCGCTGCGAGCCCGCGTGACCAACAGCGTGTTCGCGATCCGGCGCCAAGCGGTGATCGCGCTCGCGCAGGCGGACAGCGCCGGTGGCACCACGGCCGCGGCCGCACTGACGGGCGATGCGGATTGGCGGTGGCGCAGCGTCGCGGCGGAAGCATTCGGAGCCGCGCGCGCGCGCGCCCGCGTGGAGGCGCTGCTCGCCGATCCCGACGGACGCGTCGTCGCGCAGGCGCTCCAGGCGCTGCAGCGCCTCACGCCGGCCACGGACACCGCGGTGCTCACGCGCGCGCGCGCGCTGCTGGGGCACGCCGATGCCGCCGTGCGCAGCGTGGCGGCCGAACTCGTCGCGCGGCAACCGAGCGTCTCGGACGTCGATCTGCTCGTGGGCGCATACAACCGCGCCGAAGCCGATTCCTTCAATGACGCGCGCCTCTCGGCCGTCTCGGCGCTTGGGGCGATCGCCGCGAGCTCGTCCAGCGGTCGCCTGCGCGTGGCGACGAAGTTTATCTCGGTGGTGCCGCGGCCCGCGGACTATCTCGTGCGCCGGCTCGCGGCTGATACGCTCCCCGACACGCGCGACGCGTGGGGGGCGGTGCTCCCGATTGCGACGGGTCGGACCATTGCGGATTATCGAGACATCGCACGGCGGTGGTTGTGGCCGGGCATGGCCGGCAGCAACCCGCACGTCACGCTCGAGACCGAGCGGGGCACGCTCGATATCGAGCTGCTGCCGGCCGAAGCGCCGCTGACCGTTGCCGCATTCCTCGAGCTCGTGGAGCGGCGGTTCTTCGACGGGACGCGCTGGCATCGTGTCGTGCCCAATTTCGTCGTCCAGGATGGCGATCCCAGAGGCGACGGCTGGGGCGGTCCGGGGGGGGGCTTCGTCCTGCGTGACGAGATCAATCCCGTCCGCTACGAGGCGGGCCGAGTCGGCATGGCGTTGTCGGGTCCGGACACGGGAGGGAGTCAGTACTTCATTACGCATTCCCCACAGCCGCATCTGGACGGCATCTATACGATTTTTGGACGTGTCGCTTCCGGTGTGGTGGTGTTGAACGCGATCGGCCAGGGCGATCGCATCCGGAGCATTCACAGATGAAGCGGAGCCGCACCCGCCATGTCGCCTGCCTGATCGCACTCGCGCTCGGTGCCGTCAGCGCGCTGCCGGCGCAGTTCGGCTATTTCGGGCAGAACAAGATCCAGTACCGCCGCTTCGACTGGCGTGTGCTGCGCGGCGAGCATGTCGACCTCTACTACTATCCCGAGGAAGAAGAGCTGGGCCGCGTGGCGCTTGCGTACGCGGAGCAGAGCTACGACACGCTCGAGCAGCGCTTTACCCATGCCGTGACGCAGCGCATCCCGCTGATCGTGTACGCGTCGCACACCGACTTCGAGCAGACCAACATCCTGCCGTTCATTCCGCCGGAAGGCCTGCTGGGCGTGACCGAGTTTTTGAGACGCCGCGTCGCCATCCCGTTCCGGGGCAATTACGCCGAGTTTCGGCACACCATCCGCCACGAGCTCGTCCACGTCTTCCAGCTCAGCATCGCGGCCCAGACCTGGAGTCGCTATCCGAGGTTCCGGCAAGTCGGACTGCCGCTCTGGTGGACCGAGGGGCTCGCGGAGTTCTTTTCCGCCGGCGAAGACAGCCGCGACCAGATGATCCTGCGGGAGATGACGATCGAAGGGGAGCTGCCGACGCTCCCGCAGCTCACGTACGCCTACGGCGGCCTCGTGTATCCCGTCGGCGGCAGCATCCATCGGTTCCTGGCCGAGCGCTACGGCGAGTGGCGCATCCTGGAGCTCTACAGCGATATCTGGAAGTACGCCGGCTTCGATCTCGCCCTCCACGGCGTGTACGGCCGCTCGATCGAGGAGCTGTCGGACGAATGGCAGTACTGGATGCGCCAACAGTACTATCCCGCGGTCAGCACGAGCCCGCCCCTGGCGATCACGGCGCACAAGCTGACGGAGCTTGCGATCAAGCCGACCGCTTACCAGCTCCCCGGCGACACGATCCCGTCGTTCCTCTACTTCTCGCCGTCGAGCGGCTACACCACGATCTACGCCGAGAACCTGGCCGGCCGGAACAAGCGCGCGGTCGTGCAGGGGGAGTCGAACGAGCAGTTCGAGTCGTTCCACTTCTTCGAGTCGCGTATGGATGTCCACCCCAGCGGGGTGGCGGCTTTCAGCAGCAAGTACGCGGAGCGTGATGCCCTGTTCTTCTGGGATTTGGCGAAGGGCAAGGTCGTCGCCCGCTATCAATTCCCGGAGCTCGTGTCGATCCTGTCACCGGCGTGGGCGCCCGATGGCAAGAGCGTGATCTTCAGCGGGCTGTCGGTGTCGGGCTACTCCGACCTGTACCGACTGTGGCTCGACGATCGGGCTGATTCCGCCGAGGCGGGCGGCGGAGGGGGGCGCCTGGAGCGCCTCACCTCCGATCGCTACGAAGATCTCGATCCCACCATCAGTCCGGACGGCCACACGGTCGTGTTCGCGTCGGACCGCACCCCGTACGGGGTCGAGGGGGCGCACAACCTCTTCGCGCTCGATCTCGCGTCCGGGGCGATTCGCTATCTCACGTACGGCAATTGGCGCGACGAGGCGCCGCGCTGGGGCGGGGAAGCCGCCGACCGCATCTACTTCTCGAGCGATCGCGACGGCACGTTCCAGATCTACTCGATCGATGCGCTGGGGACGGGCCGGCGTGAGACCCAGACCCTGAATGGCGCCTTCGATCCGCAGTGGGTGTCGGGCGCCCACGGCGGACTGCTGTTCGGGGCCTACGCCGACCTGAGCTTCAACATCTACCTGGCGCCAGCGCTCGACGATCCGAGCAGCACGTTTGCGCTGGTCAGCGACGACAGCCTGCCGTTGCCGTTCTGGACCTGGGATGAGTTGTCGCATCCGATCTACGCCCGCACCGACGGAACGCCGTACGAGCGCAAGTTCAGTCTCGATTTCGCCGCCGCCGATGCGGTGGTCGCACCGGGCCTCGGCTCCGCGCAGGGGGCCGTCTTCGTCTTCAGCGACCTGCTGTCGGATCACCTCCTGCTCCTCACCCTGTCGTCGTTTCAAACGTCGGGCTTCGGCAGCCTGCTCGATAACATCAACGGCACCGCGTTCTATCTGAATCAGTCGCGTCGCATCAACTGGGGCGTGGGCACGTTCCGCCAGCGTGGGCTCTTTTACGAGGGCGATTTCCAGACGCTGTACGAGGAGAAATCGTACGGGGCGTTCGCGCAGATCCGCTACCCGTTCACGCGCTTCCGGCGCATCGTGGGCGAGTATCGCATCGAGCACTCGGACCGCTTCGATCTGTTCTCGCCGGGCGTCGTGGAGCCGCGCCGGGTCGCCTGGTTGGCATCCAACTACCTCACCTACGTCAAGGACAACACGCTCTGGCTGCCCACGGGCCCGATCGACGGCGAGCGCTACAACCTCACCGGCGGGCTCGTGAACGATTTGAGTAACGGCCGCTTCGATTCGTGGATCGTGTCGCTCGACCTCCGCAAGTACCTGCGCACGTCGCTGCACAGCGCCTTGGCGCTGCGCGCGGAGGGATACGCGTCGGGTGGCGAGCGGCCCCGGCGCATCGGGATCGGTGGTCCGTGGGGCCTGCGCGGCTATCCGCCCAACGGCTACGTCTCGGGCACGTACGCCTGGCTGGCGAACGCCGAATTCCGATTCCCGCTGACCGACTTCCTGACGATCGGCTTCCCGTTCGGCGCGGCGCGATTCCCCGGTGTCCAGGCCGCGCTGTTCCTCGACTACGGACGTGCCTGGTCGGACGAGACGACGCGCCGCGGCGTGCTGGGATCGAGCGGCATCGGCTTGCGCATGCCGATCGGGCCGCCGCTCGTGCTGCGACTGGATATCGGCTGGAGACTCGGCACGACCGAGCTGGGATTCTACGGCCTGCCCGCGAGCACGAGAAATCGCCGCTTCGTGGATTTCTTCTTTGGCTACAACTATTGACCCGGTCTCGCTCCCTTTCCTACATTGGCGCCTGTGTGTTGCTCGCGGCCTGTCCGGGGCCGCACGCGCCCGCGCCGCTCGTGCCGCTGCCGCTCGCTCCAGCCGAACGCGACAGCGGGGCAGCGTGGACAGACCGGACGCTGCCGCGCACGTCGAGGCTGATCCGGTTTCGGTGGCGCTATCAGGACGAGCGGGTCAAGTATGCGGGCCGCGGGACGGTGCGCATCGTGCCGCCCGATTCGCTGCGATTCGATTACGCGGGCCCCTTCAACTGGGGCGCAGGGGCCGCCGTCGTCATCGGCGATTCGGTCTTGTGGGCCGAGCCGGAGAAGAACTTTCGCTCGCTGGTCCCGGCGATTCCGATGCTGTGGGCGGCATTCGCGATGGTGCGGCCGCCGGCGAGCGATGCCAGCGTGTTCAGTGCCGAGCTCGTAGATTCGGCGCGCACCACGCGGCGTCTGGTGTGGCGGTTCGCGCAGGTGGAGGATACGCTCGACTATGTGGCGACGGACAGCGCGGGACGGACGATCCTGCTCGAAGCCGAATGGCGGCGGCAGGGAAAGCGCGTCGCCCGCAGTCGTTCCAGGCTCGACGCATTACAGCGGCCCGCGAGCGCGCGCGTCGATTTTCCGGAGGGTCCGGCCCGATTTGAGCTCACGGTTGGCATGGTGGATACCGCGGCGGTCATGCCGCCGCATGTGTGGCGCAGTCCTCATTAGCGCGTCGAGCCTGTGGCTGGCCGGCTGCATCTACGGCTTCGCCGGCGGCACGCTGCCCAACGTCAAGACGGTCGCGATCCTTCCGTTCGAGAACGACACGCCGGAACCGGCGCTGACCCAGGAGGTCAGCGAGGCGGTGCGGCAGGCGTTCGAGGGCCGGCTGGGGTTGCGGGTCGCCCCGGAGGCCACCGCGGACGCGCTCGTGCGCGGCCGCATTGCGCGCTATGATCCCGACGTGCCGATCGCGCTCCTGCCCGGACAGGGAGAGGTCACGGTGACCAGGCGCAAAGTGCAGCTCGCGGTCGACGTCGAGATTCTGAACCAACGTGAAGGCACGACCGTGTGGAAGCGGCAGGTGCTCGTGGACGGCGAGTACAATCCCGGCCGGGAATCGGAAGGACGGAAGGTCGCGCTGGACAAGCTCGTGAACCAGATCGTCGACGGAGCACAGTCGCAGTGGTAACGAGCGCCCGGCGCGGCGCCAGCTCGAGCGGCTGCCTCCTGTCGCTGCTCATCTTCGTCGCCGTCCTGTATTACGGCGTCAACATCGGCGAAGTCTACTTCCGCTACTACCGCCTGCTCGACGAACTGCAGACGCAGTCCCGACTCGCGCCCGGGCTCGACGACGGGACGATCCAGCGCCGCATTCAGGCGGCGATCGAGGAGATCGGCATCCCCGATTCGGCCGGAACGCGCCAGCTGCGGATCCGCCGCTCCGCGTCACCCCGCGAGATCGTCATCGAGACCCAGTACAGCGACGCCGTGTCACTGCCGTTCTTCAATCACACCTTCTCGTTCCATCCCAGAGCGACGCAGCCGCTCTGAACACCGCCGCGAAGATCCGCACGCCCGAGGACGCTGCTCGCTGGCGCCTCCAACGGGGAAAAGTCGTTTTCACCAATGGGGTGTTCGATCTGCTCCATACCGGACATGTGTCGCTGCTCGAAGCGGCCCGCGCCGAGGGGGATGCGCTGGTCGTGGGCGTGAACAGCGATGCGTCGGTGCGGCGGCTCGGAAAGGGTGCCGATCGGCCCGTAGTCCGAGAGGCCGAGCGCGCCCGCGTGGTAGCGGCATTGGCGTCGGTCGATTGTGTGGTGGTGTTCGATGAGGACACGCCGCTCGCGTTGATTCGCAGGATTCGGCCCGACGTGCTGGTCAAAGGCGCCGACTATCAACGGCAGGACATCGTCGGCGCCGACGAGGTCGAAGGGTGGGGCGGGCGCGTGGTACGCGTGCCGCTGGTGAACGACCAATCCACGACGAACCTGCTCGCCCAACTGCGCCCGCCCCGAGACGGATGAAGCTGCTGGTCGGCACGCGCAGTGCGGGGAAGGCACGCGAGATCCGCGAGCTGTTCACCGGGCTTCCCTTCGAGCTGTCATTTCCGAACGAGCGCATGCTGGAGCCCCTGCCCGAGGAAGCCGAGCTCGAGCGCAGCATGAGCTACGCGGAAAACGCGGTTTCGAAGGCGCGCTACTACGCCACGCGTGCCGGACAGGCGGCGGTTGCGGACGATTCCGGGATCGAGGTCGACGCGCTCGGTGGAGCGCCGGGCCCTCGCTCGGCCCGCTGGTCGTTCACCGGCACCGACGCCGATAACAACGCGGTGCTCCTCAAGCAGTTGGCCGGAATTCCAGACGCCCAGCGCAGCGCGCGCTACCGCTGCGTCGTCGCGTTTCTCGCATCTCCCAGCAACGCCCCGGAGATCGTCGAAGCTACGTGTGACGGGTTCATTCTCACCGAGCCGCGTGGCAGCGGCGGGTTTGGCTATGATCCGCTGTTCTTCTCGCCCGAGCTGAACATGACGTTTGCGGAAGCGTCACCATCGGCGAAGCACCGGGT
>JBLNGI010000120.1:0-10524 GCA_050264615.1 Gemmatimonadota bacterium
CTGCTGCACGACATCGGCAAGGTCAAGATTCCGCTCGACGTCCTCACCAAGCCGGGGAGACTGACCGACGAAGAACGGGCCCTGATGAACGAGCATCCTGTGGCGGGTGCACGCATGCTGCTCGAGGTGGAAGAGGACCTCGATCTCGCCGTCGTGGTCGCCTACGAGCACCACATCATGATCAACGGGGGCGGGTATCCCGTGCTCCACTACGCGCGGGAGTGCCATCACGCGAGCAAGCTGGTGCACGTGTGCGATGTCTACGATGCTTTGCGCACGCGGCGGCCCTACCGGGAGGCGTGGTCGTTCGAGAAGACGCTCGGCTACCTCCAGGAGCGCAGCGGGCTCGAGTTCGATTCCGCGCTGTGCGACGCGTTCGTGCGCATGATGCGGCAATGGGAGCCCCAGGTCGCAATCGTGTCCGACCCCGCTGCACAAGCTCGCTCGGCCTGGCTATGATTGCTCCCATGGCTCGGTTTTGGATTCTGAGGGCGGGAGCGCTCGCGCTGGTCTCGGCGCAGGCGCCGCTGAAGCTCACCGGCAACTGGCAGGCGCGCTCGGGCGATGAGATCCGGCACATCATGGTGCGCGCCGACAGCTCGGCGCAGTTCGGCGAGGACGTCGCCCGGTGGCGCGTGGTCGGCGACAGCCTGTGGATTACACTCGGCGATGGCGTCTGGCAGGTCTACGGCATGAAGCTGGCGGGTGACAAGCTGACGATCAGCGGCGGCGATCTGGAGAAGCCGGTGACGCTCCGGCGCGTGGGGCCTGCCAACGCGCGTGCCGACTCGCTCGTGATTCCGGATCCGCCCGCACCGAATCAGCGCGCCTGGTAGACGGCGGTCATTTCAGTTCGTTGACCGCGGCCAGTCTCCAGCCCACGTCTTTTTTCTCGAACCGCATCTCGAACCGCCGCCGGTCCATGCGCGGCGCGCCGCCGGCGGCAGGCACGTACTGGAACGTCGCGCGCACGTCGCCCGTGGCGGTGCTGACGTTGGGTTGCACGCGGAAGTTGTCGATCGAAAACTTGGCGGTAATCTGGTTCCACTCGCGGAAGAACGCCTCCCAGCCGCGGCGCTCCTCGTCGGTCAGGCCGAGATACAGCACGCGCAGATTGGCGATGCGCTGACTCGCAAGCGCTCGGCCCAGATCGCTGAGCAGCACGTCGACGGCCTCGCGTGCGTTTGCCGGCTGCGGGCTCGGGGGGGCGATGCCGGCGTCGATCCCGATTTGCTCGGCGCTCTGCGCCGCGACCTTGGCGAGCGTAAAGTCCTGCTCGCGCAGCAGCGATTCGGCCCGCACGAGGAAGGTGCCCGCGTTCGCGGCCGCCGCTCCCGTGGGTAACGCCTGCACCACAGGCGCCACTCGCCCGACCATCAGGCGCGCTTCCCGGTCCATCACGCGCGCCTGCTCGCGCGCGCGGGTGTACTGCGACACCGCCTCCACGTAGCCTCGGATCGCGCGCGACTGATCGCCTGCCTGGAGCGCCTGCTCCGACGCCTGAAACATCGATTCGGCGAGAATCCAGGCGGGGACGCTGTTCTTGAGCGCGCCGGCCGCGCTGGCTCGATCCCGGGCCGCGAAGGCGGAGTCGCGCCGCATGGTCACCGCCATCGAAACCGGCGCCTCGGTTACGGTAGGGGGAACGATCAGCGGCGTGGCCGGCGCCGGCGGAATCACCGGCGGCGGCGCGAGCACGGCATTCGCCTCGTTGTCTCCCGGTTGTCCGGGTGAGAAGAGCAGGAGCAGCACGACGGCGGCCAGCGCGCCGAGCACCGCCAGCCGGGCGCGCATCGACGCATGCGTAATGAGCTTGAGCAGCGGCTGCGGCAGTGGGGTCCAGCGGCCCAGCGGCTGCGTCGCCTCGTCATCCGCGCCTGACAACGCCGAGCGGATCTGCTGCAGCGTCGACATCATCTGGCCCGCCGACTCATAGCGCTCGTGCGGCACCTTGTTCATGGCCTTGGCGACGACGCGCTCGAGCGCGGCGGGGATCGACGGTGCGACGGTACGGAGCGGTCGCGGGTCGGTGGTGAGCACCTGGTACAGCACGCCGTGCACCGACTCCGCTTCAAACGGGCGCTGATAGCACAGCAGCTCGTACAGCATGCAGCCGACCGAGAACACGTCGGTGGCGGGTGTGATCGCGCCATTGGTGATCTGCTCGGGCGCCATGTACGTCGGCGTGCCTACGATGGAGCCCGACCCGGTCGCGTCCGCCTTTTGCAGCCGCGCGATCCCGAAGTCCATGATCTTCACGCGGCCGTCCGGCATGACCCGCACGTTCGACGGCTTCACATCGCGATGGATCACGCCCCGTTGATGCGCGAAATGCAGGCCGGTGAGGACTTCGATGGTAATGTCGAGCTTGCGCTCGAGCGCGAGCGGATCCCGCAGCACGATCATGTCGGAAAGATCGCGGCCCTCCACGAGCTCCATCGCGATGTAGAGCTGGCCTTCCGCTTCGCCCAGATCGTAGACCGTGACGATGTTCGCGTGCTGGATCGCGCCGGCGGCGCGTGCTTCGCGCAGGAAGCGTTCGTGCATGTCCGTGGTCTTGCGGAAACTCGCGCTCAGCAGCTTGAGCGCCACGTAGCGCCGCAGCACCGTGTCGTAGGCTTTCCACACGATGCCCATCGCGCCCTCGCCCAGGAGCTGATGCAGCTCGTACTTGCCGAGCCGGCGGTAGCGTTGTCCGGCGTCGCTCACCTGGTCAGCCACTCGTATGCCCGGGTCAAGTACGACCGCATCGCGTCGGTCACCTGCACGTCGCGGCGGGGCAGGACGCGCTCGACGGTCTCCAGGAACTTCTGCTGCGTCATCCGCTCGGATGCGGAGCCTCCCCACGCGAAGGGCGGGACATACTTCGGTGCGCGCACGCCGTCGAACACGCTCGCGCCCGCGCCGATGACCGATCCCGTATCGAGCATGATCCCGATCGCGGTCTTGGCGTGGTCGCCAATGAGACTACCCAGAAACTGGTGGCCGGTCTCCAGGTCCAGGTCGCCGATGTGCAGACGCACGGGCCCGTATGTGCTCTTGAGGTTCGACGTCGTCGTGCCGGCGCCGAGGTTGACCCAGCGGCCAACCACCGAATGTCCGACGAAGCCGAAATGGCTCTTGTTGGCGTAGCCCAGCAGCGCCGTGGTGGACATCTCGCCATGCACCACCGACCACGGCCCGATCGCCGAGTTGCGGATTGGCCCGCCAACCACTCGCGTGTTGGAACCGACCCACAGCGGACCCTCGAGCCTCGTGCCTGACCGGACCTCCACGCCGCTCTCCAGGACGACGGGGCCGTTGCGGGTGTCGAACACGACACCCGGCTCGACCGTCGCCTCGTGGACCGCAACCCAGGCCGGGTCGCCTACGACGATGCTGCCCTGGGGGACCGCGTCCGAGTCGCCGGTCAGCAGCTTCACCGCGTCTTCACGCAGCAGCTGCTCGAGCGCGGTGATCAGGTCGTAGACGCCGCGCAGCAGCACGCCCTGCACTTCGACGGCGTGTGCGTTCGCGACGGGGCCGCTCCAGGTTGTCCCGGCCGGGACCCCCCATCCGACGGTGATCCCGCCGTGCACGAGCCGCGCTGGAGTGTCGGGCAACGGCGATGCAAGGCCGCGCGGTGCGAACGTCGACGAGCCGATGACCGCCGGTCCGCTCACCGGGCGCCGCACCTCGACCGGGGGCAGACCGGGCTCGGGGAAGCCCGCCAGGTGCGGCAGTGCAAAAATGCCGGCCGCCTCTGTGCCGAGGAAATTTTCCCAGCGCTCGCGGATCAGGTGCGCGCCGGCGCGCAACTCGCAGATCGGCCTGATTCCCGCGAACGGCTCCCAGGTGGGCCCCGGATCGGGATCGAGCAAGTAGAGGCTCGGCGGGGCGGTCATAAGCGCTGGACCAGCTCTTTCAACTTGTCCGCTCGGCCGGTCGGCATCACCAGCGTGTGCCCGTTGGCGCGAACCACCACCATGTCTGCGACGCCGGTGACCGCGATCCGCTCATTCTCCGACCAGACGACCGAATTCCGCACGTCGTCGCCCAGCGCCACATTGCCGACGGTCACGTTGCCCTGCGCATCGCGCCGCCGGATCCGGAGCAGGGCATCCCACGAGCCGATGTCGTCCCAGGGGAACGTCCCCGTGACGACGGCGAGCCGTTTGGTGCGCTCGAGGACGGCGATGTCGACGGCCACCGGGGTGACGGCCCCGAAAAAGCGCGGGGCATCGCCCGCATTGAGTGCCGACCAGCCGGGGGCGAGCTCCTCGGCATACGCGCCCGCTTCGCCGAGGAAGCGCGCCGCTCCCCAAGCGAACAGTCCGCTATTCCACAGGGCGCCGCGCCGGCGCAGCAAGGCCGCGCGCGCGGGGCTCGGCTTTTCGACGAATCGCTTGACCTTGCGCCCGCTCCCCAGCGGCTCGCCGGGGATGATGTAGCCGTATCCCGTCTCGTTTCGCGTTGGTTTGACGCCCACGGTGACCAACACGTCCTGCTCCGCCGCGACGCCGAGGGCGTGAGTGGCCGCCGCCCGGAACGCCGTGTCGTCCCCGACTGCCCAATCGGCGTGCAGCGAGAGCATCTGCCCGCCGGGATCATGCTTGGCGATCCAGTGCGCGGCCCACGCGAGCGCCGGCGCTGTAGAGGCGGCGCGCGGCTCGGCGAGGATATTGGCTTGGGGGACTTCGGGGACGGTCGCGGCGACGCGCTCCACGAGTGCCGGCCCGGTGAGAATGAGCACGCGCTCGGGCGGCACCAGCCCCCGCAGGCGCGCGACGGCTTGCGCGAGGAGCGGGCGGTCGCCGGTGAGCGGCAGCAGCTGCTTGGGGCGCTCAGGAGTGGAGAGCGGCCAGAACCGGGTGCCGGATCCGCCGGCGAGGATCGCTGCCCAGACGGTCATCGCGGCGCCCCTTGCTCCATCTCGGGGTCGTCGCCGAACATCATCGCGATCCGCTGCATGAGCTTGGTGGGGGAAAACGGTTTGGTGACGAGGGCGGCGCCGAGCCGGCGTGCTTCGCGCAACACCCGGTCCTCGCCCTCGGCGGTGAGCACCAGCACGGGCATGCGGGCCGTGCCGCTCTGTTTGCGTAACTCGCGCAGCAAATCGAGGCCGGAGCCGTCGGGGAGATGCAAATCGAGCAACAGACCGTCGGTGGCCGGCTGCGAGCGCAGCGCGCTGCGCGCGTCGCTCAGGGTTCGGGCCATGCTGACCCGGTACCCGAGCTGTTCGAGAAATGGCCGAAGGACGAACCCGATGTGCGGCTCATCGTCCACGACCAACAGGTGCCGTGCCGAGTTGGTCAACGGCGCCCCCCGATTACAAGAGACCTGCGATGGCGGTGCGGTGACGGCGAAGATCGAACAGCAGGGCGCCCACATTCGTCGCAGGCTGCACCAGCACGATCAGCAGCGCTTCGGCATTGAGCACGGTGACGATCGCGAGGCCGCCCCCGAACTCGATGACGGCCGTGTTGAACTCGCCGCGACCTCCAGCGCCACCCAGCTCGGCCATGTGCTTGATCGCGGATGGGAGCAGCGCAGCGACGCTGTCGGCGTCCACGCCATTCCCGACGCGCGAATCGATGGGCAGCCCGTCGCGCCCGACCACCACCACCGCGTCGACACCGCTGGCCCGGCTCAGCGCCTCCACCACGTCGCGGATAGTCGCCATACGAGCGGGCCAACGTAGGAGTCATGGAAGTCGAAGTCAAGCAGCGACTGTGGGTTGACCCACTCGAAGCCGGCCCTGTAAGTTCTCCAGCACTTCCATGCGCACCTTTTCCTTACTCTTTGTGGCATTGGCGCTCGCCGCCGCCTGCGGCGACCCGCTCGGGCTGCCGCCGCCGACGATCGCGAATCGGACCGACACGGTGTCGTTATACGCGCTGAGCGGCACGCCGGTGACCACGCCGTCTGCCTACGTGATTCAATTCCGGCAGGCCGTTCGTACCGATCAGAGCCTGCAAGGTTTCGACTTTGCCTTCGATATCGACAGCCTCGGCCGTCCGGTGCTGTTGCCGACGGGCGCGATGGGACTGCCGCGCGCGTCCGGCATGCAGCGCACGCTCCATGCGTTCGACTCCATCACCGTCGCGCCCACCGGTACCTATCTATCGGACAGCGCGATGGTCGTGGATTCCAATGCGGTTTTGATCATTCATTCGCGGCCGCTCATCTGCTCGTACGGCATCCAGTCGATCTATTACGCCAAGCTGCACGTGCTGGCGATCGACACAACCTCTGCCGAGCGCCGGATCGACTTCGAGATTCTCAACAACGTCAACTGCGGCTATCGCGGGCTCGAACCAGGCCTGCCGAAGCGCTAACCCGTGATCGATCTCAAGCTGCTGCGCGCCTCGCCCGGTCAGGTGCGGTCGGCGCTCGCCCGTCGCGGCGACGCGTCGCTCACCCGCCTGCTCGACGAGATCGAGGCGCTCGACATGAAGCGGCGCACGCTCACCGCGCAGCTCGACACCCTCAAGGCGGAGCGCAACGACGCGGCGAAATCCGATGCGCTCGCCGCGAAGGCCGGTGGCCTGTCGGCCACCGTCGTCGCCGAGCGCCGCAAACTCGGCGAGCGCATCACGGGTCTCGAAAGCGAGCTGCGGCAAATCGAGACGACGCTCGAGGCGAAGGCTCACTTCGTTCCGAACTTACCTCTCTCTGAGGTGCCGGAGGAGATCACCGTCATTCGGAGTTGGGGCACACCGGTGCCGAAAGGCGGCAAGCCGCATTGGGAGATCGCGGAGAAGCTCGGCATCCTCGATCTGGCGCGCGGCGCGAAGCTCTCGGGGTCGGGATTTCCGGTGCTGGTGGGTTTGGGCGCGCGCCTCGCGCGCGGGCTCATCAACTTCATGCTCGATCTCCACACGCGCGAGCACGGCTACATCGAAGTCGAGCCGCCGCTGCTGGTGCGGCGTGACGTGATGACCGGCACGGGACAGCTTCCCAAGTTCGAAGACGACATGTACCGCCTCGGCACCGACGATCTGTTTCTCATCCCCACGGCTGAAGTGCCGGTGACGAATCTGCACCGCGACGAGATCCTCGACGGTACCACGTTGCCCAAAGGCTATGTCGCCTACACACCCTGTTTCCGGCGGGAAGCCGGCGCGGCCGGCAAGGACACGCGCGGGCTGCTGCGCGTGCATCAGTTCGACAAAGTCGAGCTGGTCCGTTTTTCCAGCGCCGGCGATTCCCCCGCCGAGCACGAGAAACTGACCGGACACGCCGAGGAGGTGCTGCGGCGGCTGGAACTCGCGTACCGGGTCGCCGTGCTGCCGGCCAACGATTTTGGTTTTGCGGCCGCCAAGACCTACGACCTGGAAGCCTGGGCACCCGGGGTGGGGCAGTGGCTCGAGGTCTCGAGCTCGAGCACGTTCACCGACTATCAGGCGCGGCGCGCAAACATCCGGGCCCGCCCCAAACCGGGCGAGAAACCCGAGTTCGTCCATACGCTGAATGCCTCTGGCGTCGCGCTGCCGCGCACGATCGCGGCCTTGCTCGAGACCCACCAGCAGCCAGACGGTTCGGTGACGATCCCGCCGGTGTTGGTGCCGTATGTCGGCACTGACCGCCTTGCCTAGAGACGCTCTGCGCCGCGCGGGTCCGCCCGCGCTCATCGCGGCCGCACTGCTGTTCGGCGTGCTCTCGGTCGGCTACGCCTGGATCGTCGCCCGACACCTCCGCAACGACGCGCGCGAGACGAGCCGCATGCTCGGCCGTGTGTTCGCCGGCCTGAACGATCCGCGCGAAGGCGCCGCCGCCGACGCGTTGCTCGAGCTCGCCGACGAGGTCCGGCATCTCGGAATCCCGATCGCCGTCACCGACACGGCGGGGCGGGTCACGGCGCTGGACAACGCCCCGTTCGGCCCCGACGCGAGCGAGGAGACGCGGCGGACCTGGATCGCCGAGCTCGACCGGATTCACGCCCCGCTCATCCAGCCGGGCGTCGGCACGATTCATTACGGCGCACTGCCCGCGGCGCGGGCCTTCACGGGTCTGGCGGTGCTCCAGGGCGCGATGTTTCTCTGCCTCGTGCTCCTCGCCGTCTGGGCGATGAGCGAGCGCGTGACGGCGGCGCGGGATCGGCTGTGGGTGGCGATGGCGCGCGAGTCGGCGCACCAGCTCGGCACGCCGCTCATGAGTCTCACGGGGTGGATTGATTACCTGCGCGAGAATCCGGGTACGCCGGGCAGCGAGCTGGTCGAGCATCTTGAGGCTGATGCGGAGCGGCTGCAGCGTGTGGCCAAGCGGTTCGAGCGGATCGGCCGTCCAGCGCGGCGCGAGCCCGTGGGGCTGGGTATCGTCGCCGAGCGCGTCGTCGCGTATTTCCGCCCGCGGCTGCCCACGCTCGCGCATTCGGTCACGATCACGCTCACGTCGCCGGGCGCGGGCCCGACGGCGACGGGCGATCCCGTGCTCATCGAATGGGCGCTCGAAGTGATCGTGAAGAACGCGGTGGATGCGTTGAGCGGCCGTGGGGGGCGCATCGACGTGGATGTCGAGGCGGAAGACTCGATGGGACGCGTGAGTGTGCGCGACGACGGGCCGGGCGTGGCGCCGGACATGCAGGGGCAATTGTTCGAGCCCGGCGCGAGCACCAAGACGGGCGGTTGGGGAATGGGGCTCGCGCTCGCCCGCCGGATCGTCGAGCAGCAGCATGACGGCCGGGTGACCTACCGGCCGGGACCGGACGGCACAGGTGCAATTTTCGTGTTGGAGTTCCCGCTATCATCGTGATGTCACAGGCTGGCGCCTTAGGGACAATGTCTTGATGGGCCCACCCTTTTAGGGCGGGAACGCCATGACTGGACTCCCCCCTCTTCCATTAAACCCCGCCCAACGGGAGGCGGTCGAGCACGCCGAAGGTCCGCTCCTGGTGCTCGCCGGCGCGGGCTCGGGCAAGACGCGCGTGCTCACGGCACGCATTGCCTACCTCATCACCACACATGGCGTAGCGCCGCAGCGGATTTTCGCCGTCACCTTCACCAACAAGGCGGCGGGGGAGATGCGCACCCGCATCGCCCAGCTGCTCGGGCGCGACCCCCGCGGCCTCTGGATCGGCACGTTTCACTCGCTCTCGGCGCGGCTGCTGCGGCGCGAGGCGCCGCTGCTGGGGTTCGGGCCGAATTTTACGATTTACGACGCCGACGACTCCGAAGCGCTGGTCAAACGACTGCTCGAGGCGCGGCAATTGTCGCCGAAAGCTTATCCACCACGCACGGTGCACGGCGTCATCTCCGGCGCGAAGAACCGGATGCTGCGGCCTGAGGAGCTGGCTCAGCAGGCCGACACGCCGCTGATCCAGGTCGCGGCAGACATCTTTGCCGCGTTGGGACCGGCGCTGAAACAGGCCAATGCGATGGATTTCGACGATCTCCTGCTGCAGCCCCTCGCGCTGTTTCGCGAGCATCCGGAACGCCTCGCGTACTGGCAGGACCGGTTTCAGCACGTGCTGGTGGATGAGTTCCAGGACACCAACGCCGCGCAATATCTGCTCGTCAAGCATCTCGCAACCCGGCACGGCAATCTCTGCGTGGTCGGCGACGACGATCAGGCGATCTACGGCTGGCGGGGCGCGGATGTGCGCCACATGCTCACGTTCCAGAACGACTTTCCCGGCACCAAGCTCGTGCGGCTGGAGCAAAACTACCGCTCCACCCAGGTCATTCTCGATGCAGCCAACGCGATCATCGCCGAAAACAAGACCCGGCTTGGCAAGACCCTGTTCACCGAGAAGCGGGGCGGCGCGCCGGTCGTGCTGCTGAGCACCGCGGACGAGCGGGATGAGGCGGAATGGCTGGCGAACGAGTTCTCGCGCCGCTCGATCGAGGGCGACGCCGCCTACGACGAGATGGCGATCCTGTACCGCACCAACTCGCAATCCCGGCCGTTGGAGGAGGCGTTCCGGTTTCGCGGCATCCCGTACCGGCTGATCGGCGCGATCAGCTTCTACGAGCGGCGCGAAGTAAAGGACCTGTTGGCCTATCTGCGCCTGATCGCCAACCCCGCCGATGACGAAGCGTTCCTGCGAGTCGTCAACGTCCCGCGCCGGGGCATCGGCGACGCCTCGCTGGCAGTGCTCGCCCGGGCGGCGGCGGGATGGCGGAAGCCGCTGCTCGAGTCCGCACGACAAGCGTCGACGATCAGCGACCTGCGGCCCAACGTGCGGGAGGCCCTCGCCGGGGTGGCATCCCTCGTCGATCGCCTGCGCGCGTCGGTCGGGCAGGCGGACCCGGCCACGGCGCTCGAAACGATCCTGGCGACCACCGGTTACGAGCAATACCTGGCGGAAGAAGGCTCAGAGGGGTTGGAGCGCATCGATAACGTGCGAGAGCTGGTCGCCGGCGCCGCGGCCTGGGCGGAGGTGCAGGACCCCGAGCTGCTGGAGAATATCGGGAACCCGGTGGAGCGCTTCCTCACGCAGGCGGCGCTGATCACGCCGGTCGACGAGGCGCGCGCGGAGCCGGGCGTCACGCTCACGACCGCGCACATGGCGAAGGGGCTCGAGTGGCTGATCGTCGCGCTGGC
>JBLNGI010000121.1:0-14608 GCA_050264615.1 Gemmatimonadota bacterium
TCGGCCTATCCCTACCGGGATCTGGCGCGCAAGGAATTCGACGACGTCGTCCAGATGCTGGCCGAAGGCTTCACGACCCGGCGCGGCCGCCGCAGCGCGCACATTCACTACGACGGCATCAACAGGAAGCTGAAAGGACGCCGTGGCGCGCGCCTCGCGGCCATCACCTCCGGCGGTGCCATTCCGGATCTCGGCGACTACCGCGTGATCCTCGAGCCGACGGAGACATTCGTCGGCACACTCAACGAGGACTTCGCGATCGAGAGCAACCCGGGCGACATCTTCCAACTGGGCAATACGTCGTATCAGGTCGTCAAAGTCGAGTCCGGTCAGGTTCGCGTTGCCGACGCCAAGGGCCAGCCGCCGACGTTGCCGTTCTGGCTGGGTGAGGCGCCGGGGCGCACGAACGAGCTCTCCGAGGAAGTGTCACGCCTCCGGCAGGATATCGCCGACCGGCTCGACGACCCACCGGCGGCGATTCAATGGCTCGGCGACGCCACTGGAATCGCCGACGCGGCTGCGCGTCAGATCGTCGAGTACCTGGCGGCGTCGCGGCAAATCCTGGGCACGATTCCGACCCAGCAAAACCTCGTGCTGGAGCGGTTCTTCGACGAAGCGGGCGGGATGCAGCTCGTGCTGCACGCGCCGTTCGGGAGCCGGATCAACCGGGCCTGGGGCCTGGCGCTGCGCAAGCGGTTTTGCCGCAGCTTCAACTTCGAGCTGCAGGCCGCCGCGACCGAAGACGCGATCGTGCTGTCGCTGGGTCCCCAGCACAGCTTTCCGCTTGAGGATGTCTTCCAGTACCTCAAGCCGGCGACGGCCGAGCACCTGCTCGTGCAGGCGATGCTCGACGCGCCGGTGTTCGGCACGCGCTGGCGCTGGAATGCCACCCGCGCGCTCGCGGTGCTGCGCTTCCGCGGGGGACGCAAAGTCCCAACCCCGCTCCAGCGCATGGAAGCGGAGGACCTGGTGGCCGCGGTAATCCCCGATCACCTCGCCTGCCCGGAAAACCTGGTGGGCGACCGCGAGATTCCCGATCACCCGCTCGTCAATCAGACGATCGCCGACTGCCTGCTCGAGGCCATGGATTTCCCAGGCCTGAAAAAGGTGCTCGAGGGGATGGAGGCGGGGCAGTTCACGATGGTCGCGCGCGACACGAGTGAGCCGTCGCCGCTGTGCCACGAAGTGATCAACGCGCGGCCCTACGCCTTCCTCGACGATGCGCCGCTCGAAGAGCGTCGCACGCAGGCTGTCATCACGCGGCGCGGCCTCGACGTGAAGACCGCCGAGGAGTTCGGGAAGCTCGACCAGGCCGCCATCGACCTGGTGAGAGAACAGGCGTGGCCGGATCCCGAGAACGCCGACGAGCTGCATGACGCGCTGCTCGTCATGGGCGCGGTTCCGAGCATCGAGGCAGGGAAGACCAGAGACTGGAGCGGCGAGTTTGCCAAGCTCGTCGCAGCGGGCCGTGCCACGGTCATGGACGGCAGGCTGCTCGTGGCCACGGAGCGCGTTCCGCTCGTCCAGGCCGCGTTCCCAGGATCCTCGGTCGAGCCGGCCGTCTCGCCACCCGAGCGCGAACGCGCCAGGACCTGGACGAGAGAAGACGCCATTCGCGAGCTGGTCCGCGGGCGACTCGAGATCATTGGACCCACGACCACTGCCGACGTTGCTGCGGCGCTCGGCTTGCCGCCGAGCGATGTCGAGTTCGCCATGGCGGCGCTCGAGCATGAAGGATTCGCCTTGCGTGGAAGGTTCTCTTCGGGAGTCGAGGGAATCGAGTGGTGCGAGCGCCGGCTGCTGGCGCGTATTCACCGCTACACACTCGACCGGCTCCGCAAGGAGATCGAGCCGGTCACCCCGGCCGATTTCCTCCGTTTCCTGTTCAAGTGGCAGCGCGTGGCGACGGGCTCGCGCGGCGAAGGGCCCGAAGGCCTGGCCGCGGTGCTCGATCTGTTGGACGGCTACGAGCTGGCCGCCGGCGCGTGGGAATCCGAGGTGCTGCCCGCGCGGTTGACCGATTACGACCCGCTGTGGCTCGATGGCCTGTGTCTTTCGGGCGAGATCGCGTGGGGGCGGTTGACGGCAACTCGGAATGCGGAAGTGGGAACGCGGAACAGAAAGGGTGGGCCCGTCCGCAGCACGCCCATCGCGCTGTTCCGGCGGGATCGCGGTGCGATCTGGAGAGCCGGGAATCCTGAGGTCGATCCCGCTACACTGCCACTTTCCTCGACCGGCAAGGCGCTGCTCGCCGCGTTCGACACGCGCGGGGCCCTGTTCTTCGGTGATCTCGTCAACGCGACGGGGTTGCTCCGGACCGAAGTCGAGAAGGGGCTGGCCGAGCTGGTGGCATGGGGATTGGTCTCGTCGGACAGCTTTGCCGGGCTCCGTGCCTTGCTCGTCCCCTCGGATCGGCGGCGTCCGCTCGGTGGCGGATATCGGCGGCGCGGGCGCATAGCGCCATTTGGGGTCGAGAACGCAGGCCGTTGGTCCCGCACGCACGCGCGACCGGCCATTCCGGAAGATCAGGTGGCTGAGGCAATCGCCTGGCAGTTGTTGCGCCGGTACGGCGTCGTATTCCGCCGGCTGGTCCAACGGGAGACGCTGCTCGCGCCCTGGCGCGACATCCTGCGGGTCTTTCGCCGGCTGGAAGCGCGGGGTGAGATCCGCGGCGGCCGGTTTGTCGGAGGCTTTTCCGGGGAGCAGTACGCCTTGCCGGAGGCCATCGGACTCTTGAGAACGACGCGCAGGGAGCAGGGAGCGGACGAGCTGATCGCGGTCAGCGGCGCCGATCCGCTGAACCTTGTCGGCATCCTCACCCCTGATGACGCGGTCCCGGCGATTACGACAAACCGGGTTCTGTACCGGGATGGCGTGCCGATTGTCGTCAAAGAAGGAGAAGGGAAGGAGCGCTTCCTCGTCGACATTCCGGCGGAGGAGCGCGACATCCTGCGAGGCGCGTTGCTGCGGCGCCGCCCGGCGCCGCTCGTGCGCACCTACCTCGGGAAGAGCAAGGCGGCCGGCTAAGCTTTGAGCTTTTCCAGGTACTTGCTGCGCAGCTTCGCGACCTTCGGAGCAACCACGGCGCGGCAGTAGGGCTGGTTCGGATTCCTTCTGTAGTACTCCCGGTGGTACTCCTCGGCCGGATAGAACGCCTTCAGCGGCTCGAGCTTCGTGACGATCGGATCGTCGAACACGTGCTCTGCCTCGAGCTCGCGCACCACGTCCTCGGCAACGCGCCGCTGCTCGTCGTCATGATAGAAGATCGCCGAGCGGTACTGCGTGCCGACGTCGCCACCCTGGCGGTCGAGCGTCGTGGGATCATGAATGGCGAAGAAGACGCTCAAGAGATCGTGGAGCGAGATCACGTCGGGATCAAACGTGACCTGAGTGACCTCGGCGTGCCCCGTGTTGCCCGAGCATACCGCTTCGTAACTGGGATTCGGCACGTGCCCGCCCGAATAGCCGGACATGACCTTCGTGACGCCCTTGAGTTGCTCGAAGACCGCCTCCAGGCACCAGAAGCAGCCGCCGGCGAGCGTAGCGAGCTGGGTCGTCATGCTCTCATTCTCGCCGGGCTGTCAAGCGGATGGAGTCGGCCAGACTGCGCAGGAACGGCGCGAAATCCACGCCCTGCATCCGGAGCTCGTCAAAATGGGCGAGGGCTGCATCGAGGGTACGGGCGGCGCGCATCCGGTCGCCCTTGGCCTGCCACGCCATCCCTTCCACGAGCTCCGCATAGACGCGAATCGCAGGCGTGGCCCGGTTGACGGAATCGACCGCCTCTTCGAGGTGTGTCAGGGCGCCGGCGACGCGACCGGCTCGCAGCTCGGCGCGCGCCAGCTCGATGAGGCGGACCGGGTCGCGCGGTGGGGGGGCGGGCGGAACGATGTCGACCCGGTAATACAGGAGGCTGCGCACCGGCTTTCCGGCAATGCGCGCCGGCGTGAACCCCACCTCGGTCATCAGCCGCCGCACCGGCTCGCTGAAGGCCGAGTCGGGAATCGCGATGATCTCGATGTTACGGTCCTCGACGCGGCCCGCCGTATCGACGATGACCCGGACGATCGCCTCTCCGGCCCGGCGCCGGGGAGACAGCCCGCGCGGGTAGGCGAACTCCGGCCGCGTCGTCCAGCGCGCGGGCTGGTCGAGATCCCAGCTGCGAAACGTCCGCAGCGCGCGGAACTCACGATCGTACAGATTCGCGAGCCCGGTCGAGATTGTGTCGAGCCCACGGACGCCCGGATCAGGGTGGAGCGCCAACGCGCGCCGGAAACTGACGCGAGCGAGTTGCTGCCGGCCCTGCTGGTATTCGAGCACTCCCCGCCAGATGTAGGTCCAGGAGCTGTCCATGATGTACGGGGCGGTCTCGAGCGCTTCGGACAACTCGGCATCAGCGCTGTCCCATTGCTGCACGGCAATGTGAACGCGCGCGGCGGCGAGGAGCTCGGCGCTGCGGTTCTGCGCGGCGAGCGGAGCTGCGACAAGGAAACTGGCGCCCAACAACCACAAACGTCTCACGACAAAAGCATAACCGCCGATACGGACTAGTGGGATGCCAGAAAGCGCGCCACCGCCTGATTGTAGTAGACCGGGTTCCCCAGGTGCGGCGGGTGACCGGCAGCGGGCACGATGACGGTGGTGTCGTTCTGGAGGCAGCGCGCCAGCTCGTCCATGATGATCTGGAACAGCCGCGGGCTCTGGGCGCCGCGCACCAGGAGCACCGGGGTGGTCACGCGGCCGAGCTCCGCGCACGAAACCGTCGGGTAGTACTGCTCGCGGTTCGTCAGCAACTCCTGGCGCATTTCGAACGCATACGCGAGCAAATCGGCTCGCATTGCAGCAGGGAGATTGTCGAACTGGCCGCGGCCGTTCAGGCCGTCATAGAACGTGCGCAGCGCCGTGACTGAGTCGCCACGAGCAAACGCGCGCCGCGCCGGATCGAGCGTGTTCAAATAGAAGGCGCGCCGTTCTGCGTCACCCGCTTCCGACGTGGTCAACAGGGAAACGATCGGCGGCTCGGCCAGCACCAGCGAGCGTACCAGGTTGGGATGATCGCGGACGAGCGCCATTGCCGTGTAGGCGCCGTATGACGATCCCACGACATGCGCAGGGGCGATATCGAGCGTGAGCAGCAGCGCAGCCAGATCTTCCGCATGCACTTTCGGCGAGTAGACCTGATTCGTATCGCTTACCTGCGGATTGGGCCGATGGTACCGTCGACTGTAGACGAGGACGCGGTAGGCTTGAGCAAACGGGTTCTCCTGGCCGCGCCACGAGCGGTAATCTCCCAACGAACCGTGCACGAACACGACGGGCGTTGCGCCGCTGTCACCGCTCAGGCGATACGCGAGCCGGGTGCCGTTGACCTCCAGCAGATGCAGCGGGCGTTCGGTAGGCCTCGGCGCAGCGGCTGGAGACGGGGGCGCGGCGGCAGCGGGAGCGGTCGTCTCCGGCTCTGGTTTGCCACCACAGGCAAGGACAAGCGGGACGAGGGCTATCCCCAGTCTTTGGAGTCGGGTGCGACGCGCCGCATCGCCCGCAAAAAGCTGAATGCGGCGGGAGATTGTCTGGGAGCAGGATCCGGAGACATGATGTCGCATTGTAAGCCTCGCACCTCTTCTGCCAGCACGTTTACCGTCCCATCGTCCTTTGCGAGCTTGCCGCGCACCAGCACGAACGGCTCTCCGCGGATCGCCGCACGATAACGATCGTACACGTCGGGCCGCACGATCACGTTCGTCATGCCCGTCTCATCTTCGACCAGCAGGAACACCGTTCCCTTCGCGGTCTGGGGCCGCTGGCGGGCGACCACGAGGCCGGCGACAAGGCAGAGTGTTCCGGCCTTCAGTTTGTTCAAATCCCGGTTGAGCGTCAGGTCAGATGGTAAAGCCTTACGTACCAACGACAAAGGATGGCCGCTCGCCGAGAAGCCGAGTGTGGCGTACTCGGCCAGAAGGCGCTCATGGGCCGCCAAGCCGCCGAAATGGAGCTGCTCGTGGGGGTGGTTCAAGGCGAGCTCGAGCTGGCGCCGGCCCCGGCCATCGCCGGAGCGTGAGGCCTTGGGGGGCAACCAGAGACCGACCTGCCAGAGCAGCTCGCGCCTGGTAAGGCCGAAGCAGTCGCACCCGCCCACCCACATCAGCGCCTCGATTGCCGTGCGCTTGAGCTTTGCCGGGGCGCGCCGGATGAAGTCGCCGACGCCTTTGAAATGACCGTTGCGCTCGCGCTCAGCGACGGTTGCGGTCGCGGTCTCTTCACTCCAGTGCCGCACAAATCCCAGCCCGATCCGCACTGCTCCCTGTTCCTCGCTCCCTGCTTCCTCAACCGTGCACCAGACGTCACTCCGATTGATATCTGGCAGTCGCAGCTCGATGCCGTTGCGCATCGCGTCGCGGCCGAGCGCGTCGATCGAGTAGAAGCCCATGGGCTGATTATTGAAGAGGGCGACGTAGTACTCGACCGGGTGGTAGTGCCTGAGCCAGGCGGATTGGTAGGCGAGCAGCCCGAATGCGGCCGCGTGCGATTTGGGAAATCCGAACTCGCTGAACGCGGTCACCTGGCTGAAAACCTTTTCCGCAGTGGATTCCGGGACCCCGCGCCCCAGCGCGCCCTGGCGGAATTCCTCCCAGAACCCGGCGATCAGGTCATGCGAGCGCCGGCGGCTCATCGCCCGTCGCAATGCTTCCGACTGTCCGGTCGTGAAACCCGCGAGCGCCTGGCACACCTGCAGCACCTGGTCCTGATAGAGAATCACGCCGAGGGTTTCGGCGAGGCAGTCGCGGAGGAGCGGATGATCGACCGGTGGCTCATACGGCTGGCCGGCCGTATGCGCGCGACGTTGCGCTTCGCGGCGGCGCACGTACGGGTTCACCGCGCCGCCGACGATCGGGCCCGGACGGACGATCGCGACTTCGACCGCGAGGTCTTCGAGGTTGCGCGGACGGCTGCGCCGAATCATCTGGATCTGCGCGCGACTCTCGATCTGAAATAATCCGATCGTGTCACCCGCGCAGATGCGGTCGTAGATGACGGGGTCTTCGAAATCGATGCGCGAGAGATCCGGCGGCGTGCCCCGGCGGCGCGCGATCAGCTCGACGCACTCCTCGACGAGCGACAGCATGCCGAGCGCGAGGAAGTCGATCTTGATGAACCGCGCGTCGTCGCACGAGTCCTTGTCCCACTGACAGACGACGCGGTCCTCCATCGCGGCGCGCTCGAGCGGGACCAGCTCGATCAGCGGGCGGGACGAGATGATCATGCCGCCCGGATGCTGCGACACGTGTCGCGGCAGGCCGCGGATCTCCGCCGCCAACTCACACAGCTCCTTCCAAAGAGGCGCATCCCGGCGTCCCTCGAAGCCGGGAAGATGTTGCAGCTCGTCCGCCAGTCCGTCCGTCCGACTGTCCGACAGCTTTGCCACCAGCTCGATCTCTCCCAGTGGCAGATCGAGCGCTTTCCCGATTTCGCGCACCGCCGAGCGCAGGCGGTAGGTCGGAAACGAGCAGACGAGCCCGACGTGCTCGCTGCCGTAGCGCGTATACACGCGCCGGATCAGCTCCTCGCGGATCTCGCGTGGAAAATCGAGATCGATGTCGGGGACGGACGCGAGCGTCTCGTTCAGAAAGCGGCCCAGGAAAAGCTTGTTGGCGATCGGATCGATATGCGACAGGCCGAGCAGGTAGCAAACGATCGACGAGACCGAAGAGCCACGCCCGCGGCCGGGTAGCAAGTTGCCGCTGGCGCGCCGGGAGCCCCGGCGCACGTCGATCGCCACCTCGCGCGCGAGGTCGAACAGATCGTGGTAGACGAGAAAGAAGCCGCAGAGCTTGTGATGCTCGATGAGCTTCAGCTCTTCGTCGAGCCGGCGCACGGCTTGGGCGTGATAGATGGAGTCTGGAGGGTAGCGCTCCACCAGCCGGGCCAGGCACAAGTCGGCTAACGCCTGGGGCGCGGGTGCGCGCTCGGAGCCGCGAAAGTCGGGGAAGGTGTACCCGAGGTCGCGGGTGATGTCGAAGGCTTTGCAGCGCTCCGCGATGGCCCCAGTAGTGGCGACAGCATCCGGACAGTCATCGAACAGTGAAACGACTTCGTCCAGTGGCCGCAAGAAAAATTCGCTGTTCGGATTTCGGACCCGATGGGAGCCGTCTAATGTGGTCCGAGAGCGGATCGCCACCATGACATCATGGAGGCGATGCAGGGCGCGGGTGTGGTAGTGAACGTTGCCAGACGCCAAGACGCCAAGTTGCAAGCCTCTCGCCAAGTCGATCAACGCACGACTGAGTCCCAGATCGCCCCGCACTCGATTCCGCTGGATCTCGACGAAGAATCGATCGGGTCCGAACATCTCCTTGCACACCTCGGCGAGCTTGCGCGCCGCACTCAGCCCCTCGGTCTCGAGCGTGCGCGGCAATAATCCGTCGCGACGGGATCCGGAGAGGATGATCAGCCCCTCTTGCCGCTCCGCGATCGCACTGAGCGGCAGCCGGGGATCGAGCCGCTCGGCGCCGAGGTGCGCCTGCGTGAGCAGCCGGCACAGATTCGCGTATCCCTGCGGGGTCTCGGCAAGCAGGATGAGCTGCGTACCGTCGCTCAGCGTGACTGCTGCGCCGGTGATCGGCTGGATGCCAAGGGGCTGCGCGGCGTGCGCGAACGCGAGCGAGCCGTAGACGCCGTTGCGATCGGTCAGCGCGAGGGCAGGGTACCCGAGCCGGTGTGCTTCGGCGAGGAGCTCGTCGGGCGGCGAGGCTCCATCGAGAAACGAATAGGCGGAATGACAATGCAACTCTGCGTACATCACGGCATCTGCACGAACCATTGGCCGGTGATCAGATCCTGAAACAACACGAGACGCTTGCCGCCTTCCATGATCACTTCCAGGTACGCGCGCGCAATCATATGACGCCACCATTCGTCATCGATGCGCCACGTTTCGAGAATGGCATCGACTTTGCCGACCGTCCGGCCGTCAGGCCGTCCGACCGACATCACACCGGATTCATCAAATTCCACCGTCACCAGCTGTGGTTCGTTTACGGCTCGTAGTCGATCAGTGCGTAGCGGCGCTCGGGCAGGCGTGACCATGGCTGCACCTC
This sequence comes from Gemmatimonadota bacterium, assembly GCA_050264615.1. Lineage (GTDB taxonomy): Bacteria > Gemmatimonadota > Gemmatimonadetes > Gemmatimonadales > GWC2-71-9 > 20CM-2-65-7. The sequence goes on from JBLNGI010000121.1 coordinate 9,096, forward strand.
GATGATGTGATACAACACCGCGCGTTTGACGCGCATGCGGATTTCACGCGCGGCACTGCGTAACGCGCGCTGCTGACCCGCGCGCGCGGCCGCCTGCGCATCGCGTGCGAACAACTGGAGCTCCGTTGTCCCGGGAGCGAAGCCAGTGAACTCGAGGACGAGTCGTTCGACGCCGCCCACCGGTGGCGACTGCTCGAGTCGCGTCTTGAGCGGCGCAGCGATGCTGCCCGCGTCGGCGGTCGGCTCCTTGAGCAGATGGGCCGTGAGCCAGGAACCGCCACCCTCGAGCTCGGCGCGGACGCGCAGCGCATGCACGCGCCAGCCGATGCGGCGCGGGTGCTTGAGCGCGCGCGCAATCAGTTGATCGAGCGCGTGGACGAGCAGCTCGCGTTCGCCGACCGGCGAGAAGAACGAGAGCGTGGCCGCGATCGGCTCTGGCTCGACCCGGCCCTGAACGGGTTCGACGACTCGACCGGCAGCCAGCTGCCACAGCCGTCTTCCCACAGCGCCGAACTGAGCCGTGATCGCTGCTTCCGGCAGTGTGGCGAGCGCGCCCAATGTGCGAATACCGAGCCGCCGCAGCCGGCGATGCGTATCGGTGTCGAGTGGAAGGACAGCGATGGGTTGGGGAGCGAGAAAATTCCGTTCTTCCCCCAGAGGGACAACAACCGCTTCGCTCGGCTTGGCGCGGCTTGCGGCCACCCAAGCTGTGAACTTCCCAACTCCCCAACCCAGGCGGACGGCCGGACGGCCGGCCGGCCCGACGGCCTGACGAATCGCTGCAATGATCTTTTCCGGCGAACCGAAAATGCCCTGCAGTCCATCGACGCCCACGTAGGCGAGTCCCAATTCCGCAGCCTCGACGACCGGACTCACCTCGGTCAGTGCCGAGAGCAGGTATGCGAACTGCTCGTCATAATGGACCGGATCGGGCTCGATCAGCCGCAGCGCGGGACAGAGGCCGATCGCCTGGCTGACCGTCATCCCCGGCTTCACACCGGTGTGCCGGGCCGGCGCGGAGACGTGCCAGAGCTTGCGGGTGGTATCGGGGACGAGCAGGGCCGTGGGAAAACCGGCTAGCCCATCGTGGCGCGCCTCTTCACAGCGGAGCGGGAAGAGGGGGATCCAAACGCAGGCAGCGAGCGAGCTCGTAGGACGTCGAGACATTGCCAAGTCACCAAGGGGACCCGAATATATCCCGAAACCAGTGGATGTCGCAAGCTCTCTACTAAAGAGTTAATCGATTGGTATATTTGCACTTCGATGAGGCAACCAGACCTGTTTGGCCCCGATACGCTTCCCCCTCCCAGTCGGGAAGTGATCGATCTTGCCGAACGGATCCCCTCAACCATCCGGTTTGGGACGTCAACCTGGACCTACGACGGCTGGTTCGGCGACGTCTACCACCGTCGCTATCGCGGTCCGCAGCCGGCGAGGCGGCTCGAGGAATACACGCGCTATCCGCTGTTTCGCACGGTCGGAATCGACAGCGCGTTTTACGATCCGCCATCCGAAGAAGAGCTGCGCTCCTACGCGCAGGCGCTGCCCGCCGGGTTCCCCGCGGTGAGCAAAGTCTGGGATCGCATCACCGCGAAGCGACTGGGTCAGGATGCGCCGCAGCCGGGGCTCGCGGGGATGCGCAATCCCGATTTTCTCAGCGCGTCGCTGTTCAAGGACAGCGTGCTGCGGCCCTATGATCGCGTCTTCCGCGATCATGCCGGCTGTTTTGTGTTCGAGTTTCAGTCGATGCGGGGCAAGGATCTTCCGGATCCCCTGCACTGGGCCGATCAGCTCGATGATTTCTTCAAGCAGCTGCCGCGCGACCATCGCTATGCGGTCGAGCTACGGAATCAGGAGCTGCTGACGGGCCTGCATGGCGAGGTGCTGAAGCGGCACGGTGTCGCACACGTGTTCAATTCGTGGACAGAGATGCCGTCCATCGGTGAGCAGCTCGACTCGACGTGGACTCTCCCGACCGGCTTCACCGTCGCGCGGGCGCTGCTGAAGCCGGGGCGGCGCTACGCGGACGCGGTGAAGCAGTTCCAGCCGTACGATCGCGTGCAGGAGCCGCTGCCGGACTTGCGGCGAGATCTCGTGCGCCTGGTGAGCGAGGCGCACCGGCGCCGGGTCGAGGCTTTCATTCTCGCAAACAATCGGGCTGAAGGAAATGCGCCGGGGACGATCAGGGCGGTCGCCAAACAGTGGCTGGACGGTGACGCCGGGGGCGCCGATGAGGGTAGGTAACCGGGAGTGTCCCTCAACGAGGAGGCTTATGCGCCCTGCCATGTTCGTCACGTTGTGCATCGCATCCATTGGCGCGTGCAAGTCAGACTCAGGTGACCAGGTCCAGCCGGTCACCGTTCAATGGATGGAGTGGCCGGCCGAAGTGGCGGCGGGTCAGCCGTTTCGGACGCGGTTGATCGTCTGGGGCGTGTGCGCGGTCGATCCGCGCTTTCAGGCGGGTCCCTCCGCGGACGAGTCGGCGGTCACGTTCGAGCCGTACTTCCTGGTAGGCAACGATCCCATCTACTGCCTGGCGGCGCAGTCCGTCGAGCGGCTGGTAGCGATCTCGATCGACACCGCCGGCATGGCACCCGCGTTGAGTCCGGAGCTTCCGCGGGCGTACGAAATGCGCGCCAGCGCGTCGATGTACGTCGGTTTCGCGCGTGACATCGCCAGTCTGCCGGTCCGGACGTTCGGGTCAGTCACCGTGCGTCCTGGTGGGTCAAACTCCACAAACCACAATGCCGCGGGATATGTGTCCGTCGGCGTCGACACGCTGGGTTGTGTCCGTGTGCTGCCGGCGTGGACGTATGGGCCCGGCCGCGGGATCGTGATCGACAACGCAGACGACACGGTCGGGATCGCCGGGGCATTCGTGCGGGGCTACATCTACGATCTCACGGTGCCGAAGTGCGGGGAGACGCGCGCGTTTCATCTCGTCGCCGTGAACTGAGAACTAGGTGGCACGTTGCCTAAAACCTGATCCCGACGGTGAGCGGCCAGTAGGCGGCACCACGCGTGTTGTTCAGTACCTGCGCATAGCGCCACTCCACAAGAAGATCCGTTCGCTTGATTCGAAAGCGCAGGCCTAATCCGGTTTGCAGACCGAGACCGAAGCCGCCCCTTGAGGTGACGACGTCGTTGCTCTGCGGATCGGAGTTCGTCCCGAGGCTCGATTTTACAACGCCGGCGCCGACCACGAAGTAGGGTGCTACCCCAGCATTCGGTCCAAGCGAAGCAACAAAACTGTTCATGATGCCAACCGTCCGGTCAGTCAACGCGGCCTTCGCGACGGTGTCCCCCACGATGGCTGCTGTGTTGGAACTTGAATGCAGGCGATTGTAGAAGAACTCAGTCCGAAAGGCGAAGGCCGTCGAGTTGAGCGGCCACTCAAGCATGCCACGAATGTGCATTCCTGCCTGACCGGAGCCGGTAACGATGTGGTCGCCCGCGTCCACGACGACGCGCGAATCGCCGGCGGGGAGACCCTTACCGATGGCGATCCCGAACCGCGGGCCCTGCCCCTGTGAGAGGGCGGGGATGCACAGGGTGGCGACGAGGGGGAACAGAACGATAGAACGTGACATGAGATCCTCCGTTCTCTTTCTACTGGGACAAGCGGGATAATCGGAGAATCTCCCGCGGCTGGACGCCGGGAGTCAACGCCAAGCGCCCCAAGAGTCAAAACTCGCCGAGGCTAGGTAAGGCTGCCGCGCAGCTCGAGCTCCCCTTGCACCGGCATCTTCGCCGGGCGATAGCGCTCGAACATCGCGCTCTGATTCCTGAACCCGTGCTTACGCCGCAGCCTCTCGATGCGACGCGACAGCGCCTTCGCATAGTCGCGTGGCGCATAGCCGTGTCCGGCATACGCGCGCTGGTACCGGGGCACCAGCTCGGGGAAATGTTCGCCGAGCAGGGGTAGGAACCGATCGCGGATGGCGGGATAGAGCCGGAGCGGGCCCGCGTGAACGAATCGCGCACCGGCGTCCTTCGCGGCGGCAAACAGGGCGTCGAGCTGCGCGACGGCATCGGTGATGCCGGGCAGCACCGGCGCGATAATCAGTCCGGCGTTGACCCCGGCGTCGACCAGCTTGCGCAGGCCGCGCAGCCGGGCCGCGGGGACGGGCGAGCGCGCTTCGAGCCGCCGCGCGAGCGACGCATCGACGGTGATGAGCGAGACGTGCACCTGAAGCTCGTTGCGCTCCTGGAGGCGAACCAGCAGGTCTGCATCGCGGGCGATCAGTGGGCTCTTGGTGATGATGCCGAACGACAGCCCTTCACAGCGCGCCAGGCGCTGCAGCACCGCGCGCGTCACCCGAAAGCGGCGCTCGGCGGGTTGATACGGGTCTGTCGCCGTCCCGATTACGATCGTCTCGCCGAGCGGCACGGGCTTGAGATCGGCATCGAGCGCGCCGACGACTTGTTCCTTCACGAAGATCCGCTTCTCGAACGCCTCCCAGCCGTGCGCGCCCCGATAATCCGCAAACTCGGCGTCGGTGAGCTTGCCGGCATCATGCGCGCGCTCGACGACGTAGCGATGCGTGTAGCGCGCGTAGCAGTAGCTGCACCCGAACTCGCAGCCGACGTACGGGTTGAGCGACCAATAATCCATCCCGGTAGCGCTCGGCGGATTGAGGATCCGCTGGGGAGTGAGGGAGACGAACCGGGTGCCGCGGAGGCGCTCGTCGAGAACGACGACGGCCTGACGGCCCGACGGCCCGACGGCCGGTAAGAGCGGGAGCTGTTGGTTGGCGGCAGGCCGTCTGGCCGTCGGGCCGTCCGGCCGTCCCCTAGCCACAGCGCGCCCAGCCGCAGGTCAGACACACGAGACAACCGGACTGCGGGGCGGCTTTGGCTCCGCATTCGGGGCAAATCGGTGCGCGAGGCGGTTTGGCCGGGGGTTTGGTGCGAACAGCCATACCCCCGAATATAAACCGAAACCTACTAGGCGGCCATCCGCCTCCACCCGAAGTAGACCGGTACGCCGAGCAGCACGAGCGCCAACCCCAGCATGGCGTACGTCCGGGTGACATCCTGCACGAGGAGGTTCATCGCGATGAGGCCGGTGAGCACGACGTACAGCGCCGGCAGGATCGGGTATCCGGGTGCGCGCACGGGCCGGGGCAGATCAGGCCGTTTGCGTCGCAGCAAGAACAGGCCGACCGCGGTGACGGCGTAGAATGCGACCGCCGCGAAGATCACGAAGTTGAGCAGCTGGCCGTACGTCCCCGAGAGACACAAGATGCAGGTCCAGATCGCCTGCACGGTCAGAGCGAGCGCGGGTGTCTTGTATGTCGGATGTAGATTCGCGGCCGACTTGAAGAAGAGGTTGTCCCTGGCCATGGCGTAGTAGACGCGCGCGCCGGACAGAATCAGGCCGTTGTTGCATCCGAACGTCGAGATCATGATCGCGACGGCCATGATGTAGAGGCCGGCCGGGCCGAACATCGCCTGCATCGCCGCGGTCCCGACGCGGTCTTGCGGCGCGTTGGCGATGGCGTCGCCGGGCA
>JBLNGI010000122.1:0-16144 GCA_050264615.1 Gemmatimonadota bacterium
CCTTGCCGCAATCGACCGCAGTTATCAAGTCGGTAACCCGGACCTCCCCCGTGATCATGTCGACATCGACGTCCGCGATGGTGCACGCCCAGGCGTAAATCGGATATGCATCGCCGCGATACGTCGTTTCATCCCAGTGGAGCGATTCGGGTTGGATGTAGGACTTCTTGACGTGGATCGGGAGCTTGTCGTGCTTGAGACGCTCCCTCACTTCCACGGCGGCGTCCTGTACGAGACGCCCCACGATCATCGCCGTCCGCGAAGCGACGGTCGGCCCGGAATCAGGAACGAGGGAGGTGTCCTGCGGCGCCAGCGTGACCCGCTCGAGCGGCACGCCGAGCGCGTCCGCGGCGAGCTGGCAAAAAATGGTCTTGGTACCCTGCCCGATTTCCGTCGACGCGGTGAGGATCCGGTACGTCCCATCGGCCAACGCTTCGAACCCGATCGTGCCGTGCAGCTTCTGCTCGCCACTGCCGGTGAAGCCGGAGCCGTGGAAGACCAGTGAGAGACCGCGACCGCGTTTGACGGCCGGACGGCCAGACGGCCGGACGGCCGGCGCGGCCTTGAGCGCAGCCTCCAGCACGAGCTCGCTGCCGACGCTTTCCGTGAGTTTCTGACCCGTCGCAGTCGTGTCGCCGAGCCGCAACATCCATTTCCGCCGCAGGTCCACGCTCGACATGCCGAGCCGCTCGGCGACGTGCTCCACCATCAGCTCAGCCGCAAACAGCGACTGTGGCGCCCCAAACCCCCGGAAGGCCCCGTTGGGGGGCGTATTCGTGGCGACGGCGCGCGCACGAATCCGCACGTTGGGACAGGAATAGGGCCCGGTTGCGTGAATGGCGGCGCGGGACAACACCACAGGTGTGAGCGTGCAGTAACCGCCCCCGTCGAGCACGATCTCGATGTCCTGCGCCCGCAGCGTTCCATCTTTCCCGACGGTGGTCTTGTGGGTGATCACGCCTGGGTGCCGCTTGGTCGTCGCCGCGAGATCCTCATGCCGGTCGTAGATCAACCGGACCGGCCGTCCCGCCTTACGCGCGAGCAACGCGGCGTGAATCGCGACCATTGACGGATACTCTTCCTTCCCCCCAAAGCCACCGCCCGTCTCGGCCTGGACCACGATCGCCTGGGCATCGGTCAGCTTCAGCGCCCGTTTGAGCGCGCGGTGGACATAGTAGGGACACTGAAGTGAGCCGACGACCCTGATTGCCCCACCCGCCTCCGGAATGGCGATCGCACCCTGGGGCTCGATGTACAGCTGCTCCTGCAAGCCGACCTTGAAGGTGCGTTGCACAACCTCCACATCTTCGTCCTCGACAGCGTCGCCCTTGCTGATCTCGATCGTGCTGTAAAGCTCCGTGGCCTTGTCGAGATCATAGACCGGAGTGGCTGTGTCGTACTCGATGTGAATGTGCCTGGCAGCCTCCTCAACGCAGGCCCTGTCGGGTCCCGCCAACAGCAAGACCGGCTCTTCCTTGTGACGGATCTCACTCCCCAGGCCCGCCAGGACCGGTTGGTCGTCCCGGATCAGGTGAACGACGTTCTCCCCCGGGATGTCGTCGGCCGTCACGACCACGACGCCGGTCCAGTCAAACCCCTGATCCAGGGTGATCGACCGGACCCGGCCGGCGGGGATCGTGGAGCGCACGGTTTTGCCGTGCCACGCCCCCGGAACGACCAGGTCGTCCGTGTATTTGGCGGCCCCGGTCACCTTTTCGGCCCCTTCGCGCCTGGGGACCGATTGTCCGATAGGAGAACGACTTACCATGTCGGGTAATAGGAACGTCGGCCGGCGGCCTGACAACCCCGACTCGGAGGCACAACACTTGCCCAATCGTCGTGGCGAGAAGATGCAAGCTACGTTCGAGACCCCACTGCGCATTTCGCCCGGGATCACGCTCCGCGCCCCGGTGTCCCACTCGTACGCCCAAATTCTCACGGACGCCGCCCTCGACTTCGTTGCCGGCCTCGCGCGCCGGTTCGAGGCGCGGCGCCGCGAGCTGCTGGCCCGGCGCGCCGCGCGACAGCGCGACTTCGACACGGGCGAGCTCCCGGACTTTCTCGAGGGGACGGCGGATGTGCGCGGCGGGGATTGGCGCGTGGCGCCGATTCCGGGCGATCTGCTCGACCGCCGCGTCGAGATCACCGGGCCCGTCGACCGCAAGATGGTGATCAACGCGCTCAACTCGGGTGCGCAGGTCTACATGGCGGATTTCGAGGATTCGCACTCACCCACGTGGCGAGGCACGATCGAGGGCCAGGTCAATCTGCGCGACGCGGTGGCGGGCACCATCGAGTTCCGGGCCGCGGACAAGCACTACCAACTGAATCCCAGCACCGCGACGCTCATGGTGCGCCCGCGCGGCTGGCACCTGGTGGAGCGGCACGTCCTGGTGGACGGCGAGCCGGTCTCCGCATCTTTGTTCGATTTCGGGCTCTTCTTCTTTCACAACGCGCGCGCGCTGATCGCCAAGGGCTCGGGGCCGTACTTCTATCTGCCCAAGCTCGAGAGCCATCTCGAAGCGCGGCTGTGGAACGACGTTTTCGTGGCGGCGCAGGACGCGCTCGGCATCGCGCGCGGGACGATTCGCGCGACCGTTCTGATCGAGACGATTCCGGCCGCGTTCGAAATGGACGAGATCCTCTACGAGCTGCGAGATCATTCGGCCGGGCTCAACTGCGGGCGCTGGGACTACATCTTCAGCGTCATCAAGAAATTCCGCCGCCGCCCCGGATTCGTTCTCCCCGATCGCGCGCGCGTGACGATGGATCGGCACTTCCTCAAGTCGTACGTCGACCTGCTGATTCGGACCTGCCACCGCCGCGGCATCCACGCGATGGGCGGGATGGCGGCCCAGATTCCGATCAAGGGCGACGCCGCAGCCAACGCCAAAGCGCTCGACAAGGTCTTGCAGGACAAGATACGGGAGGTGAATGCCGGTCACGACGGCACATGGGTAGCACATCCTGGCCTCGTCCCGGTCGCTGGCGGAGCTTTTGCTTCGCTGGCCGCTTCCCACCAACTCTCCGTGCGGCGTGACGACGTGCACGTCACGCCGCGCGATCTCGTCACCGTCCCCGACGGCGAGATCACCGAAGTGGGCCTCCGCACGAACGTGGATGTCGGGATTCAGTACCTCGAGTCGTGGCTGCGCGGCGTAGGGTGCGTGCCGATCTACCACCTCATGGAGGACGCGGCGACGGCGGAAATCTCGCGGTCGCAGGTCTGGCAGTGGGTGCGCCACGGTGCCCGCCTCGCCGACGGACGCGTCGTGACACACCCCCTGGTCGAATCGGTCATCGCGCAGGAGATGGACGACAAGAATCTCAGCGGCGGCAAGTTCGCGCTTGCCGCCGAATTGTTCGGTCAGCTGATGACGGGCGCCGAATTCCCGGAGTTCCTCACGCTGGTCGCGTACGAGCACCTGGAGTGACAGCATGAAGAAGGACTTGTTTGTGTCGGAACTGGATCGGCGCTGGGACTGCGACGAGCGGTGGGAAGGGATCAAGCGGACCTACACCTCGGAAGACGTCCACCGGCTGCGCGGGACCCTGCCGATCGAGCACACGCTCGCGAGCCACGGGGCCGCGCGTCTCTGGCAGTTGTTGCGCGACGAGCCGTACGTCGCCGTGCTCTCGGCCGTCACCGGGAACCAGGCGGTACAGGAGGTTCGGGCGGGACTGAAGGCGATCTACATCAGCGGCTGGCAGGTGGCGGCCGACGCGAATTGCGCGATGACGATGTATCCGGACCAGAGCCTGTATCCCTCCGACAGCGTGCCCCTGCTCGTCAGCCGGATCCAGAATGCGCTGCGCCGGGCCGACGAGATCCACCACATGAACGGCGATCACTCGGTCGACTGGTACGTGCCGCTCGTCGCCGATGCGGAAGCCGGATTCGGCGGGGTGCTCAACGCCTACGAGCTGATGAAGCTGATGATCGCGGCCGGCGCCGCGGGCGTGCACTTCGAGGATCAGCTGTCGTCAGTCAAGAAATGCGGGCACCTGGGCGGCAAGGTGCTGGTCCCCACGAGCGAGTTCGTCGCCAAGCTGATCGCGGCGCGCCTCGCGGCGGACGTCTGCGGCGTCGACACGATCCTGATCGCCCGCACCGACGCGAACAGCGCGGGACTCCTGACCAGCGACATCGACGAGTACGACCGCCGCTGGTGTACGGGTGAGCGCTCGCCTGAGGGCTTCTACGTGATCAAGGACGGTGTCGAAGCAGCGATCGCGCGCGCGCGTGCCTACGCACCGTACGCCGACATGCTGTGGTTCGAAACGGCGAAACCCGATCTTGCCGAAGCCAGGCAGTTCGCGGAGGCGATCCACAAGGAGTATCCGGGCAAGCTGCTCGCCTACAACTGCTCGCCCTCCTTCAACTGGAAGCGCCATCTCAACGAGGCGCAGCTGGCCAGCTTCCAGAAGGAGCTGGGGGCGATGGGCTACAAATTCCAGTTCGTCACGCTGTCCGGCTTCCACGCGTTGAATCACAGCATCTTCACGCTGGCCCAGGAGTACAAGGAACGCGGCATGGCAGCCTACGCCGATCTGCAGTCGAAGGAATTCGCCGGCGAGCGCGACGGCTACGAGGCCGTGAAGCATCAGGAATTTGTGGGAGTCGGCTACTTCGACGAGATCACGCAGGTCGTGCACGGCGGCCGCAGCTCGACCGTCGCATTGGAAGGCTCCACGGAGAAGGAACAGTTCTCGGTGCGGCACTGATTTTGCTAGATAAAAGGGTAGCGTAAGGCATAAGGGAGGTTCAAGCCGGCCAAGACGGGCCCAAGCGTGCTCACGGGCCTGTGCCGGTCGCCGGAAGGTGGTGCACCGCCGATCCGGAAACCTCCCCCATCTGTTGCAGGTCGGAGACATAAGGGTAGCGGGAACCGGACACCCGCCGGTTTGTTATGGTGCCGGTTCCTGCTTACCCTGATCCGCGTTGGTTGACAACCCTCTGCCCGTTCATAGGTTAGGTTGAAACCGGCCTTCGACTCTCGTCGTGGCCGGTTTCTTCACTTCTGGACGGTGCCATGGCAACGACCCTGCGCAATTACATCGGCGGCGAGTGGGTGTCTCCACAGGCTGCCGAGTATCTCGATCTCACCAATCCCGCCACGGGCGAGCCGCTCGGCAGGGTGCCGCTCTCCGGCGCCAAGGAGGTCGACGCCGCGGTCGCCGCCGCCCAGACCGCGTTTCTGAAATGGCGCCAGGTGCCGCCCGTGGTTCGCGCGCGCTACCTCTTCAAGCTGAAGTACCTGATGGAAGAACATTTCGACGAGCTCGCGACGACGGTCACGCGGGAGCACGGCAAGACGCTCGACGAGGCCCGCGGGTCGGTGCGGCGCGGCATCGAAAACGTCGAGCATGCCTGCGGCATCCCCGCCTTGATGATGGGCAAGACACTCGAGGACGTCGCCAGCGGCATCGACTGCGAGTATGTGCGGCAGCCGCTGGGCGTCTTTGCCGCGGTCACGCCATTCAACTTCCCCGCGATGGTGCCCTGCTGGTTCTGGCCCTACGCCATCGCCACCGGCAACACCTTCATTCTCAAGCCGAGCGAGCAGGTCCCGTTCTCATCCACCCGCATTCTGGAGCTGACGCAGCAAGCCGGCATCCCCGCGGGCGTGCTGAACATGGTGCACGGCGCCAAGGAGGTCGTGAACGCGCTGCTCGCCCATCCCGGCATCGCCGGCATCTCGTTCGTGGGGTCCTCGCCGGTGGCCAAGCGCGTGTATCAGGAAGGCGCGAAGCACGGCAAGCGGGTGCAGGCGCTGGGCGGCGCCAAGAACCACGTCATCGTGATGCCCGATGCCGACATGGACCGCGCCGTGGCGAACATCAGCGAGTCGCTGTTCGGCTGTGCCGGCCAGCGCTGCCTCGCGGGGAGCGTCGTCGTCGCCGCGGGGAAAGCGTATGAGCCCTTCCGCGAACGGCTCCTCGATACGGCGAAGAACCTCCGGCTCGGATATGGCCTCGAGCCCGACGTCACCATGGGCCCCGTCATCTCGGCGAAGCACAAGGAGAAAGTGCTCTCGTACGTCGAGGCGGGGCGCGAAGAGGGCGCCACATTACTCCTCGATGGCCGAGGCACCAAGGTCGAGAAGCATCCCCGCGGCCATTTTGTCGGCCCGACCGTGTTCGATGGCGTCCAACCGGACATGACCATCGGCAAGGAAGAGATCTTCGGCCCGGTGGCGTCGGTCACCCACGTCAGCAACCTCGACGAGGGCATCGAGATGGTACAGCGCTCGGGGTTCGCGAATGCCACGTCGATTTTCACGACCAGCGGCAAAGCCGCGCGCGAGTTCCGCTATCGCGTCGGCGTCAGCATGATCGGCGTGAACATTGGTGTCGCGGCTCCGATGGCGTTCTTCCCGTTCGGCGGCACGAAGGGGTCGTTCTTCGGAGACCTGAAGGCCCATGGCAACGACTCGATCGAGTTCTACACGGACAAAAAAGTCGTCATCTCGAGGTGGTAATGCGAAAAGTCGTGGGCGGCCTCATTCAGATGTCGAACCCGATAAACGACCCGGGAGCCTCTGTTGAGAAGATCAGGAAGGCGATGCTCGACAAGCACCTTCCTTATATAGAGGAAGCGGGCAAGCAGGGGGTGCAGATCCTGTGCCTGCAGGAAGTCTTCAACGGCCCCTACTTCTGCCCCAGCCAGGACGCCAAGTGGTGCGATATCGCCGAGCCGATTCCCGGTCCGACGATCGAGCTGATGCAAAAGCTGGCCAAGAAACACGAGATGGCCATCATCGTCCCGATCTACGAACGGGAGATGGCGGGCGTCTATTACAACACCGCCGCGGTGATCGATGCCGACGGCAGCTACCTCGGCAAATACCGCAAGAATCACATTCCGCATACGGCGGGCTTTTGGGAGAAGTTCTTCTTCAAGCCGGGCAACCTCGGCTATCCCGTGTTCAAGACGCGCTTTGCCACGATCGGCGTTTACATCTGCTATGACCGACACTTCCCGGAGGGCGCGCGCCTGCTGGGCCTGCACGGCGCCGAGATCGTGTTCAATCCCTCCGCGACGGTGAAAGGATTGTCGCAGTACCTCTGGAAGCTCGAGCAGCCCGCCCACGCCGTGGCCAACGGCTACTTCATGGGTTGCCTCAATCGCGTCGGGACCGAGGCTCCCTGGAACGTCGGGCAGTTCTACGGCACGAGCTATTTCGTCGACCCGCGCGGCAACTTCCTGGCGCAGGGCAGCGAGGACAAGGACGAGCTCGTCGTCGCGGAGATGAATCTCGACATGATCGAGGAGGTGCGGCGCACGTGGCAGTTCTTCCGCGATCGCCGGCCCGAGACGTACGACGACATGGTGAGGCAATTGCCGTAGTGCTGGCGCTCGTTCGGGGACTGACGTACGCGACGCTCTTCATCGGCGCATTCCTGGTCTTCATCCCGGGCCGCATCCTCTCGCGCGTCGGCATCGCACCAGTCGACGTGATCGGGCTGCCTCAAGCCGTCGGGTCGGTCATGGTCGTGCTCGGCCTGGCGCTGGCGATCGCCTGTGTCCTCACGTTCGCGTTCGTCGGCAGGGGCACCCCTGCGCCATTCGACCCGCCGCGCGCGCTGGTCATCGCGGGTCCGTATCGTCGGGTGCGAAACCCGATGTACATCGGCGCGGGGACCGCGCTCCTGGGTGCCGCGCTGTTCTATCGGTCCGCGGCGCTCGCCGGGTATGCCCTGCTCTTTCTGCTGATCACCCACCTCTTCGTGTTGTTCTACGAGGAACCGCATCTGCGCCGCGTTTTCGGCCAGCCCTACGAAGATTATCTCCGAACTGTGCATCGCTGGCTGCCCACATGGCGCTCCTGATTCGCGGCGGGCGCATCATTACGCCCACGGAAGACTTCACGGGCGATATCTACGCCGAGCACGAGACGATCACGCGGATCGAGCCCCGGATCGACGACAAGCTCGTCGCGCCCGGGGCCGAGATCATCGACGCGCGCGGCAAATGCGTCTTTCCCGGCTTCATTGATCCGCACGTCCACATCTACCTGCCGTTCATGGGCACGTACGCGGCGGACGACTACGAGTCGGCGAGCAAGGCGGCGCTGGCCGGCGGCACCACCACCCTGATCGAGATGATCTGTCCCGGACCGGGCGACGAGCCGCTGGCGGCGTTCGAGATGTGGAAGGCCAAGGCCGACGGCCTCGCCGCGGTCGACTACACCTTCCACATGTCCGTCGTGCGGTTCGAAGAGCACATCCGCGATCAGTTCCGCGACATCGTGAAAGCGGGCGTCGCGTCATTCAAGGTCTTTCTCGCGTACAAGGGCGCGCTCAATCTCTCCGACGAGCACCTGTTTGCGGCGCTGAAGCTCGCCAAAGACCTCGGCGTGATCGTGACCGCGCACTGCGAGAACGCCGACGCGATCGACGCGCTCCAGAAGTCGCTGCTCGCCGCCGGCAAGAGCGGCCCGGAATGGCACGGTCCTTCGCGCCCGCCGATCGTCGAGGCGGACGGCGTTCATCATCTCTGCACCTTTGCGGAGCTGCTGGGCACGCACGTCTATATCGTGCACACCTCGTGCGAGGCGGCTGTCAGCCAGGCGCTGGCGGCCCGGAAGCGTGGCGTGAACGTCTGGATCGAATCGGTCATCCCGCATTTTGTGCTGGATGAGACCTACGCGGCGCGCGCCGGCTTCGAGGGCGCCAAGTACCTGATGTCGCCGCCGCTACGCGCCAAGAGCAATCAGCAGGTGCTGTGGAACGGCGTCAAATCGCGCGACATCAGCACGATCGCGACCGATCATGCGCCGTTCCGGTTCGTCGATCAGAAGGTCATGGGTCGCGATGCGTTTACCAAAATCCCCAACGGGATCCCGTCGGTGCAGGAGCGCGTCGATCTCGTGCACACCTGCGGCGTCGCCGCCAATCGGCTGAGCCTGCAGACGATGGTGGACGCCTGCTCGACCCAGGCCGCGAAACTGTTCGGGCTGTATCCGCGCAAGGGCGCGATCCAGCTCGGCAGCGACGCGGACCTCGTCGTGTACGACCCGAGTTACCGCGGCACCTTCTCGAAGGAATGCAGCTACTCGAAGGTCGACTACAACGCCTACGAAGGCTGGGAGCAGAAGGGCCGCGCCAGCGTCGTCACGGTGCGCGGCCAGGTGCAGGCACGGGATGGGGAGTTCGTCGGCAGAATCGGCCGGGGACAATTCCTGAAGAGAGAGCCGACACACTAGCTATTGGCTATGGGCTATTGGCGATCGGGTAACGACCTATCCGAGCCGACCCCATGCCCAATAGCCAATAGCCAATAGCCAATAGCCAATAGCCAATAGCCCGAGGTTACATGGATTCTCAGACGGTTCGCCAAAAACACAAGGAATTCCTGTTCCCCTGCGTCGCGAACTATTACGCCGAGCCGGTCGTGATCACCGAGGCGCATGGATCCAGCGTCACGGATCTCGATGGCCGCGAGTATCTCGACTTCTTCGGCGGGATTCTGACGGCCGGGATCGGACATTCCCATCCCGAGTTCGTCAAACGGATTCAGGACCAGGTCGCGCGCCTCGTGCACACCTCGAGCGTCTACCCGACGGTCGAACAGGTCACCGTGGCCGAGCGGCTCACGCAGATCACGCCCGGGAAGCTGAAGAAGAGCTTCTTCACCACGAGCGGGACCGAAGCGGATGAGACCGCGGTGATGCTGGCGAAGATCTATACGGGCCAGCAGGAAATCATCGTGCTGCGGCACAGCTACGCGGGCCGGAGCCAGGGCGCGATTGCGATCACGGGGCAGCAGCCGTGGCGCGTGCTGCCCACGCAGATCGCCGGCGTGAAGCACGCGCTGTCGCCCTACTGCTACCGCTGTCCGCTGGGACTCGAGTATCCCGACTGTGGCATCCGCTGCGCGCAGGACATCGAAGACCTCATCAAGACGACGACGAACGGCCGGCCCGCCGCCTACATGGCTGAGCCGATTCAGGGCGCGGGCGGGTTCATCACGCCGCCCAAGGAATACTTCGAAATCGCGGTGGGCATCGTGCGGAAGTACGGCGGCGTGTTCGTGTGCGACGAGGTGCAGACCGGCTGGGGCCGCACCGGCGACAAGTGGTGTGGGATCGAGCACTGGAATGTCGAGCCCGAGATCATGACGTTTGCCAAATCGGCGGCGAATGGCTTCCCCGTCGGCATCACGATCGCCACCGAAGAGGTCGCGAACGCATTCACCGGCCTGTCGCTCTCGACGTTCGGCGGCAATCCCGTGTCCATGGCGGCGGTGGATGTCACGATGGACGTCATGCAGCGCGAGAACACGCCGAAGCGCTCTGCCGAGCGCGGCACGCAGCTGCGGGACGCCCTCGAGGAGCTCAAGAAGCGCTTTGCATTCATCGGTGACGTACGCGGCATGGGGCTGATGCAGGGCCTGGAGCTGGTGGAGGACCGGAAGACCAAAGAGCCGTCGCCCAAAAAGACGGCGGCGCTGCTCGAGGCCGCGAAGCGGCAGGGGCTCCTGATCGGCAAGGGCGGCCTCTACGGCAACGTGCTCCGCATCGCGCCGTCGATGCTGATCAGCAAGAGCGAGATCGACGACGGCTGCAAGCGCCTGGAGCGCGCGCTCGCCGAGGTCGCATGACGGCGCCGGCGCGGACGCAGCTGGCGAATGAAGACCTGCTGCCCGTCGCGCCGCCGCGGCGCACCTGGACCTGGTGGCACATCGCCTCGCTCTGGATCGGGATGGCAATCTGCATCCCGACCTACACGCTCGCGTCCGGGCTGATGGCGTCCGGGTGGACCTGGCAGGCGGCGGTGGGCGCCGTGGTTTTGGGAAACCTGGTCGTGCTGATCCCCATCGCCCTCAATTCGCACGCCGGCACGCGCTACGGCATCCCCTTCCCCGTGCTCGCGCGCGCCTCGTTCGGCGTGCTCGGTGCCAACATTCCGGCGTTGCTGCGCGGGCTCGTGGCGTGCGGCTGGTTCGGCATTCAGACGTGGATCGGCGGCTGGGCGATCTACAAGCTGATCGAGGTGCTGTGGCCCGGGGTTGCGACGCTGCCGCAGATCCTGCCCGCGTTCGTCGGCCTCAACACCGGCGAGTTTCTCTGCTTCATGCTGTTCTGGGCGATGAACGTGTGGATCGTGCTGCGCGGCATGGACTCGATCAAGTTTCTCGAGACGTGGGGGTCGCCGTTCCTGCTTGCGGTCGGTGCGGCGCTCTTCATCTGGGCGTGGGTGAGGTCCGGGAGCCTTGGCGCCATGCTCGCCAATCCGACGGCCGGACGGCCTGACGGCCAGACGGCCGGGATCGGAACTGTCTTCGGAGCGGGGCTGACATCGGCCGTGGCGTTTTGGGGAACGATGGCGCTGTCGATCCCCGATTTCTCGCGGTACGCGCGCTCGCAACGGGACCAGGTGATCGGCCAGGCCGTGGGACTGCCGGCTACCATGGCACTGTTCGCCTTCATCGGCGCGGCCGTCACGAACGCGACGGTCGTCATCTTCGGCACGCGCATCGCGGACCCGGTGGCGTTGCTCGCGCGCATCGGCGGCCCGCTGATGATCATGTTGTCGATGGCGGGGCTCATCGTGGCCACGCTCACCACCAACATCGCGGCGAACATCGTGGCGCCCGCGAACGCGTTCTCCAACGTCGCGCCCCACAGGATCAGCTTCAAACAGGGCGCGATGGTCACCGCGGTCATCGGGATTCTGATGATGCCGTGGCGGCTCTACAACGACGCGGCGGCGTACATCTTCACCTGGCTCATCGGGTACGGCGCGCTGCTGGGCCCCGTCGCCGGGATCATGATTGCCGACTACTTCTTCGTGCGACGCGGGGAGCTGGCGCTGAACGATCTCTACACGCGACACGGCGTGTACGAGTATGCGCGCGGCATCAACTGGATCGCGCTGGGCGCGCTGGCGCTCGGCGTGGCGCCCAGCCTCCCGGGGTTCGTGTCCGCGCTGCGCGGCGTCCCGGAGACCGGCGTGTTCGGGACGTTCTACAACTGGGCGTGGTTTGCCGGCTTCTCGATCTCCGCGGTCATTTATGTGGCTGGAATGCGGACGGGAATACGGAGCAAGGAGCAGGGAGCAGTGACGAGCAATGCCTGAGCGGGGGGGGGCGGTGCTTTCGGACGAGGCGCTGGCGGCGAACTTCGCCGACATTGCGCCGCCGCTCACGAACGACGCGGCGCTGCTCGAGGCGAACAAGTGCCTGTTCTGCCACGACGCCCCATGCACGATCGCCTGCCCCACCCACATCGACGTCCCCGCGTTCATCAAGAAAATCGCGAGCGGGAATCTCCGCGGTTCGGCCCGGGTGATTCTGGACGCGAATCCCTTCGGGCATTCGTGCGCGCGGGCCTGCCCGGTCGAGGTGCTGTGCGAGGGCGCGTGCGTCCTGAACGATCGGGACGAAGCGCCGATCAAGATCGCGCTGCTGCAACGCCATGCGACGGACCGCGCGCTCGAACACAAATGGAAACTGTTCGAGCCCGGTCCGCCCACCGGCAAGCGGGTGGCCATCGTCGGCGCGGGACCCGCCGGGCTCGCGTGCGCGCGGGACCTGCGGCGCTGCGGGCACGCCGTGACCGTCTTCGAGGCGAAGCCGCAGCCCGGCGGCCTGAATACCTACGGCATCGCGGAGTACAAGCTCAAGGCCGACGTCGCGCTCCGAGAGGTGCAGGACATTCTGGATCTGGGGATCGAGCTGAAGACCGGCGTCACCGTGACATCGATCGCGACGCTGCTCGAGAAATTCGACGTGGTGTTTGTCGGCGTCGGACTCGGCAGCACCAAGCAGCTCGGGATTCCCGGCGAAGAACTGCCCGGCGTCATCGACGCGCTCACATTCATCGAGCACCTCAAAACGCATCCGTACCGCGAGACGCCGGTCGGCCGGCACGTCGTCGTGATCGGCGCGGGCAACACCGCCATCGACGCCGTCACGCAAGCCAAACGGCTCGGGGCAGCCTCGGCGACGATCGTGTACCGGCGCGGCGAAGCCGACATGTCGGCGTATCACTATGAGTACGAGCTGGCGAAGCAGGATGGCTGCGGCTTCCGGTTCGACGCCGCGCCCCGGCGGATTGTGGGAAATGGCGCCGTCGCGGGGCTCGAACTGACCAGCGGAGAGACGATCCCCTGCGACATGATCATCGTGGCCATCGGACAGGGTGCGCGCACCGAGCTGAAGGTGCCGTCGGACCCGCGTGTCTTCACCGGCGGTGACTGCGCGAACGGCGGCGCCGAAATCGTCAACGCGGCGGCGGAGGGAGTTACGGCGGCGAAGAGGATTCACGAGTTTCTGGGTGGGATCGTGCGGTAAAGGGCGTAACGGGCGGTAGGAGGCGGTATGGCTGACTTGCGGACGAATTTCGCTGGGATTCAGAGTCCAAATCCCTTCTGGCTGGCCTCCGGACCGCCCACGAACACGTACGGTCAGGTGGCCAAGGCGTTCGATCAGGGTTGGGGGGGCGCGGTCTGGAAGACGATCGGTGAGCCGATCATCAACGTCTTCTCGCGCTACGGTTCGGTGGACCTCGGCCAGAACCGGATGATGGGATTCAACAATATCGAGCTCATCAGCGACCGGCCGATCGCCGACAATCTCAAAGAGATCGCCGAGCTCAAGCGCAATTATCCCAAGCACGCCGTCATCGCATCCCTGATGGTCGAATCAAAGCGCGAGTCGTGGCACACGATCGTGAGGCAGACAGAGGATACGGGCGCCGACGGGATCGAGCTGAACTTCGGGTGCCCGCATGGCATGAGCGAGCGCGGCATGGGGAGCGCCGTGGGTCAGGTACCGGACTACACCTGCCAGATCGTCGAGTGGGTGAAGGAAGTCGCGACGATTCCGGTCATCGTGAAGCTCACGCCCAATGTCACCGATATCACCTACATCGCGCGCGCGGCGGTGAAAGGGGGCGCGGACGCGCTGTCACTGATCAACACGATCAATTCGATCGTGGGCGTCGACCTGACGACGTTCGAGCCGCAGCCCTCGGTGGCGGGCAAATCGAGCCACGGCGGCTACTGCGGGCCGGCGGTCAAGCCGATCGCGCTGCACCTGCTCTCAGCTGTCGCCGGGGATCCGAGCGTGAAAATCCCGATCAGCGGAATCGGCGGGATTTCGAGCTGGCACGACGCGGCGGAATTCATCACGCTCGGCGCCGGCACGCTCCAGGTCTGCACGGCGGTCATGCACTACGGCTTCCGGATCGTCGAGGATCTGGTGGACGGGTTGGCGAACTGGATGGATGAACGAGGCTTCCGCTCACTCGCCGATATTCGAGGGCGAGCCCTGCCGCGGGTCACGAAATGGGAGGAGCTGGACCTCAACTATCATCTGCTCGCGCACATCGATCAGGAGACGTGCATCAAGTGCGAGCTGTGCTGGACGGCGTGCGAGGACGGCGCGCATCAAGCCATCAGACGGCTGCCGCGCGACAACGGTGGACCGGTCGTCGAGGTCATTGAGGAAGCGTGCGTCGGATGCAATCTGTGTGCTGCAGTATGCCCGGTTCAGGGGTGCATAACGATGAGGCAAGTCCCGAACGACTACCCTGCGGTGACCTGGAAGGAGTACTCGGCAAGTAAGGGACAACTCGCGCCGCGCTCTGCGCACTTTCACACCGCCAGCTGGGCTGCGAGTCGCAAGTGAAGACGCCAAGACGCCAAGTTGCGAAGTGGCTACAAGTGAAAGCTATGAGTTCATAGGAACACCTAACTTCCGAATCAGGCCGAATACCGTCCGGGCGGTTTCGTCTCGAACGGCACTCACTTTGGTTACATCCTCTCGGCGCAGGTAATCAAGTCCTACCGCCAGATCAATGATGGCTTCGATTTCGTCCAGGGACGCGCGGGCGGTATCGAGGTACTTCCGAAATTCCTTTGGCCCTCGGCGGCTCGCTCCTTCTGCGATGTTCAACACGACACTCGACGTCGCGCGTCTCCACTGATCAGCGAGATTGCTGCGTTCGGTCGAGGGAAGACGCTCGATCAGCGGTTTGGAGATGACCGCTAAAGCCCGCGCATGTTGCCAGGCCTTCAGGTTCTTGTAGTGACCCATGCGGGAACGATGTGTCGAACAAGCAGCGCAAACTGCATCGAATTCCCGCCAACGATGGCTTTTCCTTGCACCTGTCTCTTGAAGCTTGAAGCCACTTGCAACTTGGCGTCTTGGCGTCTTGCTTGCCGCCGGTTCACGCCGAGACGCTTCGTGCACACCGCGTGCACATCTGGTCTCGATCCCGTAACGCTTGAGTCAGGGCGTCGTGCTTTGTGGACACGGTGAATTGTGGCCTCCGAGAGCAACGCGAAGACTCAACGCGTTCACCTCTCTTTCCCTTCCACAGGAGCCCGTCATGAAGACCGCATGGTTCGCTCTCTCGACCGCCGTTCTCATCGTCGCCTGTCATGAACCCAGTTCACCAGCTGCTTCCGCCGCCCGCGACGGCCTGAACGCCAGCTCAGTCGCCAGCAACGGCGTCCTCAATCGCGTGTCGGTCGGCGGCAGCGACCAGGACGTCACGCTCAACACCGACGCCAACTTCTCGCTCGCCGCGATTCGGTATGGGGACGGATCGGTCGCGGGTCAATGGAGCGACCAGTTTGGCCAGGGCCAGGGTGGCGTGCAGGTCGACATCAACTGCCTTGTAGTCGCGGGCAACCAGGCCTGGATCGGCGGGATCATCCGGTCGGGCAGCACGGGGGTCGGCGGGGTCGATCTGAGCGGGTTGGCCGCGCTCACGCGCGTTGTCGATAACAGCACGTCGGCCAACGACACGCCCGACGCGATCAGCTTTACCTTCATCGGGCTTGCGGTACAGTGCACCGCGCAGCCCAACTTGCCGCTCCTTGCGATGACCGACGGCCAGGTAACTGTTAACTAGCTCAAGACGCCAAGACGCCAAGTTGCAGGTGGCTGCCAGTTCAAGAAGACAGGCGCCAGGAAAAGCTTTTGCCTTTCCTGGCGTCTTGCACTCTGAGCTTGTGACCACCTGCAACTTGGCGTCTTGGCGTCTTAGGCTGTTGGCGTCTTTTCTCGTTAGAGTCGTTCCGGGGGTGTTAGTGGCGTAACCGGAACGCCCGCTTCCGGCTCGGGCGTAAAATCTTCGCCTGGGTTAATGAACCGGTCTCTCTCAAAGTGATACTGCTTGTCGTACAA
>JBLNGI010000123.1:0-31515 GCA_050264615.1 Gemmatimonadota bacterium
GCGGCGCTGAACGAATGCCCGTTCTCCTCGCGCTGCCGCGCGCGATACCCCAGGGCCGTCGCGCGCCAGAACTCCTGTCCCGGCCGGGAGCGGTGCAGCGCGACACCCAGAAGCGAGTCGACGCGCCGCAGCTCGAATTCCGCTGAATCGAGCGCCGCGGCCCACCAGATGTACGCGCCCGCCTGGAACACGACCGGGGCAGGATCGCTGGTATCGCGCGCGGCGAGCGCGGCAAAGTAGGCCGCGGCGCGCTCGAAGTCGCCGCCATAGAGGGTATCCAGCCCGGTGCGCAACGCGGCGCGCGCGAGGTCGGCGGGCGGCGGGGCGACGGGAGCACTGGGAGAACTGCTTTGCAGCAGGAGAACGATCGCGAGCAGCACCTGCACGTCAGCGCGGAGCGGTAATCGGGACGGCTGCCGTCAGATGCGCCGTGCGGGCGCTGACGGTCCGGGCCAGATCACGGAGCGCCACGCCGGCAGGGGAATCGGGCTGGCTCACCACGATCGGCTCGCCCCGGTCCGCGAGCTCGGCCATGCCCGCCTGCAGCGGCACCTGCCCCAGCAGTGGCACTCCCAATTCCGCCGCGAGCCGGGCCCCGCCGCCCGCGAGGAACACCTCGGAGCGCGTTTGGCAGTGCGGGCACACGAAGTAGCTCATGTTCTCGACGATCCCGACGACGCCCACGCCCACGCGCTCGAACATCTTGGCGCCGCGCAGGGAATCGCCGACCGCCATTTCCTGCGGCGTCGTCACGATCACCGCGCCGTGCAGGCGCACGATCTGGGTGAGCGACAACTGCGCGTCGCCCGTGCCGGGCGGCAAGTCGACCAGGAAATAATCGAGCTCACCCCACGCCACGTCGCGCAGGAACTGGCCGATGATCTTCATGATGATCGGCCCGCGCCAGATCGCGGGCGCGTCGCGCTCCACGATGAAGCCGAGCGACATCAGCTTCACGCCGTGCGCCTCGAGCGGCTGAATCTTGCCGCCCTGCACTTCCGGCTTGTCGTTGCGGCCGAACATCCGCGGGATGTTGGGCCCGTAGATGTCGGCATCCATGAGGCCGACCCGATAGCCCTCGCGCGCCAGCGCGGCGGCGAGATTGGCCGAGACCGTCGACTTTCCCACGCCGCCCTTGCCGCTGGAGATCGCGAGCACCTTGCCCAGCGCCGGCATCTCGTCGGCGGTCGGGGGTGGCGGCGGAGCGGGAGCCGGCCGGGCGGCCGGATGGCCGGACGGCCGGTCAACGCCGTCAGGCGAGTCGATGACATTCAGCTTGACGCTCGTGACGCCCGGCACACCTTCGACCGCCTTCCGGGCGCGGCGCGCCAGGGACGCCGGATCGGCCGTGGTGAGCACGAACGTGAACGCCACTCCACCCTGCGCGTCAACGACGAGATCGCGTACATGCCTGGGTTGCGTGATCGCGCCGAGCGCTTCCTGAACCTGCGCCTGGATCGAGTCGGCGCTCACGTCGCTTGACCGTTGCCGAGGAAGTGGCGCGCGGCCTTCAGCACCTGCTCCTCAACGTCGGCCATCGAGCCCGCGAGCGACGCGCCTGCCGCGCGATGATGCCCGCCCCCGCCGAACTCATGCGCCAGCGCCGCGACGTCGACCTCGCCCATCGAGCGGAACGATACCTTGATCCGTCCGTTGCCGATGTGCCGGAACAGCAGCGCCATGCGCACGCCGGCGATCGAGCGGGGAAACTCGACGATGCCGTCGAGGTCGTCGGCCGTCACTTCGTGCCGGCGCAGCGCGTCCGCCGGCACGCTCACCCAGGCAAGCCCGACATCCGGCTCGACCACCAGCGTCTGCAGCACCTCCGCGAGCAGGCGCACGCGGCCCTCCGGCGCGCTCGCATAGACCGACGCGTAGATCGATTCGGGATCGACACCTTTCTCGAGCAGCGCCGCCGCGACGCGAAGCGCGCGAGCCGTCGTGTTGGAGAACCGAAAACCACCGGTGTCCGTCAGGAGGCCGACGTATAGCGCCTGCGCACTCTCGGGGGTGAGCGGCCACCCCGCGACGCTCGCGAGATCGAACACCAGCTCGGCCGTGGCCGTCGCCTCGGGCGCGATGAGACAGGGACCGGCGGGCAGCTTGACGGGACCGACGTGATGGTCGATGCACACGAGCGGGGGTTGCCGCCGGTTGATCACGGTGGCGAGGTTGCCGAGCCGTGTCAGATCGCCGATGTCCAGCGATGCAACGATGTCGGCGCGCTCGATCTCACGGACCGCGTCCTTGCTCGCGTCGGCCCCGTCGGGAATGAGAAAGTTGAAGCGCTCGGGAATACCGGTGGGATTCGCGATGCGGACGGAGACTCCGCGCGCCCGCAACAGGTGCCACAGGCCGATCTCGCTGCCCACGCCGTCGCCGTCGGCATTGACGTGCGTCGTGAGTACGACATGGCGGGCGCTGGTCAGCGCCGCCGCCACGTCGCGGGCCGCTTTGGCTCGCTCGGGCGGAACGGGGACGCCGTTGGGATTCATCGTGCGGAAGATAATCGCGTCGTGTCCGGCGCTATCCGTAACCAACCCAAGGATCTAGTTCCTTTGGCCGGGATTCTTCCCGTCACAGGCGGAAAGCCTGTGCTCGGCAAACACGGTCCCAAGGGGTCGCGCTGCCGAGCACCGCCTGAGGCTGTCCCGGCTAGCGAGGCGGCTGCCCGCCCGACCCGCCTGCCAACTCGCGCTGCAGCCGGCTGTGCTTGCGGCTGTAGCCGAAATAAATCGCGAACCCGATGAGTAACCACACGAGGAGCCGGATCCACGTGTCCCCCGGCAACGTCGCCATCAAACCGACGCAGAAGACGACGCCCAGAATCGGCACGACCGGCACCCACGGTGTCCGGAACGGACGGTCGAGATCGGGCCGCTTCTTCCGCAGGACCCAAACACCCGCGCACACCAGGACGAAAGCGAGCAGCGTTCCGATGTTGACCAGCTGGCCGAGCAGCTGGAGGGGCAGCAGACCTGTCGCGAAGCTCACGGCGATGCCCGTGAAAATCGTGGACAGATACGGGGTGCGGTATTTGGGATGCACCGCGCCCGCCCATGTGCCGAGCAGCCCGTCGCGCGACATCGAATAGAACACGCGCGACTGCCCGAGGAGCATCACGAGAATCACGGACGCGAGGCCGAGGACGGCGCCGACGTCGATCGAGATACGAACCCAGTGCGGGGCGCCGACCTTTTCCATCGCGTAGGCGACCGGCGCGGGGAGATTCAATTCCGAATACGGCACCATCCCGACGAGAATGGCCGAGACCACGACGTACAGAATCGTACAGATCGCCAGCGATCCCAGGATGCCGATCGGCATGTCCTTCTGCGGATTGCGCGCTTCCTGCGCGGCCGTCGAGACCGCGTCGAACCCGATATACGCGAAGAAGACGAGGCCGGCGCCGCGCAACACCCCCGACCACCCGTACGTGCCCCATTCGCCCGCGTTGTCCGGAATGAACGGCTTGTAGTTCGCCGGGGTGATGTGTCCCAAACCGATCGCGACGATGAGCAGGATGATCGTGACTTTCAGAATCACGATGAGATTGTTCACGCTCGCCGATTCCTTGATCCCGATGACGAGAATCGTGGACATCAGCACCACGATGAACACGGCGGGCAGATTGACCCAGGCGCCCGTGAAGTTGAGGCCCTCGCGCGCGCATCCCGCGACCGCCTGCTGCACTTGAATGTCCGTACACCACTGCGTCGGTGAGGCGGCGAGATGTGGCGGAATCGTGATCCCGAGCTGACTGAGCAACGACACGAGGTGGCCGGACCAACCGACGCCGACGGTCGCCGCGCCCGCGGCGTATTCGAGCACCAGATCCCAGCCGATGATCCAGGCGATGAACTCGCCCATCGTCGCGTACGAATAGGTGTACGCGCTGCCGGCGACGGGAACGGCCGCCGCCATCTCCGCGTAACACAGTCCCGCGAATGCGCAGGCGACGCCGACGAGCGCCATCGAGATCGGGACGGCGGGGCCCGCATGGAGCGCCGCGGCCTGCCCGGTGAGCACGAAGATGCCGGCGCCAATGATCGCGCCGATGCCCAGTGTAATCAGGTTGAGGGGGCCGAGCGCCCGTTTCAGCTGGTGCGCGCCGGCCGCATCGGCCTCCGCCCGGAGTTGGGCGATGGGTTTCGTAGCCCACAGGTTCATGCCGGACTCCCTTGCAGGACGTTTGACGAATCGACGGCAGACGGCCCCCAACGTTCCCCGGGACCGGCGATCTGTCAATAGAGGCCGGTGTGAGACGCTGTAGCCCTACAGGCTATAGTTCGGCGCCTCGCGGGTGATGACGACGTCGTGCGGATGCGACTCGCGCAGTCCCGCCGCCGTGATCCGGATGAACTCCGTCTCGGTACGGAGCGCGTTGATGTCACAGACCCCGCAATACCCCATGCCGCTGCGCAGACCGCCGACCATCTGGAACACGACATCGGCCACGGGGCCGCGATACGGCACGCGCCCTTCGATGCCCTCCGGCACGAGCTTTTGGAGCGAGACCTCGCCTTCCTGGAAGTAGCGATCGCCCGATCCTTCTTCCATGGCCGACAGGCTGCCCATGCCCCGAATCACCTTGAACCGCCGTCCCTCCAGCAGGAACGCCTCGCCCGGGCTCTCTTCGGTGCCGGCCAGCATCGAACCCATCATCACGCTTTCGGCACCCGCCGCGAGCGCCTTCACGGCGTCACCCGAGTACTTGATGCCGCCATCGGCGATCACCGGGACATCTCCGGCCCCGCGCACGGCGTCCACAATCGCCGTGATCTGCGGGACGCCGATGCCGGTGACGACTCGGGTCGTGCAGATGGAGCCGGGTCCGACGCCCACCTTGACGGCGTCCACGCCCCGCTCCACCAGAGCGCGGGCGCCGTCCTCGGTCGCGATGTTGCCGGCGACGAGCTGCGCTTCCGGAAACGCCTCGCGCAGGCACGCCACCGTGTCCAGCACTCCCTGGCTATGCCCGTGCGCGGAGTCGACCACGATCACGTCGCAGCCGGCGTCGAGCAGTGCTTGCGCGCGGGCGCGCGCCTCGGACGTGCCGCCCACCGCGGCCGCGACACGCAGCCGCCCGTGCCCGTCCTTGTTCGCGTCGGGATACTGGCGCCGCTTGAAGATGTCCTTGATGGTGATCAGGCCCTTCAACAGCCCGTGTGTGTCGACCACGGGCAACTTTTCGATACGATGCTTGGCGAGGATGCGTTCGGCTTCATCGAGCGTGGTGCCGACGGGCGCCGTGACCAGCTTGTCCTTCGTCATCACGTCGCGAATCGGCCGGTCGAGCTCCCGCTCGAACTGGAGGTCGCGGTTCGTGATGATGCCCACGAGTTTCCCCGCGCCGTCCACGATCGGAACGCCGGAGATCTTGAAGCGCACCATCAACTGTTGGGCCTCGCGCAGGGGCCGGTCGGGTCCGAGCGTGATGGGATTCATGATCATCCCCGACTCGCTGCGCTTCACCCGATCGACCTCGGCGGCCTGCCGGTCGATCGACATGTTCTTGTGAAGGACCCCGATGCCGCCCAGCCGGGCCATCGCGATCGCCATTTCCGCTTCCGTCACGGTATCCATGGCGGCGGAGACGACGGGAATGTTGAGCGGAATCGAACGCGTGAAGCGGCTGGCGACAGCGACGTTGCGAGGATGGACCGTCGCGTGACGGGGCACGAGCAGGACGTCGTCAAAGGTGAGGGCGACGTCGGGTCGGAAGGTTCCCATGGCGGAAGTTACTGGGGGGCCTTGGTTTCCTCAACCGGTTTTTCGACCGGCTTTTCGACCGCTTTCTCGGCGGGTTTTTTCCTGGCTTCCTCGACCGCCGCCTTGCCCGCGGCGGCCAGTCCTTCGAAGAACCGGCCCGCCTTCCCGACGGCGTCCATCGTGCCGGTGATGATCGTGATCGGCACGCGCCCGGCGCGCATCGTGTCTTCCAGCGTCTCGGCGACCTTCTGGAAGGCGGGGGCGCCGGCGGCGCGCTGCGCGTACTTGGACTCGAGAAACTCGATGTAATCGAGGACCTGGTAGGCTTGCTCGTCGGGCATCGCATCGAGCTTGCGGCGAATGCGTTCGGTCAGCACGTCGTTCACGGTGTGGCGCCTCCCTCCAACGAGATCAGCTCGACGACGGGGTTGCCGAGGTAGCGGCTGCGGCCGTTGCGCACGCGCACCGTGACCTGGATCGTCACGAGCGGCGTGAGCGCGTGGAACGCCGGCAGTCTGCCGTCCGAGACGATCACATAGACAAAGCCGCGCTCGGGCAGCGGGCCGCGGCCGAGCACGTACGATGATCCGGCGGGAATGTCGGGCCGCAACTCGTCGGCCTTTTGAATCGCGATGAACTCGAGGCGCCACTGCAGGACCTGCCCAACGTACCGCTGCGGCTCCGCGCGCAACTCCGCGGCGGTTACGCCCACGAGCACGCCCGCGGGCGCGACCTGCAGCTCCCCGCCCTTGACCCACCCTTCGAATTGGACGCGTGTCCACTCGCCGTTCCGGCTCAGGACGCGGAGCGGAATTTCGGCAGCGAGCGTCCCCGCTTCGGGCCCATCGGGAGCGCGATACAGCGTGGTCATGTGCACGGGTTGTGCGCGGCTCGAGTCGACGGGGTCGGTGCCGGGGCGTGACGTCGGCGCTTGCCTCCCGTTCGCGACCGAATCGGGAAGGGAATCGGTCGTGCGCGTGGCCACGACGTCCGCGATGGGCGCCAGCGTGCTGCGCTGCACCCACCCGTCCCGCCGGACGTGCAGCCAGCGGCTGCCGCTGTCGGCTGCAGCTCCGAAACGCTTCAGGCCGAAGCCCTGGGCGAGCTCGGCCACCAGCGGTCCGGCCGGCGCGGCGCGCAGATTCTCGTTCGGCGAGCGGGTGACCAGCAGATCGAAATCGGGCCGGTCGCTCGGCCCCACCGACGTTCCGAAGATCCACCCCTCGATTGTGACCTGGATCCACTCGTTCCGGGTCGCACCGGCGCTCGTCACGACGGCGCCGGGCGCGAGGCGCGCGATCCGCCGGCCCGCGACATCCGTGAAAAACCAGGTGTTGTCGGCCGTGACGCGATATCGGGAGGCGCCCTGAGCGTTCGCGGCGGGCGCCACGAGCCCTCGGAATCCCCCGAGTCCGGCGACAACTAGTAGCGCAGGAACGATGTGGCTAACTTGCATCCCCTTCAATATGACAATCAGCCGCAGCACGCGCACCCCGGTGGTCCTCGTCGTGCTCGATGGGTGGGGCTTTCGACCGGGCCGCGAGGGGAACGCCATCGAGCTGGGTAACACACCGGTGTGGCACCGGCTGTGGGAGCGCGCCCCGCGCACGCTGCTCGAAGCGTCGGGGCTCGCGGTGGGACTCCCCGCCGGGCAGATCGGTAACAGCGAAGTCGGACACCTGAACCTCGGCGCCGGCCGCGTGGTGCCGCAGGACATCGTACGAATCTCGCAGGCGATCGAGTCTGGGGAGTTTTTCCGAATCCCCGCCCTCGTCCAGCTGGTCGACGAGACAAGACGACAAGACGCCACGTTGCATGTGATGGGATTGATCGGGACCGGCGGAGTTCACGCGCTCGACAAGCATCTGTTCGCCGCCGTCGAGCTCGGCCGACGTGCCGGCGTGAAGGTCGCCATCCATGCGTGGCTCGACGGCCGCGATACACCGCCGAAATCGGGCCTCGGATTCATGCAAGAGCTGTTACAGGTCGTCAGGCCGTCCGACCGTCTGGCCGTCTCTACGGTCGTCGGTCGCTACTACGCAATGGACCGGGACAAGCGCTGGGAGCGAACTCGGCTTGCCTACGACGCCATGGTACAAGGCGTCGGGACTCCGGTGTCAGACCCGATCACCGCGATCGAACAGGCGTACGCGGCAGGGGAGACCGACGAGTTCGTGAAGCCGCGCGTGATCACCGGCGCGCCGCTGATTCGTGACGGCGATGGCATCTTCTGCTTCAACTATCGCGCCGACCGCATGCGCCAGATCGTGCGCGCGCTGGCCCTGCCCGACTTCGACGGGTTCCACGTGACCGGCTCCCGCCGTGCGCGGGTACGGCTCGTGACGATGACGCAGTACGACGAAACGCTGCCGTTCCCCGTCGCGTTTGGGCCGATGGTCCTGTCGCGCATTGTGGCGGAAGTGCTCGCCGATAACGGCAGGACGATGTTTCGGACCGCCGAAACCGAGAAGTACGCGCACGTGACCTACTTTTTCAACGGCGGCTACGAGCCGCCCTACAAAGGCGAAGAGCGCCTGCTCGTCCCCTCGCAGAAAGTGGCAACCTACGATCTGGCACCGGAAATGAGCGCCCTGGGGGTGACCGACGTCCTCTGCAAGGCGATCGAGCAGAAGGAGCACGATTTCATTTTGTGCAACTATGCCAATGGAGACATGGTCGGGCACTCCGGCGTGCTGCCTGCGACGGTCAAGGCGGTCGAAACGGTCGATCGCTGTCTGGCGCGCGTACTTCCGGCGGCCGAGCGCGCGGGAGCGACGCTGCTGATCACGGCCGATCACGGCAACTGCGAGCTCATGATCGATCCCGCGACCGGCGGGCCGCATACGGCGCATACCACCAATCCCGTGCCCCTCGTGATCATCGACGCTGGAAACGGAGCCAGGACGTTG
This sequence comes from Gemmatimonadota bacterium, assembly GCA_050264615.1. Classification (GTDB taxonomy): domain Bacteria; phylum Gemmatimonadota; class Gemmatimonadetes; order Gemmatimonadales; family GWC2-71-9; genus 20CM-2-65-7. The sequence continues at coordinate 8,622 of JBLNGI010000123.1, forward strand.
CGTGCCGGCGGCTCGCTGCGTGATGTGGGGCCGACGGTTTTGAACATGTTGGGCATTGAACCTCCACCAGAAATGACGGGAAAGGACTTGCGGGAGAGTTAATGGACGAACTGACGGCCAGACGGCCTGACGGCCTATGTCGACGGTTCCTGGTGAGCCTGACGGTTTTCCTTCTGGCCGTCGGGCCGTCCGGCCGACCGGCCGCCGCCCAAATCGGCCACGATCCCGGTGCATCGCCGTACCGCGACGTGCTGCTCCTGCCGGCCCTCAGCCTGTACGCCGGACACTTGAGCGCCGACCGCGGCCGGGTCGACGCGGGCCCCAGCAACGCCTCGACGATCGGACTGCGCTACGAGCTTCCCAGCGGCAAGTCCATGCTGTTCCAGTTCCATGCGGCGTACCTGATGGGTGACCGGTTCATCATCGATCCGCGCGCCGATTCCGCGTCGCCCGCGCGCAAGACGGGGCCGTACGAATCCAACCTCGTGATCACCGAAATCGCGCTGAACCACCGGCTCACCGGCGCCAAGACGTGGCACAAGTTCGGCCCCTACCTCGGCGTCGGGCTCGGGCTGGCGTTTGACGTACATTCGCCCGGCGACACGACGGGGAGCGGCTACAAATTCGGCACGAAGGTCAGCCTCGCCGGAGTGGCCGGCACCCGCTGGTACCCGTTCCGGGGCCGCGTGATCATCAACGCCGAAGCGCGCATGCAGGCGTGGCGGCTCAAATACCCGACGTCGTTTCATGCCACGCTCTCTCCCGATGGCTCGCGCGTCATTCCAATCACCGCACCGCTCACCGATTGGACGTGGCATCCCTGGTTGAGCGTCGGGATCGGATGGAATTTCTAGCGGAAGGGTTCCGGCGCGCCTGGGATCTCCTCGTCCGGGGTGATGCGGAAGTCTATGGGGTCGCGCTTCTCACCCTGCGCGTGGCGGTTGTCGCCACGGTCGTTGCCTGCGCGATCGGGCTGCCGCTGGGCTACTTCCTCGCCACCCGCCGTTTCTGGGGCCGCCGCGCCGCACTCACCGTCGTCAACACGGCCCTCGCCTTCCCCACCGTCGTCGTGGGGCTGCTGCTCTACGGCCTGCTGTCCCGCCGCGGCCCCCTCGGCGGGCTCGGCTGGCTCTATACCTGGCAGGCGATCGCCGTCGGTGACGTGCTGCTCGCGCTGCCGATCGCCGCGGCGCTGTCCGCAGCGGCGATTCAGGGCGTCGACCCACGCATCCGCCGCACCGCCGAAACGCTCGGCGCGGGTCCCTGGCGCACGGGGTGGACGGTGGCGCGCGAGGCGCGGTTCGCGCTCGCGGCTGTGATCACGGCTGCCTTCGGCCAGGTGGTAGCGGAGATCGGCGCCGCGATGATCGTGGGCGGCAACATCCGCGGCTCGACGCGGACGCTCACGACTGCGGTCGCGCTGTTTACCTCCCAGGGCGATTTCGGGATGGCGCTGGCGCTGGGACTGGTCCTGCTCGCGATGGCGCTGGTCATCAACATCGCGCTGCAGGTGCTGCAGGGGCGCGGCAGTGGTTGAGTTGCGGACCGTCCGGCACCGCTACGCGGACCGGTTGGTGCTCGATCTCGAGCAATTCAGCGTGCCGCGCACCGGCGCCCTCGCGGTCGTCGGGCACAACGGCTCCGGCAAGAGCACGTTGCTGCGCCTGCTCGCCCTGCTCGAAACGCCGACCGAGGGACAGGTCTTCTTCAATGGCGCCCTCGTGCCGCGCCGCGCGCGCGCGTCGCTGCGGCGGCGCGTGACGCTGGTCGAGCAACGCCCGATCCTGTTTCGCGGCTCGGTCCGCGAGAATCTCGAGTACGGCCTCGATCTGCGGGGAATTGCGGGCACGGCGGCGAACGGGATCATCGGCGACGTCGTGGAGCGCCTCGGCCTGCAGCCGCTCCTGGACCGCCCGCGTCACGAGCTGTCCGACGGAGAGGTACAGCGGGTGGCAGTCGCCCGCGCGCTCGCGCTGCGTCCCGACGTCCTGCTGCTCGACGAGCCGGCCAGCTCCGCCGACCGCGCCGCAGCCGGCGCGCTGTACCGCGCGCTGGCCGCCGAGCGCGCGGCGCGGCCGTTCGCCGTCTGCATTGCTTCCCACCAGCTCGAGGACGCGTATCGCTGGGCGGACGACATCCGCACGCTGGCCGAGGGCCGTCTCTCACCCGTCACGCCGGAGAACCTGTTTCGTGTGGAGCTGCCGGCAGGCGATGGACTGAAGGGCGTCCATATCGGCCACGTGGACCTGTTCGTGATGACTGATCGCAGCGGGGCCGCGGTGCTCGCCGTCCCGCCGACCGACATCTTCGTGAGCAAGGAACCCCTGCCCTCGTCGGCGCGGAACGTGTTGCCGGGCCGCGTCACCGGGATGTCAATCGACCACCGCGGCGCTGGAGTCCAAGTTCGGGCCGACGTGGGTGGCGTCGAGCTCGTCGCTGCCGTAACCGCTGAAGCCGCGCGTGACTTGTCGCTCGCCCCCGGCAGCCCGGTCGTGTTCTCTTTCAAGGCCACGGCGGTCCGGGTATTCTAAGCCATGCCGACGGCCTATCTCACTCGGGTCGTGGAGTTTACTGCGACGCACCACTTCCCCGACGTGCCGGAGTTCGCCGGTGCGACGCACGATCACAACCATCGCTATCGCTGCGCGGTTACCGTCAAAGGGATGTTCGATCCCGCCCGCGGCGGGGTGATGAGTCTCAACGCGCTCGATGTCGTCCTCAAGCGCGAAGTCGTAGACCGTCTCGACGGGCGGCATATTAACAAGGACATCGCGCGCTTCGCCGCAGGGACCTGGATCGCGACGGGAGAGGCATTGGCGGTGTATCTCTGGGAATTGATTGCCCCCGGCTTGCCACGCGGCGTGCTGCTGCACCGGGTCCGAATCGAGGAGGGGCCTCATCTCTACTCCGAGTACCGTGGAGAACCGTAAGCAGCCAGGCGACCGCAAAGGCCGGATGCAGGCCGATTCGGCGGTCGTGGAGGAGTGGCCGGTCTGGCTCGAAGTGAACGGCGAACCAGCCGTCACGTGGATGTGCACGCCCGACCAGCTCGAAGAGCTCGCCGTCGGCTGGCTGCACGGTGAAGGATACATCCGCTCGCTCGACGATCTCGTGCAGCTTCGACCATGCGCGCCGGACCTCGGCTTCTGGGCCGAGGTGAAGCCGGAGTGCGTGGCGCAGGTCAAAGGTGAAAATCGCAAGCGGGTGCTTGCGTCCGGCTGCGGCGCGGTCGCGACGCTGCTGGCTGATCCGCACGCGATGGCCGCGACGGTCCCCAGGCGTGGGGATCCTCCGGCCGCCGAGACGCTGCGCACACTGTTCAAACAATTGTTCGCCAGCGGTGTCCGTTACAATGAAACGGGCGGCATTCACGCCGCGGCGCTGACCGAAGCGACACGGCTGTTGTTTCACGCTGAGGACATCGGCCGGCACAACGCCGTCGACAAGGTGATCGGCGCGGCCGTGCTGGCTCGTACGCCGATCGCTGGCCGCGGCCTGTTGGTGACGGGCCGGATCTCAGCCGAGCTGGCGTTCAAGGCAGCGCGGGCAGGGCTGGCCTGGGTAGCTACGCCGAGCGTGCCGTCCACGCTGGCGGTCACGATCGCGGAACGTTCGGGGATGACGCTGGTGGGGCGGGCGGTGAGCGGCACACCGCACCTGCATGAGCCTCCCCCGCCTCCCGCGCCCCCAGCGCGGGCATGACGCCGCCGCCGGACGAGCTGCGGACCCTGCTGCGGCGGGCTCGCACGATTGCCGTCGTCGGGCTTTCGCCCAAGCCGATCCGGCCCAGTAATTCCGTCTCGCGCTACCTACAAAGGGCAGGCTATCGCATCATCCCGATAAACCCCGGACACGACGAGATTCTAGGAGAGCAGAGCTACCCGACGCTGGTGGCCGCCGCGCGCGATCATGCGATCGACGTCGTGAATGTGTTTCGGCGCAGCGAGCACGCGGGTGCGGTCGTCGACGAGGCGCTCGCGTTACGCCCGCCACCCCAGCTGATCTGGCTGCAGCAAGGTGTCGAAGATCGAGCCGCGGAGCAGCGCGCCGCAGCGGCCGGCATTCCGTTCGTGATGGATCGCTGCCTCGCTATCGACCACCGTCACCTCGAGGTCTAATGCGCCCTGCCCCGTTCGTCGCGCTCGTGCTGCTTCTCGCAACTCGTGCCGCGGCACAGACAAACCCTCAACCGACGATCGTGTTGACCATTGGCGGCGGCGTCGTCACGGGCCACGGCCTGTGGACCGTCGAGAAACAACCACTGTGCATCCTGGGCGCCGGTGGAGCATGCAGCGGCACCTACGACACCCTGCGGATCGCGCGGTCGATCTCACCGAGCCTCATCCTGGGCGCGTCGGGGACCTATTTCCCGTGGCCACACCTGGGATTCCACGCGGAGATCTCCTATCTCGGATTGCCGATCGACGACACGTGCACGCCGGTATTCCTCAACCCGGATCCGCCGAACCAGCGCGGGGAGCAGATGTGCGACAACCTCACCGCCGCGAAGGGGACGGGGGGCGCGATCAGCATGTTTGTGGGCGCAACGCTGCGAGCCGCGAGCCAAAAAGCGGTCAGCCCGTACGCTCGCTTCAACATCGGCCTGGTCAATCTGACGAGCAGCACCACCGAGGTGGTGGGCGCCTATGTGGATGGCGGAAGTCTCCAGGAACGGCAGATCATTGAAGACATCAACGGTCGCGGCGCGTCGTTCATGCTCGGAGCCGCGGCAGGCCTGACGACACCGATCGGCACCGGATACCAGTTTCGCCTCGAAGTGCGAGACATCGTCAATTCGATGACGCGTGTGACGGGCCCCGCCAACGATCTCGCCATCGCGCCGACCGAGAGCAAGTACTACCACCACCTCGGCCTGGTGATGGGGCTCGACGTCGTCCTGGAGCGAAAGCGCGGGCGGCGCTACTAGGATGACCGGGGGCGGGGCGCGAGGAGCGGTGCTGGCAGGCGGCGCCGCGCGCCGGTACGGCGGGACCCCCAAAGGCCTGGTCAGCGTGGGTGGCCGGCGCATTCTCGATCGCGTTGTCGACGCGGTGCAGGCAGTCACCGCCGCGCCGCCCCTGCTGATCGCGAATGCCCCCGGCGCAGAATCGTGGCGACCGGATCTGCAGACGCTTCCCGACATCCGTCCCGGTTTTGGATCGCTCGGCGGGATCTATACGGCCGTGAGCGCCGCTCCCGGGGGGGGGCCGGTCCTGTGCGTGGCGTGGGACATGCCCTTCGTCCCCGAAGCGCTACTCCGCGCGCTGGTCGATCGTATGGCGGGCGGCGGCTACGACGCGGTGCTGCCTGAAAGCTCGGGAAAACGCGGTCTCGAGCCCCTGTGCGCGATCTACGGACCTGCGTGCGCGCCGGCGATCGCCCGGCGGCTCGAAAACGGCGATCTGAAAGCCATCTCCTTCCACGCTGACGTGCGGGTCGGTATCGTCCCGCTCGCCCAGGTGCGGGGATTCGGCGACCCCGACGAGCTGTTCTTCAACGTGAACACGCCCGACGATCTGGTGCGTGCGGAGGCCCTGTGGCAGCGACGCGGATGATTTCGATCATCGGGCTCAAGGACGCGGGCAAGACCACGTTCCTGGTCGCGCTCGCGGCCGAGCTCGTGCGCCGCAAGTTCCGCGTGATGACGCTGAAGCACGGCTCGCATCCGGCCGACATGGATCAGAAGGGCAAAGACACCTGGCGCCACTGGCACGAGGGGAAGGCCGAGCGGGTGCTCATGGAGGCACCGGGGCAGCGTGTGCTGTTCGAGCGCACCAACGCGGAATCCGATCCCATCACCTTGGCGCGCCGCTACCTCAGCGAAGCCGACATCGTCCTGGTCGAAGGATTCAAGCGCGCGCCGCTTCCCAAGATCGAGGTGTACCGCAGGGTCGCCGGCCCCAAGCCGGTTTTCGATGCCGCCGTGCACGACCCGGCCGACTGGGTCGCGATGGTTACCGACGATGCGAACCTGCGCGCGCCGTTCCCTGTGTTCCGGTTCAGTGATACGGCGTGGCTCGTGACCATCGCCAACCTCGCGTGGGATCGGGCCAAGATTCTCCCGCCATGATGACCCCGGCCGAAGCTGCGCGCCTCATCGTCGCGGGCTTTCAACCGCTGTCCGCCGAGCGCCGGCCGCTCCGCGACGCGCTCGACGCCGTGCTCGCCGAGGAGGTTGCAAGTCCCATCGACCTGCCGCCGTGGGACAACTCCGCCATGGACGGATATGCGGTGCGGGCCGCGGATCTCCGGGACGGGAACAGCCTGGCCGTCATCGAGTCAATTCCTGCCGGCACGTTTCCCAGCAAATCCGTCGGGAGCGGCCAGGCGACTCGGATCTTTACGGGAGCGCCGCTTCCCCAGGGAGCCGATACGGTCCTCCGCCAGGAGGACACCGAGGCGGGTGCGAACGGTCACGTAACGGTTCGCAACACCAGGGACGCCGGGAAAAACATTCGGCGTCGTGGCGAGGATATAAGGAAAGGAACCGTGGTGCTGCCGCGTGGCACCGCGCTCGGCCCGGCGCAGCTCGGCGTGCTCGCCTCGATCGCCCATGACCGGCCGCTGGTGCACCGCTCGCCGCGAGTCGCGTTCATGGGCTCGGGCGACGAAATCGTGGACCTCGACCAAAAGCCGGAGATTCTCGCCGGCACCAAGATCGCAAGCTCGAACTCCTACACGCTGGACGCGCTCATCCGTCGCGCGGCTGCTGAACCGATCAACCTGGGTGTGGCACGCGACACGCGAGAGAGCCTCCGCCAGCACCTCAGCGGGGCAAAGGGCACGGATGTCGTCGTGACGACGGCGGGGGTCAGCGTCGGCGAGCACGACCTGGTGCGCGAGGTGCTGCACGAGCTTGGCGGCGAACTGAAGTTTTGGCGCATCGGCATGCGGCCGGGTGCACCCGTTGGATTCGGTCTCCTGAGCGGCATCCCGTGGATCGGGCTTCCGGGCAACCCCGTCAGCACGATGGTGACGTTCGAGCTGTTCGTGCGGCCCGCGATTCGTCGTATGCAGGGACATGCGCTTCCGTTTCGCCGGACGGTGCGCGCCGTGGTGCAGGAGCCGATAACGCTCGGTCCAAAGCTGCGACATTACTTGCGCGCGGTGGTCACGGGCGGCGCGGCGCGTTTGACAGGGCCGCAGGGGTCCGGCATTCTCACGAGCATGGCGCGCGCGAACGCCCTGCTCATCGTCCCGGCGGACCTGCCGGTGGTCGCCGTGGGAACCGAGCTCGACGCGATCCTGCTCGACGATCCGGAGCACGTCGCCGAGCCTCCGTACTGATGCCAGGGTTCGCGTCCATCTCGCCTGCCCTGCGGCAAGTGCTGCGGCTCACCGGGTACATGCTGCTCACCCTGATCATGTACGGGCTCAACGTAATGACGCCGCCGATGGCGCGGCTCGGCGTGCTCTACATCATCCCCGTGCTGCTCGTGACGTGGACAGAAGGATGGCTGTGGGGAATCGTGTTCGGGATTGCGTCCATCGCGCTGCGTGAAGCGGTCGCATGGGATCAGATGCAGAATGAGACCTGGCAATGGCGCCTCGTGAACGGCCTCGCCTACGTGGCCGTGGTCGGCATCGCGATGGCGGGACTCCAGAAACTGCGGCGCAGCCAGGGGCAGCTGGCCCAACTCGTCACGCAGGACGCGCTCACCCACGTCTTAAACGCGCGCGCGTTCGTCGACCGTCTGGGTCAGGAGCTGGAGCGCAACCGCCGCTACCCGCGACCGCTGACGCTCGCCTATATGGATCTCGACAACTTCAAAGTCATCAACGATACGCATGGCCATCAGACCGGCGATGCGGTGTTGCAACTCGTCGCCGATGCGATGCGCTCGTCGGTTCGGACCGCGGATGTGGTGGGCCGCCTCGGTGGCGACGAGTTCGCGGTATTGATGCCGGAGACCGACGCGCAGCTCGCGGATGCCGCGGCCGAACGCCTCGTCGCAAGCCTGCGCACCGTATTCAAAGGAACGCCGAGCGTCACGGCGAGCATCGGTGTCGTGTCGTGCACCGCCACGGACGCGAGCGCGGACGACCTGCTCCGCCGCGCTGATCGGGCGATGTACGACGCGAAGAAGGCCGGCAAGGACCGCGTCGTCCAGGTCGCCCTCTAGCGCCTGATGAATCAACGCGTGATGGAGCTACTGCTCATCTTCACGTCGGTCCTGTTCATCGTGGACCCGTTCGCGGTCATCCCCACCTTCCTCGCGATGACGGCGCGCGACACCCCGGAACAGCGCCGGGTGCAGGCGCGCCGGGCCGCCTGGACCTGCGCGATCACGCTCACGGCGTTCGCGCTGGGCGGGAGCATGATCTTCAAGATCTTCGGCATCACGATCGGCGCGTTCAAGATCGCGGGTGGGGTGCTGATCGGGCTGAACGCGCTCGACATGGTACAGGCGCGCCAGAGCAAGCAGCGCGAGACGCCGGTCGAGAAAGCGGAGGGGATTCAGAAAGAAGACATCGGGATCATGCCGCTGGGCGTGCCGATGCTCGCGGGTCCGGGCGCGATCTCGACGGTCATGGTCCTCGCGCTGGGCGCCAAGCTGCCCGCCGCGACCACGGCGGTGTACGTGTCCATCGTCCTGACCTCGTTGATCAGCTACTATGTGCTCGCCGCCGCGACGCTGCTCGAGCGCCGCCTCGGTCAGACCGGCATGCGCATCCTCACGCGGCTCATGGGCCTGGTGCTGAGCGCGATCGCGGTGCAGTTCATCGTCGACGGGGTCAAGCTCAGCTTTCAGCCGCCCCCACTAATGGGCTAGTCCATCGGGTGGAGGAGACAGGTGCTCAAAAGATTGATTGTCGGCCGAATTCGGGAGTCCTACTGTTCGCCCATGCGCGAGCGTTTTGAGTGACGCCACCCCTGGTCAGTGCACTGCTGATCGAGGCTCCGGTCAACCGCCACTTCGCGCAGCTCCATCGCACTCCGCAGGCCCTGACGGACGCCGTCACGTTGTACTTGGAGACGGGCCTGCGGCGCGGGAATGGCGTCGTGGCGATCGCCTCGCCCGCGCATAGCGAAATGATTCTCACGCAGCTGCGCGAGCACGAGCTCGAGCCCGGCGCGTTCCTCAAGTCCGGGCAGCTCGAGCTGCACGATGCCGAGCTCACGCTGCGCAAATTCATGCGTCACGACCAGCCGGACTGGGAGGATTTCCGGCGGGCCATGGGAGCCGTTTTCGAGCGGGTACGGGCGTTCGGGCGCGGTACGACGCGAGCATATGGCGAGATGGTGAATCTGTTGTGGCAAGAGGGTAAGCAGGAGGCCGCCATTCGTCTCGAAGAGTACTGGAACGAGCTCGCACGCCTGTATCCGTTCTCGCTGTTCTGCAGCTACACGCTCGACGTGCATCACGATCAGGCCTACCACGGGCGGCTCGAGGAAATCGGCCGGACCCACTCGGACATTCTCGGTACGACCGAGGACGAACAGTTTCGCGTGGCCCTGGACGCCGCGAGCCGCGATGTCTTCGGCGTGCCGCTCTCGCAGATGGTCGGGTTCAGCCGACATCGGGACTCGGGCGAACAGCGGTTCCCGAGCGGGCAGCGGACCATGCTGTGGGTCAAGCGCAACCTGCCCACCGCGAGCGCCGCCTTGCTGGAACGGGCCCGGCACTATTACGAAGAATCACTGCCGTAACCAGTGACCCTACTGGTCGAGGCACCGGCCGGCCGCCACTTCGCCCAGTTCCATCGCGGCATCGATGCCCTCACCGATTCGGCCTTCGTTTTTCTCGAGGCCGGCCTCCGGCAGGGCGACAGTCTCCTGATCATCGCGCCGGCGCACCGCATCGAGCAGCTGTTCGACCGGCTCGCGACAGCCAGGTTTCATCCCACAGCGCTCTTGGATTCCGGCCAGCTTGCTGTCATCGATTCGACGACGATCATCGACACGCTCTCGGCAAACGGGCGGACCGAAGCGGCGCGATTCCGCGGCGTGCTCGGGCCGGTGCTGTCACAGCTGAGCCCGTATGGGCGGGGCACGCGGGTCTACGCGGAGATCGCCAGCGCCCTGTGGCAGGCGGGAGAGACCGAGGTGGCGATCCGGCTCGAAGACCTGTGGAACGCGCTGGCCGCGGCCTACACGTTCTCGCTGTTCTGCGGCTATACGATGGACACCCAGTGCGAGCACACGTACTCGGCGCCGCTCGAAGAGCTGGGTCGCACGCATTCCGACATTCTCGGCTCGCCTGACGACGAGCAATTCAGCGTCGCGCTCGATCGCGCGAGCCGGGAACTGTTTGGAATCTCGCTGACCCAGATGGCCGGCGTGGCGCGGCGGGACGGCATGCGCCGCTTTCCCAGCGGCCAGCGGACGATGTTGTGGGTGAAGCGGAATCTGCCGTTGTCGACGACGCAGCTGGTGGAACGCGCGCGCCAATACTTCTCAGCGCCCGGCAGCTAGCCGCTCACATCCGTTTGTATTTGGGACCGCTGCCGCCCTCCCGCGGCGTCCACCGGGGCCCCAGGACATCCGTCGCTTTGCAATCGACACAGTTTGGCGCGTTGATCCGCACCCCCCCCTGCTCGCCGCGTTCGTAGACTCCGGCCGGACACATGTGCGAATAGAACTCGGCGAGCTCCTCAGGGGTCTCCGGCGCCGCGATCAAGTGATTCGGGATCGTGTCCCGCGTTGCGTTCCCCGACTTGAAGACAGCGTCCACCTTGCTGACGCCGATCGACGCTTCCACGTGTGCCTCGACTCGCCGGGGCACTTCCGCATCAGCGTGCATCCGGTACTTGCCGCCGGGGAACCGCCCGCCGGTTAGGGTCATCAAGGCCGCCTGTATCCCGCCGAGATAGAATCCGTCGCGGAAGGCGAGGCGCATGTTGCGCGTGCGACGCAGGTCGCTCACGATGTAAGACTGGTTCACCAGGCGATCGTACTCGGCGAGATCCGCGCCGGCCTTGAGATGCTGGAAAATGGCACGCGCCGCGTACATCCCCGATTGCATGGCGTAGTGGATGCCCTTGAGTGACGGCACATCGACGAACCCGGCGGCGTCGCCCAGCACGACCACCCCTTCACCCGAGCGCTGGGCCGGCAACGAGTAGAAGCCGCCCTCGGGAATCGTCTTGGCGCCCCATTCGACCAGCTCGCCGCCGGCGAGCAGGTCGCGAATCAGGCGGTGCCGCTTGAACCGCTGGACGAGGGCATGCACGTCGAGCGCGGCATCCCGGTAGTCGAGCCCCACGACCAGGCCGAGCGCGATCAGATTCGGCCCGAGCGGATAGACGAAGCTTCCGCCGAAGGCGTCTTTGGGCAGCGGCCAGCCCAGCGTGTGGATCACGCGATCGAGTGAGTGCTTGGTCTCCCAGATCTCCTTCACGCCGAGCGCGAAGATCTGGGGATTCTCCGACGGAACGTTCTGCCATTCGCACCACGCCTGCGCGAGTAACCCGCGCGTCCCTTCGGCGAGCGCGGTCACCTTCGCGACCAGATCGTTCGCGGCCCCACCCGTCCCACCAGCGGTGGGGTTGCCTGCACGGTCGAGCCCTGCGGGCGCCGTCCGGACGCCGGCGACGGCCTCGCCCTGCACCAGCAGCTGCGCGGCCGGGAATCCCGTGAACAGGTTGACGCCGAGCTCCTCGGCCCTGGCCCCGAGCCAGCGAACGATCTCACACAGCGACGCGACGTAGTAACCGCGGTTGTGCATCGTGGGAGGCGTTGGAAGACGGATCTTGGCGCCAGGAGTCAGGAGATAGACCGCTTCTTTGGTGACCGGCGTCCTGAACGGGAAATCACTGTCTTTCAGATCCGGGAACAGCTCCCGGAACGCACGCGGATTCACGACCGCGCCCGACAGCGAATGCTCGCCCAGTGCCTCGGCTTTTTCGAGCACCCCGATGTTGAGCTCCATCCCGCCCGCCTTCCCAAGGCGGGCCAGCTCGATGGCGCACGCGAGTCCCGCCGGACCAGCTCCGACGATTACGACGTCGAGCTCCATGCGGTCGCCGGCACCTTCGGTGCCGTCTTTCAGAATGAGCTTGTCGAGTGGCAGGGGCGGCTGGTAGCGGGCGGGAACGATCTTAGCCATGCAGCTTGCGGATCTCCTCGGTCAGCTTCGGAACGATCTCAAAGAGATCTCCGACCACTCCGTAGTCCGCGACTTTGAAGATCGGCGCGTCCTTGTCCTTGTTGATCGCGACGATGACTTTCGATGTCCGCATCCCGGCCAGATGCTGGATCGCGCCCGAGATGCCGACGGCAATGTAGAGTGACGGGCTCACGGTCTTTCCCGTTTGTCCGACCTGGTCCGCATGGGCGCGCCAGCCCGCATCAACGACGGCGCGCGAAGCGCCCACCGCGGCCCGCCCGCCGAACGCCTTGGCGAGCTCCTCGAGCACTTTGAAGTTGGCTGGATCCTTCAAGCCGCGGCCGCCTGAAATGATGATCTGCGCCTCGGCGACGTCGAGCATCCCCGCCGGCGCGGCTTTGATCTCGCGCACGACCACGCGTCCGGGCGCTGCCACGGCGAGGGTCTCAGGCTTCACCTGGGACGCTTGCGCGTCGGGGGTGAACACGTTGGGCCGAACCGATACGACCGCCGGCTTCCCGAGCACACGGACCTTCTGCAGCGCCTTGCCCGCGTACACGGGCCGCGTGGCAACGATCGCGTCTCCTTCGACGGCGAGATCGGTGACATCCGCCGCGACGCCCACGCCGAGCTTTGCCGCGACCCGGGGCGCGAGGTCCTTGCCGGTCGCGGTCGCGGCGAACACCACGGCGCCGTACGACTTCGCGCGCTCCGCGACCGCCGTGGCGCATCCCTCGGGCCCCGCCCCGGCGGCGCAGACGACCGCATCAACCTCCGGGCCCAGGCGTCGGGCGGCCGTCACGACCTCGAACGAGACCTTGCGCAAGGTGCCGTCGCGCTGCTCGAGCACCGCGAGGACCTTGCTCATAGGACCTTCGCTTCCTCGCGCAGCACGCGGATCAGCTCCGCCACGGCGCCCACGCCCTCCCCGACGATCCGCCCTTCCTTTCGCTCCGGCGGCGGTGTGAGCGCGACGACGTCGAGGCTGCCACGCCCGACCTGCACCGGCTTCACCTCGAGCGGTTTCTTCTTGGCCGCCATGATGCCCTTGAGCGCGGGATAGCGCGGCTCATTCAGGCCCTTGTCGGCGGTCAGGACGGCCGGGAGGGGAAACTCGACGACCTCGATACCGCCTTCGATTTCGCGCTCGGCGACCCCCTTCGATCCTTCGATCTCGAGATGCGAGACGGTAGTCACGCACGGCAAACCGAGCAGCTCGGCGACGAGCGGACCCACCTGGTGGTTGTAATCGTCGATCGCCATGCGGCCGAACAGGATCAGGTCCCAGCTCGTGCTCTTCAGCTCGGCGGCGATTGCTTTGGCGACTTCGAACGGGTCGGCTGGGATCTTTTCGGCCTGCAGCAGAATGCCGCGGTCGGCACCCATGGCGAGCGCGGTGCGGATCGTCTCCTGGGCCGCGGCGGGACCGAGACACAGGACCGCGACTTCGCCGGCGCCGGCTTGTTCCTTGCGACGCAGCGCCTCTTCGACGGCGAATTCGTCATAGGGGCTCATCACGAATTTCACCCCGGCTTCGTCGAGGCTTTTGCCGTCCACACCGATTTTGACCCGCGTTTCCGAATCGGGAACGCGCTTGATGCACACCGCGATTTTCATAAGGCCCGAAAGCTACGCTAGCGGGTCCCCGTTCGGAACACGCTGATGCCCCAACTCTCGGGATCGTCGGGTGGGTTGTCGTTCCAGTCGGCGTGCGAGTGCGAGCCGTCGGACTTGTAGCGCAGGACGTAGGCTCCGGCCCGGAGTGTGATCACGCCGTCGAACAGGCGGTTCTTCTCAGCCCCGCCCGCGGGCTCGGTCTCGTCGTATCGCATCTGCCAAACCACGTTGCCGTTGCTGTCTTCGATGCGCCCGTAATCGAACATCTCGCCGTCCCGGCCCTCGCCCACGGCAAGGACACGCAGGGTCGTCGCGCGCCGGAGCTCGAATGTCTTGCGGGCGTCCTCGTTATCGCCCATCTGCGTCAGCTCCGCCACGGGAGCGCCGGTGCCTCGCCCGGGACGCACGAACGGTCCGATGTCGGCCCGATTCAACCGTCGGTTCGCCGGGAACACACTCACGCCGTAATACTTCGCTTCCGCGGGCGGCGCCGTGTTCCAATCGCTCGCGGAGTGCGAGCCGTCGCTGCGGTAGTACACGATGTAGCTGCCGGGCGCGAGATGGATGGTGTCGTCGAACAGCCGGTTCTTCTCACCTCCACCCGCGTGCACCGTGTTGTCCAGACTCATCGTCCACACGCGCTTATGATGCTCGGCATCGAAGATCCACGCGTAGTCGACCAGATCCGACGTCCCTTCCCCGATGGCATAAATACGGACATTCAGGGGCCGCTTCAGCACGAAGCCTTCCGAGCGCGTCTCGTCGTCACCCACGCCGATCATGGAGACGATCGTCTGTCCCTCGGGGACGGGCTGATAGTCGAACGGCTTCACGGCGGCGCGCGCAGCGGGATTCGTGACGCGGAGCGTGAGTCCCCAGAATTCGGGATCGGTCGGGGGGACGCGACTCCAGTCGTCCGGGTTGTGGGATTCGTCGCTCACGAAATACGCGACGTACCGGCCTGGTTTCAGCCGGATCGTTTCGTGGGCGACGCGGTTCTTCGCCGACCCGCCCGCGGGATCTGTATCGGCGAACGACATCACCCAGACGCGCTGGTGCGTGTCCGCGTTCATGATCCAGCCGTAATCGTATTCCTTATCGATGCTCAACTCGCCGATCGAATAGACTTCGACGTCGGTCCGCCGCGTGATCTCAAAGCCCTTGCGCGCCGATTCATTCGGATGGGGCACAAGCCTCGCGATCGCCGACCCGGTGAACGCCGAGCGTGCCGCCTCGAGCTCTGCAGATGACGCCCTGCGCCCGTCCCCCGTGATTCGGAAGGCGAATTCCTTGACCAGCCCCTTCTCGACATAGGGGCCGCCGGATTTGGCGCGGCGGCCGAGCCGCACGATGTCCTCGAGGCTGTAGTTGATTTCGCCGTTGAACGCGATCGAGGACGCAGGATAGGAGGCGTAATGGGCTTCGTACGTGCCGGCGGGGAGGCGGACCGTGCCGGAGAAGCGGCGCAGCCCGTTCGCATCGCGGCGCGTGTCCACAGAGCGGAGATCCCAGACGACTTCCCGGGTCCGCGCATCGAGGATCCAGGCCGCAGCGGGCCATGTGGTCTGCTCGTCGTCCTGCCAGTGCTCATCGTCGCGACTGCGCAACCGGTCGGGCCACGGCTCGGCCCCCACAGCCGTGATCTTGAGGTCCTGGGGTGCGCCGAGGACAAATGCGCTCATGCGATACTGACTTGGGCCGAGATCGCGGATATCGACGAGTCCTGGCGCCTGGGGCGTTTGCGCAAGCGCCAGTAAGAGATGAAGAACCATGGCTGTCATGACGGAAGCCGCTCACTCCTTGTTTCTTCTAAAGCTACTGGACTAGCGCACAACGAGCGCAATGGTCGAGCGGCCGAGCATCGCTGCTGCGACATTGTCGCGAACTTCGAGTCGTAAGAGATAGGTTCCACGCGGCAAATAACGCGGCTCCACCACGATGGTCTCGAGCTGCGCGGGCGTCTCCGTCCGCGGGCCGCGATCAAACTCGAACGTGACTGCGTTGTCCCAGTCCGACCGCGCGATATCACGCGCAGGATGGTCCGTCTTGAGCAGCCGGTAGGTGGCACGATACGCGCGGCCGTTCGGACCGTCGCGCAGGCCGTAGAGCTCCGCAAACACGCGCACACTCTCGCCGGCGCGGAACGTGAGATCCCGCCGCAGATGGCGCAACATGGTGTTCCGGTCGACGTCCTCGCTATTCCAGGGCACGCCGATCAGCAGATCGGAGACCGCCGCTTCGCTCCCAAACTCGCGCACGCGGAGACTGAGCGTCTGTCGACCCAGCGTGTCGGCGTCACGGGCATTGACTAACAGCACGAAGCGGCCGGGCGGCGCCGAGACAACCGCGTAACCATCGAGAGCCTGCGCCACGTCGCGAGGACCGCCGGTCTCGGCCACGAGCGCGGCCGCAATCGCCCCGCGAGTCGTGACGGCAACGATGTCCGCAAGGCTTTGATTTGTGGCGTTGCGGAATTGGGCCGACCACACGCCGAAGTCGAGGGGAGCCGGCTCGGAGGTCGCGTCGCGCGTCAGCCCGACCTTCATCGCTTCGAACTGCCGCTCGTTCATCGGCCGGAACACCATTTCCGGCGTCGTGCGCAGGCCCTTGGAAAATGCGCTGGGCCGCGCGAATCGGACCTCACCCCACTCGGCATAGCGCCAGCGCTCGAGCTCGTTCGACGCGCATTGTGGGTCAGCGCTGTTGTCACCCCCCAGCGACAACCTACCGGGCGGCCCGAACCGCAGATACATCAGCCCGCGATCATCGAGACCCGTCGCCAGATTGTAGCCGACGCGCGCAGCGGACGAGTCGACTTCGCGCAGGTCCATGCCGAGCGCCACATAGATCGTTGGTGAGAACGCCGACAGCCCTTCCTTGTCGATGATCTGCCGCAGCCTGGGTGGGATCGGCGCTCCGGTTTTCACAGCGGTCATCGTCGCGGCCTTGGCGTCGCCCAACTCCTCCGGCGTGAGATGCGACAGCCCTCCCATGCTGGTACGGGCGACCTCGGCCCGACTGCTCACACCCGGCAGCTGGATGTGCATGCCGGAGGACGGAGGAAGCTCCTTGTAAACCTCGCAGCGCATGTTGAACGCGCGCTCGCCGATCGAGGGTTCGAGGTTGAGCGCCCGCGCCAGGGCGGTGCGATGGTAGGAGACAAGTGGATGGAGCAGCGGAAAATGCTTGCGGGCATAGCGCAAGCGCGCGAAGTGCTCGGCAACTCTGGTGTTGATGCCCGCAAAGAGATTCGGGTTCCTGCGAGCCCAAAAACTCGCGAGCCAGCCGCTCTTCAACTGCGCGGCAACGGCGGGCCAGGCGCGCAACTCGGCAGGCGTGGCGATGCCGATCGCCTGATGCCATAGGAAATCTGAGGAGTCCGTCCCCGCTCGGGCGAGCGCTCGCCGGTAATAGGCGTTGCCGGCAGCAGTGTCGCCCGCTTCGAAAGCGCTCTGCGCTCGCAGCGCCAGCCACTCGGTACGCAGCGAGTCCGTCGCCAAGGCCGAATCGAGGAGACGATCTGCGTTGGCAAAGTCCTCTTCCTCGATCAGCAGCTGGGCCATGCGAACCTTGATGAGCGGCAGCTCGCGGTGCGGCGCGAGGCGAGCGACCATCTTGCGCCGGGTGCCGGAATTGCGGTACACGGTCAACCACAGCTCCCAGGCGTCTTCATGGAGCGGGTCGAGCGTGATCACGCGCTCGAGAGCTTCTCGGGCAATCCGCTCGCCGTCGTCGCCACCCAACCACAAACCCATCCGCGCGATGCGATACGATGGTAATGGATCGTTGGGGGTGAGCCGGACCGCGGTTCGATACGCCTCGATTGCGCGAAAGCGACCGGCCGGCATACGCTGGGCATAGGCGTCCCCCAACGCAATGAAGCCCTGCGGATCGCGCGGGGCGCGCTGGGTCTGTCGCTCGGCGAGTTTGATGGCCTGCCGGATGGAATCGGATTGCAGTGCAGCACTAACAACAAGTGAAAAGGCGAGGACAGAGAGCATGGTGGGGCCTCCCGCGGCTATATACCCATGAAGCACATCGTCTGCTCCACCCCCACGTGTCAGTTAAACGCCGAAAGCCCCGTAATCTCCTGGCCCAGGATCAGGGTGTGGATGTCGTGGGTGCCCTCGTAGGTGTACACCGATTCGAGGTTTGCGAGGTGACGCATCGCCTGGTATTCCGCCAGGATGCCGTTCGCGCCGAGCAGGCGACGAGTCTCGCGCGCGATGTCGGTCGCCATGCTCACGTTGTTGCGCTTGGCGAGGCTGACCTGCTGCGGGGTCGACTTCCCTTCATCCTTGAGCCGGCCGAGCTGGACGCAGAGCAGCTGCGCTTTGGTGATCTCCGTCAGCATGTCGGCGAGCCGGGCCTGCTGCAGCTGGAATCCGCCAATCGCCTTTCCGAACATGACGCGTTGTCTGGCGTAGCTGACGGCTTCGTCGTAGCACGCCATCGCAGCGCCGACCGCGCCCCAGGCGATGCCGTACCGGGCCGCGGTGAGGCACATGAGCGGAGACTTGAGCCCGCCTGATGTCGGAAGGAGGGCGTCCTTGGGGACGTGCACGTCTTGCAGCACCAGCTCGCTCGTGTCGCTCGCGCGCAGCGAAAGCTTGCCCTTCTGATCTTTCGCGGAGAACCCCTTGGCGTCCGTCGGAACAATAAAGCCGCGGATGGAATCCACGTCGTCGTTCTTTCCAGTCTTGGCCCAGATGATCGCCGCCTGTGCCGTCGAGCCGTTCGTGATCCACATCTTGGCGCCGTTCAGGACCCAGCCGTCTTTGGTCTCCTTGGCGACCGTGATCATGCCGGCGGGATTGGAGCCGTAATCCGGCTCGGTCAGTCCGAAGCAGCCGATCACTTTCCCGCTCGCCATCTGCGGCAGCCATTCTTTCTTTTGTTCTTCAGAGCCGAAGGTGTAGATCGGGTACATCACGAGCGCGCCCTGCACCGACGCGAACGAGCGCACACCCGAATCGCCGCGCTCGAGCTCCTGCATGATGAGCCCATAGGCGACGTTGTTCAGGCCCGCGCAGCCGTACTCTTCCGGCAGGTTCGCGCCGAACAGGCCGAGCTCGGCCATGCCCGGGATGAGCTGTTTGGGAAATTTGCCGGCGACGTAAGCCTCTCCTATCACCGGCATCAGGCGTTCATCTACCCATTCGCGCACAGTGTCACGGATGGCGCGCTCTTCTTCGGAAAGGAGAGCGTCGGTCTGATAAAAATCGACTCCTCGAAACTTCCCAGCCATTAGTTACAAGCTCCGAGTGAAGACGCCAAGACGCCAAGTTACACGTGGCTGCAAGTGCCAGTGACAGTCGCACGCCCAGCTACAAGCTGGCGTCTTGAGACCACTTTGCAACTTGGCGTCTTGGCGTCTTAACTAGCGGCTTGTGGCTCGAGTTGGGACGTTTTTTGACGGGCGAACGCAGCGGTATCGGAGGGCTGGAAACGCTGTTTTGCCGCATCCCACCGGAAGAACGTTACTTGAACCGCCGCCGGATCGATCGTGACGAAGTTGAAGGACACCGGTCGCCCGCCCCGCGCCCGCGTCGACAGCGTGCCAGCGGTCGAAACCGCGACCTTGCCGTCGAGCATCTCGGCGCCTTCCTGGTGGTCGTGCCCGCACAGGACGACGTCGGTGCCCGCGGCGACGATCCGCTTCTGGGCGGTGCGCCAACGCGAGAGGCCCATGCGTTGCGACAGCTCGCCACGCAGCACGTTGTGGTGCAGGACGAGGACGCGTGGCAGCCCGGCGTCCGCGCCGGCGAAGACGCCCTGGACGCGCTCGATCTCCTTCTTGGGGAGATGGCCCTTCACCGCGATATCGCGCAGTCGAGTGGTCAGCGATCCCCACGCGACACCGTGGGCGGTCAGCGCGGATGCGATGATCGCGCCCCCCGGAATCGTCAACGTCGGGGTCAGCTCTGGGCCCAAATAGGTGCGGTACTTCCCGTATACGACGTCTTTACTGAACGGAATGAACGGCCGGCGCCACCACTGCACGTCGTGGTTGCCGGGAATCACGAGCACTGGGGCAGTCTCACGCAGGAGATTCACGAATGCGCGCCCGCGCTGAAACTCGCCGTGGCGGGCGCGCTGCGAGAGATCGCCGCCGATGACGATCGCGTCGGGCCGCAGATCGGGCAGGGCTCGCTCCAGCGCCTCGACGACGGGGATATCGGCGACGCCACCGAAATGGATATCGCCGATATGCGCGATCTGACAGGTCATTGCTCGATTTGCACGGTGTAGGTCAACGTGGCCTCTCCCTTTGCCGGGACCGCTACGCGGAAGCGCGTTTCGCTGGACGATAGCTTCTCGGCCGGCGAGCTGCTCTCGATGATCTTCCAATCTCCGAAGTGCGCTTCGCGCACGTCCACCGTCACCGCCTGGTCCTTCGCGTTGGCGATCGTGACTCGATACGCCGCCGTGACGCGCTGGCGAATCGGGAGTCCACGACGCGCCGGCGGCAGCTGCTCTTGATTGTAGTCTGTCTGCACACGTTCGGCCGTGATGTCGAACGCGTCACCCGACTGGAGGCGCAAGTCGCGGCCCGGCGCGGTGTGATCGTTTGCCGCTTCGCCGATGAGCTGCACGCGACCACTCGCATCGGCCTGATACAGCTGCACCGTTCCGGCCGGGAGCGGACGGTCACCGAACGGCGTCTTGGCGGCGCGCTTGATCGTGTACCAGACCTGCACCGGCACGCGGTTGGGCTCGGGATTCTGTCCGATCCATCCGCGCCACGGCAGCACACCGGGGACGATCAGTTCTTGAGTGACCGGTGCCGAGCTGCGTGGAAACAGTGCGGTCGTGACGGGAACGTTGGGCTCGATCGTGAGGCGGCCAGAGAGCTGGTACACGTGCGTTTCGCCGACGGCCTGTTCCGTAGTTACCCCGTCCTGCAGGGCGAGGCCCGCGCGACGGCTGGTTACTTGCGCCTCGTCCACGGCGTAGCCTTTCGATCGCGCCCGCTGAATCGCTCCTGCGACCAGCTGCACTTCGGCGCTGTCGGCGCGTAGCCCCTGTGAGGTCACGGTGGCCGTTCCAGAGATCTGCACCCGCGCGCCGGTCAAGATCACCTGGTACAGCGCCTCCCACATGAGGCCCTCTGCCACGTACGCCAGCTCGGTCCGTTGTCGCGCGCGCGACGCGCTGAGCACCAGCTCTGCCTCGGGGGTCGTTCTCACCAGCTCCGCCGGAAACAGAGGCTCACCGGGTGGGCTGAGCAGCAGCCGCCCGTCGGACAGCCTGAACTGGGGCGGATCCACCCGCACGACGGTCGCGCGAATCGTGTCGCCCTTCGCCCGCACGAAGGAGAGCGTTTGCCCGACCGCGCGCGCCAGGGCGTCGGTTGAGGTGCTCGGATAGCGGACGGTCGCTGAGCTAACAGACACAGCAGTATCCGGAGAGAACAGCGTCGCCGGATCGAGCGCCTCCAGCCGCAGCGTCAGCGAGTTGCGCCCCTGCTGCAGCGCCTGCGGCAGCGTTCTTCGGACGACGACCCTGCCGTCTCTATAAATGGAAAGTGACGTCTGTGCCGAGAGCGGCGCTGCCATGAGCAGCACAGCACCCAATAGCCGATAGCCAATAGCCAATAGCTTCATTTCAAGAACTCCAGTGTCACGCGTTTGGCGATCTGATACGTCAACACGTACCACAGGAGCACACACGCCGCCCCGACCAGACGGGCCGTCCGCTCCACCGGCAGTGCCATGCCGACATACACCGCGAGGGGCACGGTCGTGCCGAGGGAGACCAGACGTGCCACGCGCATCGCCCGGCGGTTGAGCAGCCGGGTGCAAATGCCGCACAACCCCCCGATCGCGATGCCGGCGGTGTCCGCGCCACATTTCGCGCACGGATGACTAGGACCGAACCCGCTGGACCACGGCGCGGGCGAACTCGGCCGTAGAAGCACGTCCCCCCAAGTCCGGCGTGCGGACCTTGTCCTGCACGATCGCGGCCTCGAGCGCGCCGCGCAGCCGCTGCGCCGCGTCGAGCTCCTTCACATGATCGAGCATCATCGCCGCCGCCAGCAGCTGCGCCGACGGATTGGCGACCCCCTTCCCTGCGATGTCCGGTGCCGAGCCGTGCACGGGCTCGAAGATAGCCGCATGCGTGCCGATGTTGGCGCCGGGCGCGAGCCCGAGGCCGCCGATCAGCCCCGCCGCTTCGTCGGACAGAATGTCGCCGAACAGGTTCGTCGTGACGATCACGTCGAACTGCTCCGGCTTGATCACGAGCTGCATCGCGGTGTTGTCGACGATCTTGTCATCACAATCGATCTGCCCCGCGTACTGCTCGGCGACCCTCTTCGCGACCTCGAGGAACAACCCCGACGTCGCCTTCAGAATGTTGGCCTTGTGCACGATCGTGACCTTCTTGCGGCCGTGCAGCTTCGCGTACTCGAACGCGTACCGCGCGATGCGCTCGCTGCCGTCGCGGGTGACGATCGACATCGCCTGCGCCAGCGCGCGGCGGTCGCCGCCGATCTTGAACGTGTGATCGAGCCCGACGTACAGCCCTTCGGTGTTCTCGCGAATGATGACGAGGTCGACATGCTCGTAGCGGCCGCCCGGCACGATCGTCTTCGTGGGCCGCACGTTGGCGTAAAGGTCGAACTCCTGGCGCATCGCGACGTTGACCGACCGGTAGCCGCCGCCGACTGGTGTCGTGAGCGGACCTTTGAGACAGAGGCGCGTGCGGCGAATCGAATCGAGCGTGGCGTTCGGGAGCGGCGTGCCGGCCTTCTCGACGGCCGACATGCCGCCGTATTCCTCATCCCACTCGAATGCGACGCCGAGCGCCTCCAGAACCTCGAGCGTGGCTGCCGTGATCTCGGGCCCGATCCCGTCTCCCGGGATCAGCGTGGCCTCGCGTTTGGTCACAGACCTTTCGCGTCGCTCAAGGCAGGCCTGGCGTGAGACTCTTGACCGCTTTCGTGAGCGCGCTCCAGGGATCGTCGCCGTCCCCGCGGGCAACAGTGCGCCAGCCAATTCGTCCGACCCGCGTGTCGACCATCACGATCGACAGCTCAGCTGTCGCGTCGGTGCGGCCGGGCCGGCGGCGGTAGACGAGTCCCGTCGGAATCATCGCGTACCGTCCCCCGATCAGCCCCACGAGCGTGCGGAGCTGATAGCGCAGCGGATCGGGCACCTCAATGAGCTTTTCTGCGCGAAGGAACGGCGTGCCCAGCTGATCGGGGTCCGTGGCGATGCCCGCCG
>JBLNGI010000124.1:0-5294 GCA_050264615.1 Gemmatimonadota bacterium
GGCTCGCCGGCACCGCACTGGTCGTGATCTGGATCGTCGGCGTGACGAACTTCTTCAATTTCATGGACGGCGTGGATGGCCTCGCAGCCGGACAGGCCGTCATTTCGTTGGGAGCGCTCACGTGGGCGCTCTGGCCGCAGCCGGCGGCGGGATTCGCGCTGATCGTGCTCGCGGCGACGGCGGCCTTTCTCACGCGGAACTGGTCGCCAGCCAAGATTTTTCTCGGTGATGTCGGCAGCGCGTTTCTCGGGTTCCTTCTGGCGAGTCTGCCGCTGGCCGGTCCTGCCGACGCGCGTCCGCAACTGGTGTTCCTCGTCGCGATCAGCATGACGCTGTTCCTGCTCGACCCCGTTGCGACGCTCGCGGTCCGCGGCAGAAAGCGCGCGACGATCGGCGCCGCGCACCGGGATCACGCGTACCAGCAGCTCGTCGAGCCGGGACGGTCGCACGCGGCCGCGGTGACCGCGCTGTTGGGGGCGGGGTTCGTGCTGTCGGTGTTGGGTGGGGCGGCGTATCGGCGTCCCGCCCTCGCGTGGCCGGCGGTCGGAGTCGCGCTTGTCGCGTTTGCGGTCGAGTGGGTGGTCGCGTCGCGACGGCGGGCGGGCGCGCGGCGAACGCTGGCCAACATCGACTGACCACTCGGGGCACCGCGCGGGTACCTCAGATTCTGGTACCGACTTTCTTCGTGCGCCCGTTCGAGACGGCTCGTTCGTAGGCGCCGAGCAGGTGCCGAATGACCGGCTGCGCCCGTACGGTCTGTGCGCGCGCCAGTCCCAACTCTTGTAGACGGGCGCGCCCGCAAGGTTCGGCGCTCACTGCCACCATGGCTCGGTGGATGTCGGCCACGTCGACGGGATTGAAATACGCGGCAGCCTCGCCGGCGAACTCCTGAACCGCCGGTATTCTCGACGCGACCACCGGACACCCGCACGCCTGCGCCTCGAGGACCGTGAGCCCGGCGCCTTCGAGCATCGACGGGAACACAACGGCCTCGGCAGCAGCGTACAGTGCCGGCAGATCGTCCGACGACAGCCACGGAAGCACGAGGACGTCCGACGTCAGTCCCAGCCGGGCCACGACCGCCGCTACATCCGGCCCTCCCGGCTGTGGATCGCCTCTGAGCACGAGCGGCCAGGTCTCCGGCACGTCCCGTTTGAGCGCTTGATACGCCTCGAGCAACCGCGTGTGGTTCTTGTGCGGATACATGTGCGCCACGTACAGCCAGAACCGCGCGGGCAACCCGTAGCGCTCACGGCAATGGTCGACAGCGGACTGCGCCGGCGGGGCGAAGGCAGCTTCCAGCACGGGCGGGATGACCGTCATCCGTTGCGGATCTGCGCCGAGTCGCGCCTGGAGATCGGAGGCTGTCGCGTGCGACATCGGAAGGAGCATCGCCGCGTCTCTCGCGGCCGCGCGCATCCGCCAGCGAAGGTAGTTCCGTTTCATCGCAGGCAGCTGAACGTAACCCAGAAACGGCTGCAGGTCGTAAATCGTGACGACGGCAGGCGCGGCGTTCAGCACCCCGTCCACGTTCGCAAACCAATGCAGGCAGTCCACCCCTTCGCGCCGCACGAGGGCCTGAAGCGCGGTGTGTTCGAACAACACTCGCAGCGACCGCATCCTCGCTCGCAGAGGAATCACCCTTCGCTGGAAATTGGGCAGCGGAGGCACGAGCACGGCGCTGTGGTCGGTGACGAAGGCGATGAACTCATTGGTCCGGTCTTCACGCCCGAGCGCCGCGAGCAGACTGTTGATGTAGTTCCAACCGCCGCCGATTTCCGGCAGGGCGTGCAGCAGGTTGAGCCCTATTCGCAATGTCCCGCTTCCGGTCTGCGTGAGCGGATCATGCGTCGTAGGCAAGTGCGGGCGCCTGCGGCCGGCGCTCGGCAGGAATGAACAACAACTCGGTGTTGCCCTCGACTTCATCACAGATCGACGGCGTCCGGTACCCGAGCCTGAGGAGGTAGTCCGTACACGCACGGCGCAGCGAGGGCGAATGGGTGCTCAGCAGCAGAACGGGACGAGCGCGTGAGAGCGTCTTTGCCGCGCCGAGAAGCACTCGCTCTTCCGCGCCCTCGACGTCGACTTTCATCACGTCGGGTGTCAGCCCGGTCTCGCTCACGACGTCGTCGACGGCGGTGGTCGCCACGATAAGAGTTCCGCGATGCCCAGTCGATTCGCTCGACAGGTGGCCGGTTGCGCAGTCGGCGCCCACCGCGAACCGCTCGATCGAACTTTCCTCTGCGCAGGCGACGGGCACGATGGTGACGTTGTGGGCGTGGTTCAGCACGCAGTGGCGGTGGAGATACGCAAGGTTCCTCACCAAAGGCTCGAAGGCGAGCACCCTGCCCGAGGGGCCAACCTGCTGCGATGCCAGGAGCGTGTAGTAGCCGATGTTGGCGCCGATGTCGAACACAATCTGGGCTGGTCCGAGAATCGCGAGCAGGGCCTTCATCGTCCGGGGCTCGACGCCATTGATGTAGACACTGGCGCCGCCGCCCGCGCCGGCGGCCGCGCGAAGGATGAACCGCTTGCCGCGGAGCGGGCCACGCACGACTGGGTACGCCAGGGGCGGCAGGACTCGCCCGCCCAGCCAACGCATCAGCGGTCGGATGGCGGTACTCGCGTGCATGACTCGCGCCGTTCCGTCGAGGACTAACGGCTCATCAGAACAGAATGTGGCATGCGTGCGCCTATTCTACAGGTCGTCGCGGTAGTAGTACTATCGCTGGCGCGCGACGGAATGACCCGGACATGATTGAACCGACGATCCGACGAGCACTGGTGACCGGCGGTGCCGGATTCATCGGCTCGAACGTCGCTCAGTTGGTGCAGCAGACGACCGGCGCGCGCGTGATCGTCCTCGACAACCTGTCGTCTGGCTACCGCGACAACCTCGAAGGCTTTCCGGTCGAGTTCATCGAGGGCGACGTGTGCGATGCCGCGGCGGTGCGGACCGCGATCGATGGCTGCGACACCGTGTTTCACCTGGCCGCCTCTGTCGGGAACAAGCGGTCCATCGACCATCCGGTCCGCGATGCGGAAGTCAATGTACTGGGCACGCTGCGCGTCCTCGAAGCGTCGCGACATGGCGGCGTCCGGAAAATCGTGTACTCCTCCTCGGCCGGCATCTTCGGCGAGCTCAAGACGCCGCCGATTCGGGAGGACCACCCGATCGATCCGGACACGCCGTACGGAGCGACCAAGCTCGCCGGCGAGAAGCTCTGTCTCGCCTATGCGAAGCTCTATCCGATCGAAGCCGTCTGCCTGCGGTACTTCAATGTGTACGGCGTCAACCAGCGGTACGATGCGTACGGCAACGTGATTCCCATCTTCGCGCATCGGGTGCTGAACGGCGAGTCGATTGTCATCTTCGGCGACGGCGAGCAGACGCGGGATTTTGTCAATGTCCGCGACGTCGCTCGAGCGAACCTCCGCGCGGCGCTGACCACGGGTCTCTCGGGGACGTTCAACATCGCCAGCGGCACGCGCGTCACGATCAACCGTCTGGCGGAGCTCGTGACCCGCGGGACGCCAACGGCGCTTCAATATGCCGCGCCGCGGAAGGGGGACGTCCGCCACAGTCTGGCCGATATCTCCGCCGCCCAAGCGGCCTTCGGTTACCAACCCTCCGTGGATCTCGAAGACGGGTTGCGCGAATACATGGAATGGGGTCGGCGCGTGCTCGTGGCTGGGCGCTGAAGGGCCGCGCTGCGCGTCGTGCACGTCGTTCTGCTCTCGCTCGTCTTCAGCCCAGACAACGTCTCGACCGCGCACGTAATGGCGGACCTGACGAGCGACCTGACGCGCTTCGGTCATCGGGTCACCGTCTTCACGACCACGCCCCATTACAACGAGGATCCCGGCGCCCAGGCCGCGCAGCCGCTCCGGCCGCTGTGGGGCCCGTTGTTGCAGACGAGCGACTACCATGGCATGCGCGTCTACCACGCATGGATGCCCCGGAAAGGCCGGAGCGTCGTGCTTCGTCTACTCGCGTGGATCTGGTTCCACGTCGTCAGCACGGTGGCCGCGCTGATGCTGGCCAGACGACCTGCCGTGATTCTGGTGCCGTCACCGCCTCTCACGGCCGGCGTGAGCGCGTGGGTGCTTGGTCGTTTGCGATCGGCACCTTTCGTCTACAACGTGCAGGAGATCTATCCGGACATCGCGATCAACCTGGGCGCGCTCAGGAACCGGGCGGCGATTCGGTTGATGTATGCCCTGGAGCAGTTTGTCTATCGCCGTGCGCGGGCCATCACCGTCATCGCGCCCCGGATGCGCGAGCGCCTCTTGGAGAAGGGCGTGCCGCCGGCGAAGATCGTGGTCATTCCGAACTTCGTGGATCTCGGCGATCTGTCGCCGCGGCCCAAAGACAACCCGTTCAGCCGCGCATTCGGCGTCCACGACAAATTCGTTGTCAGCTATGCCGGTAACCTCGGTCCCGCTCAGGGGCTGGAGTGTTTCGTGGATGTCGCCGCGCTGCTGCGCGAGCATCGCGACGTCCGCCTGCTGCTGATCGGCGACGGGATGCTTGCCGAGCCGCTTCGCGCGCGTGCGACGGCGCAGGGATTGTCGAACCTGGTCGTGATTCCGTATCAGCCGTATTCGGCGGTGCCGGACATCTACGGCGCATCGGACCTCTGCGTGGTGGCGCAGGCAGCCACGACCGGATCCGATGCGATCCCGTCCAAGGTCTACCGCATCATGGCCTGTGAGCGGCCGGTTGTGGCGGCGACGGATCACCGATCGGATCTCGCGCACCTGATTCGCGACGCTGACGCCGGCGTCGTAATACCACCCGAGTCGGCGAACGCGCTGGCAGAGGCCGTGCGCGACGCGATCGCCGCGCCAGACCATTGGCGACGCCGCGCCGCGTCCGGCCGCGCTTACGTAGCCGCGCATAATTCGCGCGCATCGATCAGCCACCAGTATGAAGAGATGTTGCGGGAGATCGCGGGGGAACGATGATTGACGGTCCGCGCAGATCGTTGGGATCGCCCGCGTGAATCAGATGGGCCCGAAGATCGAAGTTGCGGTGGCGGTGTCGCGCGCCGACATCGAGCGGCAATTCCGCACAAACAGCGCGCTCATCATCGGCGCGCGAATCGTCACCGCCTGCCTGTCGCTGGGCTCGATTCCCATCGTCGTCGCGCATCTTGGCGTGGCAGGGTTTGGAACGTGGGAAGCGCTGCTGGCGCTTGCGAGCTTCACGTCGGTGTTTCAGTCTGCGATCAGTGGCACGCTCGTGTGGCGCGTCTCGGAAGCATACGGCCGAGGCGACGCCGCAGAAATCC
>JBLNGI010000125.1:0-7879 GCA_050264615.1 Gemmatimonadota bacterium
CGTCTGCTGATTCGCCCACGTGTAGCACGCCTGCTCATCGGCGAGCTGCTGCTCCTTCGTCTGGTTCTGCGCCGGAAAGACGATCAAGCCGAGCGACTGGGCCGGACTAGGTGCGGCCGCCATCGCCGGGGCGGGGGCGGCAGGTTGCTGTGGGAACGCGGGTCGTACGGCGAAAAGTGAAATGCCGGCGGCGGTTAACAGGATGACGCGCATGGGTGACTCCTTCAACGGGGAAATACTATGGTCCAACGCGCATGGTGGCCGCGCGCACGCGCTCGACATTTCGATCCCACACCTGCTGTTGCTCGCGAGTCAGTACGGCGCGGACGCCATCGAGTGCCTGCTGGGACGGCGCTCTGAACCGAGCCAGCGTCGCGGAGTCCGCCACGGTCTCTGGCGTGATCGGGGGTGTCTGCGCGCGAAAATGCGTCAGGATCGAATCCACCTTGTGCTGCTGCGCCGGCGCTAGGGTAATGCCCTCGAGCAGCGCCGCGAGAACGGGACTTGGTGCGGGGGCAGGAGCCTTCGGCACCGCGGCCGCTGGTGCTGGGGCGGGGGCAGGGGCGGGGGTGGGCTGCTGCCCGCGCGCCGGCGCGGCAACCAGCGCAATGGCCAGTGCTAAACCAGGTAAGTACAAGGTTTTCATGAGCCCTCCCTCCGAACCTTCGGGCGGCGGGATAGTAGACGGCATTGCCCTTTGGGCCAACGGGGGGTGCCTACGGACCGACTCGCATGCTCGCGGTGAGTGCCTGGGTGAGGTTGCGATCCCACACCTGCTGCTGCTGCGGCGAGAGCAACGTCCGGATGGCGTCGAGCGTCTGGCGCGACAGGTCGCGGATCCGTCGTACCGTTGCGGAGTCCGGCTCGGTGCCCAGCGGGACCACGGGGGCCAGACTGCCGTAGCGCGCGCGGATCGAGTCCACTCTCACTCGCTGATCCGGTGTCAATGCGATGCCCTGGAGCAGACTGTTGAGCAACGGGCTCGGTCCGCTCAACACCGGCGTCGACACGTCCGCCTTGGCGATCGTGGGAAACAATTCCGGCATGCCCGACGCGAGCAGCGCCAGCACATCGGCGACGTTCAGATCCCACACCGGCTGTTGTTCCGGCGTGAGCACCGCGCGCGCCTCAGCGAGCTCTCGGCGCACCAGCTCGCGCACCCGCTGCCGCGTGGCGGCATTCGGACGGACACCTGGAGTGAAGACCTGGTATTGGACGATGTAGCGCTCGCGGATGGAGTCGATCGTCGCCGCCTGCGCTGGCGAGAGGGTGATCCCCGTGAACAGCTCCGGAACCACATCCAGCTGTTCGCTGCTATCGGCCCTCTGCGTCCCCGGAGGAGCCGGCCGCGGACCGAACAGCCAATTGGATGGCGGGGGAGGAGGCGGCGCAGCGGGCCGTTGCGCGCGCGCCGTGCCGACCAGAGCGATTGTGAGTGTGACCAAGCCCGCAAGTTTGTGCATTTCGACCGCGAGTTCCGGGTGAAAGACTATTGAGGCGCGTTGCCGCCGACGGCGTACGAGAGCGCGAAGAGCAGATGGGCCGCCTTCACGTTCAGCCGGGTCGTCGTCGGCTGCCCGCCTTCAATGGATCCCAGCGTCTGGCGCGTGCCGCTGCCCGTCGAGTACGCAAAGCCCAGTGATCCCGAAAGGCGTGCCCCGGTCAGGGAAAAGCCGCCAGTGAAACGTTTCAAGTTCACCTGACGGAACATCGATTGGCCCTGGTCCACCGGCGACTGATCGGTGGAGAATCCCACGTGCACGCGGATTTTCTGTGATATGGGACGGCTGCCGCCGATCGCGAGGTTGACCACGGAGCGCGCGCTGTTCGTCGTCGTCGTGAATGGGACCGATGTGACGGTGGGTCCCGCGCCGCTGTCGATCGTGAGCCGTCCGAGCAGATCGCTCGCGTACAGCGCGTACGGGTCGAGCGCCCCGAAGTAGTGGACATCGACCTCGAGCTCGCCGCGGAAGACGTCGAACGCGACCCCCACGTCGGCCTCGAGCGGCTGCTTGTAATCCAATGTCACTTCCGGGTCGGCGAAGATGAGATCGCGCACTTCGACGTTGCTGTACCGCGCGTTCTGAAGCCGCATCCGGCTGCTGCCCAGCACCCGCATCCCCGGCGCTGACACGCGAGTCCCAAAGGCGATGGTGGGTGTGACGTCCCATTGCAACCCGACGGTCGGAATCAGGTGCCAGACCTGGCCATCGGCTGAGAAATCCAGATCCGCGACCGACGCGGCGGTGGGCGTCGTCACCCGGTCCGAAAAGTCCACGGACTGACCGACGGTGGTAATCGCCATCCCCAGGCCTGCCCCGAGCCGGAGCTTGCCGGTGCCGGCACCGCCGGGGACGTAGGCTGCCGACAGGCTCGGGATCATGACATCGAAGTCGACGTCGGTGGCGTATCCGACCAGCTCAGCGCCGGCCTGCAGGGTGAACCCGAGATCGATGCTGCTCGGCCGCCACACGACGGGCCGCGTGATCGCAAATCCAAAGCGCCAGTTACGCGAGTGGATCACATCCTCACCAATGACGAAGCTGAGCAGCGTCCCGATGCTGCTGATACGCGACCGTCCCTCGCTCGTGCCGAACCCTTCCAGCTCCATGCTCGTCCACTCGTAAGCGTTGGCGCTGGCGTTCAACGCACTCTTGAGGCTCTGCCCCAGACCGGCCGGGTTGAACCAGGCCGCCGCGGCATCATTGGTACGCGCAACGTAGGCGCCGCCTTCGATGCCTTCGCGCTGGCCGATGGGAATCCGGTCGTAGTTGGGAAGGATGAGACTGGGGGGGACCGACACCGTCTGCGCCTGGCTTGGCGCGGCACCAGCCAGCCCCGCGAGGGTGGTTACAAGCAGGATGTGCCGGGCTCGGGTCGCGTCCACGCGCCTCCATGAAACCATCCGGACGACGCTCCGGCTATTGCCCGAAGGGGTACCCCTTTCGTCCCATGCCCCGAAAGACCGCCCGCGCATGAGATTGGCGCTGCCGTGCGCGTGCTCCCTCTCGCATTCACGATCGCGCTCCTCGGGGCGACGACGCTCTGGGGTCAAAAGGCCGACACCGTCGTGTTGCGCAACGGCGACCGGGTGGTGGGCGAGATCAAGAGCCTCGATCGTGACGTCCTCACGTACAAGACGGACGACATGGGCACGCTCGCGATCAAGTGGGACAAGATCCTGCGCATCGCCAGCCCGCGCTACTTCGAAGTCGAATCCACCTCCGGCGATCGCTACTACGGCTCGCTCCGGGCCGCGCCCGAGCCGCGGCAGGTCATTGTCGAAGTCTCGACATTCAGCGATACGCTGAACCAGGCCGAACTCGTGCGGATCACCCCGATCGGGCAGGGCTTTTTCGCGCGTCTCGATGGCAGTATGTCCCTTGGCTTCACGTTCCAACGGGCCAACCGGATTCGGAGCCTGAGCCTCGAGGGCAATGTCAAACATCGGACCCAGAAACGCCTGATGAGCCTGCGCTTCAGCACCTACTTTCAGGGTGAGGAAAGTGCCGAGCCGACGAGTCGCAATACGATTGCACTGCAGTCGCAGCGTTTCTTGAGCCACCGCTACGTGTTGGGTGGGACCGGCCAGCTCGAGCAGAACCAGGAACTCGATCTGGACCTCCGCGTGCTGCTGTCGCTCGGCGGGGGCCGGTTCCTCAAGCAAACGAATCGCGCGACGTTGCTCGCGACGGGTGGCGTGGCTTTTACCAACGAGCAGTTCGTAGGCAGTGCGGCGACGACGAATCTGGAAGCGGTGTTGGGCGTGGCGTGGGAATTCTATCGCCGCGACACGCCCAAGTCCGACATCCAGTCCACCCTGCAGGTCTATCCGAACCTCACCGACCTGGGCCGAGTCCGCACCGATTTCCAGGCCAGCGTCTCTCACGAGGTCGTGAAAGACTTCATCACCGGGTTCACACTGTTCGACAAGCTCGACAACCGCCCACCGTCAGGGACCGGCGCGAGTCACGACTTCGGCGTCACCCTGACGGTGGGCTGGACCTTCTAAGGCTCACGTTTTCATTTCAAATCTCGCAGCAGATCGTCGACCGCACGCTGCACATTCTCCTGGGAGACGCGCGCGGTCTCGGTCACTTCCTTCTTGAATAGCCCTTGCCACGCGACCTTCCCGGACTCGCGATCGCGCACGATCACGAGCAGCCCGCCCTGCTTGTAGTCGTACGGCGTGGTCGTGCTGGTCGAGAAGCTGGGGGCGCCGTAGTAGCCCCAGCCGTACCCGCCCCAGTAGGGTGACGGTGCGCCGGAGGTGGTCACGGTGGTCTGCAGCACCGTCTCGCGCTTGATGCCGATGTGATAGGTCACGAGCACGTTCGCCTGCGACGGATCGTTCACCAGCTTCCATCCTTCGCGTTGCAAGGTGTTTTCGATCGCCGCCTGCACGTGCTGGTGCAGCAGCGGATTCTGCGCGGCCGGGTCCAGCTCGTAGTGGCTGATCGTGTCGCGTGCCCCCCAGGCCCAGCTCGGTTGCTTGGGGAACGGCACGGAAGAGTCGCGGTTCGTCGTAATGTCCGGCCCGCAGGCTGCGGCCAACAGGACGGTGACCAGGGCGAGATGTCGTATCACAGATCCTTCCCTCCTAAGTGAGGCAATGCCATTACCGAACGACGATGCTCCCCGCCATGCCCGGGTGAACCGTACACGCGTAGTTGAATGTGCCGAGCGTCTGAAACACCACGCTGTGGGTGCCCGAGTTCTGCGTCTGGCTGCTCAACAGGGGATCGTTGAACGTCACGTTGTGTTGCGATGTGGTATCGCTCCACACCCAGGTCACGATCCCGGCCTGAGCCAAGTTGACGAGCACAGGAGAGAACGCGTTGTTCTGGACCTGGACTGTCGCGAATAGCTGGCCGGAACCGCTGCCCGTGGTGTCCGTCGTCATGGTACCGATCAGGCCGGAGCCTTCGCCGCAGCCCACCAGAGCGAACAAGATCACCAAACAATCGCGACGCATGACTCAACCTTGTGGCCCCGGCGGTCTTAGGGGATAGAGCACTTTGGGGCAATGCCCGCGGCTGCTGGCGCGTCCCATTCTCTTGTCATGCCGTTGGCCCGTTCTGCCCGGACTTCGGTGGCGCTGCTCATCGCCGGCAGCGTTGCGATCTGGGTGGCGTTCATCGTGGGGGGCGCGGCGCGCGGGATCATTCGCCCGGACCCGTTCGCCCGGCGCCTCGCGGGCGCCCTGTCCGACCCCAGAGTCTCCGGATACGTGGCCGCGCGCATCACCGACGCGATCATCGAGCAGCGTCCCAATCTGGTCAGCGTGCGTTCGATCATCGAGCCGTCGGTCGGTACCGTGGTGTCGTCGGCGCCGTTCCGCGCGGTGGTGCGAACCTCGGCCCGTGCGGCGCACCGCTCGCTGTTCGAGTCGGGGAAGAACGTCGTGTTGTCGCTCCCCGACGTCGCCGTCCTGGTTCGCTCCGCGCTGGCTCGGGCGAATCCGGAGCTCGCGAGCAAGATCCCGCCGAACATCGAGGCGAGTCTCGCATCTCCCGAAGCGGAGCAGGCGTTCACGCGGTTCGTCAATATCTGGAGTCTCATCGGTCGCGTGTTGTGGGCCGCATGGATCATGTTGATCCTCGGTTTTGCCGCCTTCGTCGCGGGCATCTGGGTGGCGCCGGACCGCCAGAACGCCCTGGTACGGACGGGCGCCGCGTTCGGCGCCGTCGCCCTGGCGCTCATCGCCGTGCTCCCAGCCGGTCGTTTGATCGCCGCGTCGATCACCGCCGATCCCGAGCTACGCGGCGTGGTGCACGGCGTCTGGGTTGCCTATTTCGCGCCGGTGAAGCTGGGGGCCGTCATCGCGGCGTGCATCGGTGTCGTCATGGTTTCCGCAGGTTCCACCATGCTCGAGGCACTCGATCCGCTCACGCGAATCAGAGCCTTCGGGCGCTGGCTCACCGAGCCGCTGCGTCCCGGCGGCAAAGTCGTCCGGGCGATTCTCCTTCTGGCGGCCGGAGCCTACGCGATCGTGAATCCCACCCAGGCCGCGAACGTGCTGCTGGCGCTGACCGGACTTCTGCTCGTCTACATGGGGCTGCGCGAGGTCTTCCGTCTGGTGCTGGCGCGCTCGCACGGGCTCGGGACCGCCCTCCCCGTTGGGCGACCCGACGCGCGCGCGTGGCGCGTGCTCGCCGCGGTCGCCGTCGTGTTGGTGCTGGCGTTGGGCGGTACCGCGTTGTTCGTACTCCGCGCGCCTGCCGCACCACTCGAGTCCACCGGTGTCGCGAGCGTGTGCAACGGATCGGCAGCCTTGTGCACCCGTCGCCTGGACCAGATCGTGTTCGCCGGCGCGCACAATGCGATGTCAAACGCCGAGGTGCCGGGCTGGCTGTTTCCGCATCAGAACCATCTGATTCCGCGTCAGCTCGAGGACGGGGTGCGGGCGCTGCTCATCGACGTGCATTACGGCGTCCCGGCGGGTGAGCATGTGATCACCGATTTCGACCGCGAAGGCACCTCGCGGGCCAAGATCGAGGGCGCGCTTGGACCGGAAGCGACCGCCGCGGCGCTGCGGATTCGCGAGCGCTTCCTCGGTCACGAAACCGGCCCATCGGGTATCTACTTCTGTCACGGGTTCTGCGAGCTGGGCGCCTATCCGGTCGAGCCGACGCTCGCCGGGGTGCGCGAATTCATGGTGGCGAATCCGGGCGAAGTCGTGATCATCGGGATCGAGGACTACATCCCTCCCGAGGACATCGCGCGGCTGTTTCAGGACGCCGGGCTGGTTGATTTGATCTACACGGGATCGCTGAGTCGGCCGATGCCGACCCTGCGCGAACTGATCGACCTGGGGCAACGGCTCCTGCTGTTCATTGAATCGGGCAAGCCCGGGGTCCCCTGGTTGCGCCCCGCGTGGGAAGCGATGCAGGAAACGCCCTACACGTTCCACAAGCCTGAAGATTTTTCGTGCAGGGCCAATCGCGGTCCTGCGTCGGCGCCGTTCTTCCAGATCAACAACTGGATCGAGACGACGCCCGCCCCCCGGCCCTCCAATGCCGAGATCGTCAACGCCTATGCCGCGTTGCTGGCGCGGGCGCGCCAATGCCGCCAGCAGCGCGGGCAACTGCCGAACATCCTCGCCGTCGACTTCTATGATGTGGGAGATCTGTTCCGAGTCGTTCGCACCTTGAACGGTTTGGATCGGGCGACGCGCCCCCGCGCGGCCCAGTGAGCCTCCCCAGTGCGGTGACGGCCGCGCTCGCGGCCGACCTGAAGCCCCGCGACGATCAGCTCGATCTGTTCGGTCTCACGCACCAGGGCTTGGTGCGCAAAGAGAACCAGGACCACTTTCTCATCGGCACGCTCCATCGCGAGCTCGCGGTGCACGGCACCAGCCTCCCCGCGATGAACCAGCTGCTGCTGCGCGGTGACCGGTTTGCGACGTTCGCCGTTGTGGCGGATGGCGTGGGTGGTTCGATGGGAGGTGCGGCGGCGAGCCAGCGCGCGGTGGAAACGATCGCCCAGTACGTCCAATCCACGCTGCGCTGTTTTGCCGCGGCCGATCCGGGGCACGAATCGGCATTCATCGAGGCGTTGCGCACCGCGGCCCTGGATGCCGATTCCGCCGTCCGCGCGCTCCGCACCGACGACTGGGAGGCGCGGGGCAGGGGCGGTCCCGCCACCACGCTGACCCTCGCGATCGGGATTTGGCCGCGCGTGTACGTCCTCCAGGTCGGTGACAGCCGGTGCTACGTCCATGGCAACGGCACGCTGCGCTGCCTCACGCGCGATCAGACTGCGGCGCAGGAGCTCGTGGACCGCGGCGATCTCACCGTCGCCGAGGCGGCCAAGTCGCCGCTGCAGCACATGCTGACGAGCGCGATTGGCGGTCAGGTCGCAGCGCCGGTCGTGACGG
>JBLNGI010000126.1:0-6004 GCA_050264615.1 Gemmatimonadota bacterium
TTCGCTCGCGGCATAACTCCGCGTATTGGTCTGGCAAGCCGTACGTCGGATTAGGCCCCGCCGCTCACTCGTTCGACGGCACGACCCGGCGCTGGAACCTCCGCGCCTGGGAGGCCTATCGGGGAGCCGTTGCGGAGGGACGTTCTGCGGTCGAGTCGGAGGAGACGCTCACGGCGGAGCAGCGGGAGCTGGAGCGTGTGTACTTGGCGCTGCGAACGGACGAGGGCTTACCCATTACCGCCCGTTACCGCCCCCTACCGCCTCATACCGCCCATGGTTGGGTGGCAGCGCGAGACGGGCGTCTTAAGTGCACACCGGAAGGGTGGTTAAGATTAGATTCCTTGGTGAGCGAACTCACGATGCAGACCGACACCCCATGACAGCTCCGTTGAGCGACCGCGAGCGCCACGTTCTCGAGGCCGTGATCGAGACCTACGTGCAAACCGCCGAACCGGCGGGGAGCCGGACCATTTCCAAGCGGCACCAGCTGGGGCTCTCGCCGGCGACGATTCGCAACACGATGAGCGACCTGGAGGAGAAGGGCTACCTGTATCATCCCCACACCTCCGCCGGCCGGATTCCCACCGACCTGGCCTACCGCGTGTACGTCGACTATCTGATGCGGCCGCCCCTCGTCGCGCCCGCCGAGGCGCAGCACATCCGCGGCGAGCTCGAGGGGCAGCGCAGCGCGGTCGAGACGATTCTGTCCCGCGCGGCGCAGGTGCTGGGCGTGCTCACCAACGAGCTGGGCGTCGCGGTGAGCCCGACCATCGAAGAGGCGGTGCTCGAGCGGCTCGATCTGCTCCAGGTCTCGAGCGAGCGCCTGCTGCTGGTGCTCGCGCTGCGCAGCGGCGCGGTGCGGACGATCTTCGTCGAAGTCCGCTCGGAGCTGGCGCCGGAATCGGTGCAGCACGTCACGGTCGTGCTGAACGAGCGGCTCGCCGGGCTCACCCTGAAAGAGATTCGCGCGACCCTCGCGCAACGGCTGCGCGACGCCACCCCGGCGGAGGCCGGCTCCTCGGAGCTGCTCAACATCTTCATCCAGGAAGCGGACGAGCTGTTCGAAGTGCCGGTCGCGCACGCGGGCCCGGTCCACCTGGGCAGCACCCAGCCGCTCGCGGGCCAACCCGAGTTCGCCACCCGCGCGCAGCTCCAGGGGCTGCTCGACGTCACCGAACGCCGCGACCTGCTGCGCGATGCACTCACCGCGCGCGGCGGCGAAGGACTCACGATCAGCATCGGGCAGGAGCACGCCGACACCCGGCTCTCGACGTTCACGCTGGTGACGTCCACGTATCGCTTTGGTCCGCTCACCGGTGTGATCGGCGTGATGGGCCCGACGCGCATGCCGTACGACAAGATCGCCGCGCTCGTCAATCACACGTCCCAACTCGTCGGGGAGCTACTCGAATAGCATGAAGCAGGACTTCTACGTCGTTCTCGGCGTCGCGCGCGACTGCACCGAAGCCGATATCAAGAAAGCCTACCGCAAGCTCGCCATGGAGTGCCACCCCGACCGCAACAACGGCGACAAGGCGTCCGAGGAACGGTTCAAGCTCGTCACCGAGGCGTATGAAGTGTTGCGCGACCCGGAAAAGCGCGCGGCGTATGATCGGTATGGGCACCAGGGCATGCGCGGTGGTGGCGGCGGCGGTTTCAGCTCGATGCACTTCGATTTGTCCGAGGCGCTCATGGTGTTCATGCGCGACTTTGGACTCAGTGGTGGCGGCGGCGGAGGGTTGGGCGCCTTCGAGAGTCTGTTCGGCGGCGGCTCGGGGGCGGGGGGGGGCGGGGGGGGGCGCGATCGCCGGCGCGGTCACGACATCAAGGTCGGCCTGAAGCTCACCCTCGCCGAAGTCGCGAGCGGTACGACCAAGACCGTCCGCATCAAGAGCCTCGAGACCTGTCCCGAATGCTCGGGCAGCGGCGCGCGGGCCGGGACGCGGCCCGTGCCGTGCGGGACCTGCGGTGGCAGCGGCGAAGTGCGGCGCCAGGCGCAGTCGCTGTTCGGACAGTTTCTGACCGTCTCTCCCTGTCCCACGTGCGCGGGCGAAGGCACGGTGATCCATCACCCGTGCCATCGCTGCGGCGGCGACGGGCGCGTGAAAAGCGAGAAGACGATTCAGATCGACGTCCCGGCCGGCGTCGCCGATCACCATTATCTGACCCTGCGCGGCCAGGGCGTGCCGGGGCCGCGCAACGGCCCGCGCGGCGACTTGATCGCGGTGCTCGACATCAAGGAAGACCCGCGCTTCGAGCGTCACGGCGATGACCTGGTGTACGATCTGGGCATCACGTTCGCGCAGGCGGCGCTCGGCGCCGAGCTCAAAGTGCCGACGCCGTTCGGCGAGACGATCCTGCGCGTCGAGCCGGGAACGCAGACCGGCATGGCGTACCGGCTGCGCGCCAAGGGCCTGCCGCGGCTGGGCGACGCCGGGCACGGCGATCTGCACGTGCGCATCCACGTCTGGACCCCGAATAAGCTGACCGCCGACCAGCGCAAACTGCTCGAACAGCTGAGCGAAATCGAAGATCAGCCGCCGCGGGACGAGCACGGGGGCGGGGGCAAGCTGTGGGATACGGTCAGGCGCGCGCTGGGACTGGAGGAGGAGACCCCGCGGCCCCGGCGTAGACGCGGCGGGGGCGGGGGGGGCGGGGGCGTGGGCGGGGGCGTGGGCGGGGGCGGGGGCGGGGGCGGCGCAGAGTGAGCGGCGGGTGCATCTTCTGCAAGATTGTGGCGGGCGAGATCCCGGCCACGATCGTGAA
This sequence comes from Gemmatimonadota bacterium, assembly GCA_050264615.1. Lineage (GTDB taxonomy): Bacteria > Gemmatimonadota > Gemmatimonadetes > Gemmatimonadales > GWC2-71-9 > 20CM-2-65-7. Next base: position 2,767 of record JBLNGI010000126.1, read on the forward strand.
GCGCACTGCTGATGCCTTGGCGCTCAAGGACCTGAATCCCCAGGCGCCGACCCACCTGCTGATCATCCCAACCGTACACGTGGGCTCCTTGAACGACGCGAAGGACGGCAAGATGCTGGGCGATCTGCTGGCGTTCGCCCGCGACCTCGCCAAAGAGACGGGAATCGCGACCAAGGGGTATCGCGTCGTGGTGAATACGAACCCTGACGGGGGCCAGACCGTCTTTCATCTCCATCTGCACCTGCTGGGTGGCCGGGCGATGCACTGGCCGCCTGGTTGACCGGCTCGGGACCGCCAGCTAAGTTCGTGTGTCTCTAACCACTTAGGAAAACGGAGCCTTATGCCGGAAGTCATCATTCACGATGACGAAAGTTTTGAGCGTGCGCTGAAGCGGTTCAAGAAGAAATGCGAAAAGGCCGGGATTCTGGCTGATCTGCGCAAGCACCGTCACTACGAAAAGCCCAGTGAGCGTAAGAAGCGCAAGATGAACGCGGCGCGCCGCAAGAATCGCAGGCCGCGCTACGCGTAAATGGTGGCTCCGAGCTTAGCAGACCGGCTGCGCGCCGCGATGACCGAAGCGAGAAAACAACGCGATCAGGCGCGCACCCTCCTCCTCTCCACCATCATTTCAGACGTCAAAAACCGGGAACTCGAGCTCAACCATTCACTGTCCGATGTCGAGACCGTGGAGGTGCTGCGGCGCGGCGTCAAGAAGCGCCGCGAGTCGGTCGAGGCGTACGAGAAGGTGGGCCGCACCGACATGGCCGCCACGGAAGCCGCCGAGATCAAGACCCTCGAAGCCTACCTGCCCGCCGCCGTCCCGCCGGACGAGATCCGCGCCGCGGTGCGCGCCGCGATCGCGGGCGGCGCCAGCGACCTGGGCAAAGTGATGGGCGCGGTGATGCCGAAGTTCAAAGGACGGGCGGACGGAAAGGTGATCAACCAGATCGTGCGCGAGGAGCTGGAAGCATCGACCAGGTCCTAGAGACCCTCGAATTCCCCAAGGCCCTCGCGCGCGTGGCGCTCCACGCCGCAGGACCGCTGGGTGCCGCACGCGTCGCCGGCCGTCTTCCTGACACCGATCCTGACTCGATCCGCGCCGCGCTGGCGCAGGTGGCGGAGCTCGCCGCGCTGCTGATCAGCGACGAATCGATCCGCGCCGAGCCGGTGCCCGATATCGCGCAGACCCTCGAGCTGCTCGGTGTCCAGGGCAGTGCGCTCGAGGCGCTGCCCCTGGCCGAGCTGACCGTCGCGCTCGCCGCGATGCGCGTGGTCGCAGCGGATCTCAAGCGGCTCGACACGCGGCACGCCGCCCGCCGCACGGCTGCACTGCGCGTGGACCCTCCGCCGAAAGAGCTCGAGACCGCACTCGCGCGCTCGATCTCCCCGGACGGCCAGGTTCTCGACAGCGCGTCCAAGGATCTGGCGCGGGCCCGCGCGCACGTCCGCGAGGCGCGCAAGCACGTGATGGATCGCCTCGGCGCGATCCTCGGCGCGCTCGATCAGGCCGACCGCGCCCCGGATGCCGCGGTGACGATCCGCGGCGGCCGGTACGTGATCCCGGTCCGCACCACCGCCCGTGCGCGCGTCGGCGGCATCGTGCACGACGAGTCGGCCACGCGCTCGACCGTGTTCGTCGAGCCACCCGAAGTGATCGAGCTCGGCAACGAGCTGCGCGCGGCCGAAGCCGCGGAGCAGCGCGAGATCCTGCGCGTGCTGCGCGAGCTGACGGATCTGTTGCGGCCGCAGCGTGGCGCGATCGCGGCCGCGTGGGAGATGTGCATCGCGTTCGACGACCTGTGTGCCCGCGCGCGCTACGCCGTCGAGGCGAACGGGTTCGTGCCTGAGATCGGCGGCGGGGGGCACGTCAAGATTCGCGATGGCCGGCACCCGCTGATCGATCAGGCGGTGCCGTTCACGCTCGAGCTCATGCCCGACGAGTTCACGATTCTGGTCTCCGGTCCCAACACCGGCGGCAAGACGGTCCTGATCAAGGCCGTCGGGCTGCTCGCCCTCATGACCCAGAGCGGCGTGGTCCCGCCGCTCGGGCCGCATTCGTCGTTGCCGGTGTTCACGAAGGTCTTTGCCGATATCGGCGACCGCCAATCGATCGCCGCGAGTCTTTCCACGTTCTCGGCGCACGTCGCCGTGCTGCGCGAGATTCTCGATGGCGCGGGCGCCGGCTCGCTCGTGCTGCTCGACGAAATCGGCAGCGGCACCGATCCCGCGGAGGGCGGCGCGCTGGCCGCCGCCACGCTGAAGACCCTGACGCGGCGGCGCGCGATCACCCTCGCGACCACCCACCTGGGCGCGCTCAAGCAGCTCGCGGCCGAGACGGTGGGGATCGTGAATGCGTCACTCCAGTTCGACGCCGAAACGCTCACGCCGACCTACCGGCTGCTCAAGGGCGTGCCGGGTCGCTCCTATGGGCTCGCCATCGCCCGGCGGCTCGGGATTGCCGCCGACGTCCTGGTTGAGGCGGAGCGCGCGGTGCCGGATGCGGAGCGCACGCTCGATCGGCTGCTGGCGGCGGTCGAGGCGCGCGGGCGCGAGCTGGATGCGCGCGCGGCCGAGCTCGAGACGCGCGCGGCGCAGCTCGAATTGCAGCGTCAGCACCTCGCCGACCTGGAGAAACTCGAGCACGAGGTCCGCGCTCGCGAAAAGGCTCTGGATAAGGATGCTCGCGAGAAGGCTCGCGCCTACCTGCTCGAAGCACGGAAGACCGTCGAGGCGGCACTGGCCCAGGCACGCGCTGCGGTAACCGAAGCGACCGCCAGGGAAGCCCGCAAGATGGTCGAGGAGGCCATCGAGAAGACCGACGATGGCGAGGCGGAGCAAAGCAGGGGTTGGGTGAATCTCGAAGAGTTGCGGCGCCGCAAGAGTTCCCCCTCTCCCGAAGGGAGAGGGGGTCAGGGGGTGAGGACCGGGGTAAGGACGGACGCGTCGAGCGAAGTCTCGTTACGCGGCCTGACCGTCGCCGAAGCCGAGCCGTTGTTGCAGCGCGCGATCGACGACGCGATTCTCGCTGATCTCCCGTATCTGCGCATCATCCACGGCAAGGGCACCGGCGTGCTGCGCGATTTCGTGCAAGCCACGCTGAAGCGCGATCCGCGCGTGAAGCGCTTCGGGCTCGCCCCGTCGAACCAGGGCGGCCACGGCGTGACCGTGGCGGAGTTCGCGTGATCCCCGACGAAATCATCGAGCAAGTCCGCGAAGCGGCGGACCTCGTGGGCATCAT
>JBLNGI010000127.1:0-2910 GCA_050264615.1 Gemmatimonadota bacterium
CAGCCGTCGCTGGTGGGTTTCCTGGACGCCGATCTCTCGACGCCGCTCGCGGCCATCGACGACTTTCTCGAGATGCTCCGCGGCCGTCCGGACATCGAATTCGTACTCGGCTCGCGCGTGATGTTGATGGGGCGCGATATCAAGCGCAAGGCCGCACGACACTACTGCGGTCGGGTATTCGCCACCGCCGCCGCGGTTGCCCTCGACCTGCCTGTGTACGACACGCAGTGTGGCGCTAAAATCTTACGCGTCACCACCGCGACGGCCAAGCTGTTTGCCGCTCCCTTTCGAAGCGAGTGGGTCTTCGACGTCGAGCTGATTGCACGGTACCTCCGATTGCCCGTGCCGGTCGGCGAGCCTGCCCGCCGCGATCGCCTCTACGAGCTGGCGCTCGACACGTGGCACGATCGGCCGGGATCCAAGCTGCGCTGGTCCGATTTTGTCCGAGCGGTGATCGATATCGGATACATTTGGCGCGAACGGATCCGCCCCAGGAGAACACCATGACCGAGGAGAAGAATTCGCCCACCAAGGTGACCCGCCGTGAGTTCGTGGGGACGGTCGCCACGGCGGCCGGCGTCACGATTTTGCCCCGCCACGTGCTCGGCGCGGGGTTCCAGGCGCCCAGCGACACCGTGAACGTGGCCATCGTCGGCTACGCGAACGGCATGGGGACCTCGAACCTCTTCAACGTCGCGAAGTCCGACAACATCGTGGCCTTGTGTGACTGCGACGAGAGCGCGAAGGCCCAGCAGGAGATCGTGAAGAACGGCATCCCCGACAAATTTCCACAGGCCGCTCGCTACAAGGACTTCCGCGTCATGCTCGAGAAGCAGAAGGACATCGACGCGGTGCTCGTGGCCACACCCGACCACGCGCACGCCGTCGTCGCGATGGCCGCGATGCAGCTGGGCAAGCACGTGTACGTGCAGAAACCCATGACGCGCACGGTGAGCGAAGCGCGGGCGCTGACCGAAGCCGCACGCAAGTACAAGGTCGTGACGCAAATGGGGAACCAGGGACATTCTGAGGAGGGCCTGCGGCTCATGCAGGAGTGGGTCGCCGCGGGTGCGCTCGGCCCCATTCGCGAGGTGCACTGCTGGACCAACCGGCCTATCTGGCCGCAGGGCATGCCGCGGCCCGCGGAGACCCCGGCCGTTCCGGACGGATTGGACTGGGATCTCTGGATTGGACCTTCGCCGATGCGGCCCTATCATCCGACATATCACCCGTTCGGCTGGCGCGCGTGGCAGGACTTCGGCGCCGGTGCGATGGGAGACATGGGGTGCCACGTCATGGATGCCGCCTTCACGATCCTGAAGCTCGGCGCGCCGACGAGCGTGATTGCGTCCACGGCATTCAACGTTCTGCGAGTGCAGACCGAGACTGGCGAACTCGAGAACCGTCGCGTCGAGTACAACGACAGCTATCCTCCATCGTCGATCATCCATCTGTCCTTCCCGGCGCGCGGTGAAATGCCGCCCGTGAAGCTGCACTGGTATGACGGCGGGATTCTGCCCGAGCGTCCAGACGACCTCGAGCCCGAGCGGACGGTGCCGACGTCGGGCACAGTCTTCGTAGGCGACAAGGGCAAGATGTGGTGCGAAACCTACTCGGAAAGCCCGAGGCTCATCCCCGAGTCGTTCATGACTTCATTCCAGCGGCCGCCGAAGACGCTGCCGCGCGTGCCCGACGGGCGCGCCGGCCACGAGAAGAACTGGCTCGACGCGATCCGCCAGAAAGGCCAGGCGGTCTCGAACTTCGACTACGCCGGACCGTTCACCGAGTCGGTGCTGCTCGGCAACGTCGCGCTGCGCTATCCCGGCACGCGGCTGATGTGGGATGCGCCGAACATGAAGATCACCAACCTGCCGGACGCAGACCAGTTCCTGCGGCACCAGTACCGCGAAGGCTGGTCGCTGTAAAGGGGGCGCGTGCAGCGAGCCGTCGAGCAGGACGGTCGTGGTGATGGTGTCGCGCCTCGAACCGGAATCGAGACAGACGCGGGGCTCGCGATCGAAAGGGGTCGCGAGCTCCGCGGGGTCCAGCGCTTCTCTCATGAGGCGATGGCCACGGTCTTCGAGGTGTACGCCGCACATCCCGACGAAGGCTACGCAGCGCAGGCCGCACAAGCCGCATTCGATCTGACCGACCGCCTCGAGCGGGAATTGAGCCGGTTCCTCCCCAACAGCGACATCACGCGCATCAACCACCTCGCGGCAGGGCGGACCACGCGCGTCAGCCCGACGACGTTCGAGTGCCTCACCATCGCGCGTCACATGTTCGATCTGACGGGCGGGGCATTCGATATCTCGATCGGGACCGGGCTGGCATCACTCGAGCTCGACGACGACAACTTCGCGGTGGGCGCGACGAAAGAAGGTGTCCGGCTCGATCTCGGCGGAATCGGCAAGGGCTACGCCGTCGATCTCATGGCGGAGCTGCTCGAGGAGTGGGGCCTCGCGCGCGCGCTGGTGCACGGAGGATTCAGCTCGGTGCTGGCGCTTGACCCGCCTGCAGGAAGCGAAGGCTGGCCGCTGACGTTGAGCGATCCCGCATCACCCTCACGCGTGTTGGCTCGCATGCCGGCTCGCCAGGTCGCGCTCGGCGCGTCGGGGCTGCGGAAGGGCGGCCACATCATTGATCCAAGCCGCGGCGAACCCGTTCAGGGACGGCTCGCGGCGTGGGTCGCCGTGCCGCGCCCGCAGATCGCCGCCGGTGGAGAAGGACCGCGGATCGCGCCGACCACGGTGGCCGACGCGCTGACGACGGCGTTCATGATGTTGGAGCTCGATGAGATCGCCGCGCTCTGCGAGCGCAGCCCCGGGGTCCGGGCGTGGATCCTCCCCGAGGCCGGCGCCGGCGTGGTCAGTGTGAGTAGCGCAGGCCTTTAGGCCTGCCACCCAGGAG
>JBLNGI010000128.1:0-4160 GCA_050264615.1 Gemmatimonadota bacterium
ACACCGCGACGCACGTGACCGCGAAGGTCAGCCGCGCCGTGTCGCGCGTCATGCCACCGGTGGTTACAGCCAGCGTGCGTGTGGTATCACCCACGATCGCGCAGTTCGCGGCAGCGCCGCCAAGCGTGACCTCGTGATCACCCGCACCCAACCGGTCGAATCTGAGGACGGCGCCAACCAGGAGGGCACGGGCCGTTCCGCCATCGACTCGAACCGTGTAGCCGTTGCCGTCGAGATCGATGCCCGTGGTCATCGTCGCGACCTCGATGACTCCGGTGGCCGCGGTGCAAGTCAGGTTGAATGCGATGGGCTCGATTTGGCCGAGCGCGAGGTTCACGGACCGCACGGTGTCCCCGCTGACGGGACAATTGGGTGCCAGCGCAGTCAGGACGACCGTGTGGCTACCGACCGCCAGCCGCGTGACCTCCGTCGTGCCGTTCACGCCCACAACGGCCGCCAGCCCGCCGTCAATCGACACGACGTAGCCGTCCGGATCGAGGTCGAGCCCCGTCGTTGTTGTCGTCACGCGGACGCCGGTGGCGACGCAGCCAATCGCGAACCCCACGTCTGTCGTGTCACCGCCGGCAACCACCGCGGCGCGGGGGTTGTCGTCGCTCAGCGTGCAGTTCGGCGCCACATCCGTCAACGCGACGTCATGACTGCCGCTGGGGAGGTCGGCGATCACCACCGAGCTATTCGTCGCAACGGGCAACGGCGCGCTGCCGTCCACGCTCGCAACGTAGCCGTTCAGATCGAGATCGCCGCCAGTTGTAACCACGAACACACGGAGGGCGCCGGTTCTGGGCTCGTTATTATCCTGACACGCCGAGAGCAATGCGGCGACAAGGATGGACTTCGGGAAGACTTGACCGCGCATCGTACACCTGCGGTGGTGGTGTCGATCGATCCGTCGGCGTCTGGCAACGACAAACGTGCCGCGCGTCAGCGGTCTTGGTAATCCCCTTGGATGGCTCGGTCTATCTGGATAATCGGGGGTCAGGCGTCGAGCGAAGCGGCTTAATCGGCACGAGGCTCAGAAGATCGCGACCAGCTGCGCGACAAGCTCATTGCCGGTGCTCACCGGTTGTTCCTGCTTGAAGATCCCATCCACCAGCAGCCGCACACGCTCTCCCCGGGAGAGTACGTTGATGCCCACCGTCGTGTAGCGTGCGTAGCTCGTCGTCGTTGTCCCACCCGCCGTGCGCGAATCGTGCAGCTCCTCCCACTTCACGGCAGGCTGGAGCCAGGGCCGTACCTTGTATGAGGCGAGCACATACCCGCCACGCGAGTCGATGGATGTCGTCGGCGCGAAGAGACCACGCCGCGCGATGAACTCCCCTTCGACGATCGCCCCGTGCCCGATCCAGCGGCCATCCGTGCCCCACGCGTGCGAGCTCCCCTCGGCCATGTATTTCCCTGCGACGCTGAGGAGCGCCACCGGAAACACCGTGACGCGCCCGAACAGCATCGCCCGGCCATCATTGTTCGTCAGGCGATTCGGTCCGTCGCCGTTGACGGCCGCGCCTTGAACCCGCAGGTGACGGGTCGCCAGCAGCTGCGCGAGCACGCCAATTTCGCGTCGTGTGGACACGCGATCGACGACCAGCGAGCGGTTGACAGTCTGCAACACCGAAAACGGCGTGAGGAACTCCAGCGCGAAGGGCGACCGAAATTGCCCCACGATCAGCGCGGGATGAAGTGCCGCGGCGCGGGATGTCGCGGGTGGCTCGAGCTGAATGTATGCGTCGGTCAGGACGATCGCCGGCACCGTATCGCCGCTGCTGCGGCCCGTTGCCGTAAAATCGACCTGGATGCGCAGCGCGGCATACGGGGCGGGCTTCGCCAGCGCCGTCACGCGCGCTCGATTCACGTTGAACGTCAGGGTGTCGCGGCGCTGGGTGGCGCGCACGCTGAGGTAGCCGCTGAGCCGCAACTCGGGCGCAAGCGTGTGCAGGTCGAGCACGGGGGACGGCGCCAGGGGATACTGGGCGGCGAGGGTGGCTGCCCTCAGCGCCAGTATCCCCGTCAACAGCGCGGCGAGGCTAGGGGAGGGGCGCAATCGCCGACGTCGCGGGCAGATTCTCCTCGAGATAGCGCGTCAACAGCGAATACAGGTGCTGCCGCGTCGTCCCACCCGAAATCGAGTGATTGCGATTCGGGTACACCATCAGCGAAAACGGCCGGTTCGCATCGATGAGCGCGTTGACCATCATCTCCGTGTTCTGGAAATGCACGTTGTCGTCCCCCGACCCGTGCACGATGAGGAGCCGGCCTCGCAGCTGGTTCGCGTACGTGAGCGGCGAGCCCCGGTCGTACCCTTCCTCGTTGTCCTGCGGCAGAGCCATGTAGCGCTCGGTGTAGATCGTGTCGTAGTACTTCCAGTGCGTCACCGGCGCGACCGACATCCCCATCCGATACACGTCCGGCGTCTGCGTCATGACATTCAGCGTCATGAAGCCGCCGTAGCTCCAGCCCCAGATCCCCATCCGCGTGGAATCCACGTACGCGAGGCGCCCAATCACCTTGGCCGCCGCGGCCTGATCGTGTGTCTCCACGACGCCCATCTGCTTATAGACGATCTTGCGCCAGGCGCGGCCCCGCGCGCCCGTGCCGCGGTTGTCGACACTCGCGACGATGTAGCCGCGCTGCGCCAGCATTTGGTACCAGAGGTAGTTCTGTCCACCCCAGCTATCCAGCACCGTTTGCGAGCCGGGCCCGCCGTACACGAAGAACAGCACCGGGTGCTTCGCCGTAGAGTCGAACCGCGGCGGCTTGATGAACCACGCGTTGAGCTTGATGCTGTCGCCGATATCCACTTGCCGGAACTCGGTCGAGCCCAGGCGCAGACCCGCGACCTTCGCCTTCAGCGCCGCGTTGTCGACCAGGGTGCGCAGCACGCGCCCCGGCAGCGCGATGAGCGTGACGGTGGGCGGCACACCGAACCGCGAGTAGGTGTGCACCGCGTACCGTCCCAGCGGCGACAGGCTGTAGCTGTGAATCCCGGGCTCACCCTCGGGTGTCACGCGTTCGGGCGGACCCTTCTTGTCGTAATTCACCCGGTACAGATAACGCTGTGTCGGATTGTCCGGCGACGCCGTGTAGTAGATCCACTTCCCGAGCGTATCGACGCGCTGCACGCTGAGCACGTCGAACTGCCCGGACGTCACCGCCTGAGGCGGCGACTTCCCATCGCGCGGGAACAGATACAGCTGGCTCCACCCGCTGCGCTCCGAGAGCCACAGAATTTCTTTGCCGCCGTTCACGAACCGCAGCTGGTCGAATTGCTCGACCCACGCGCTGTCCTGCTCCGTGAACACGGTTCGGACCTGGCCGGTCTGCGCGTCGGCAAGCATGACGTGGAGCGTGTTTTGCAGGCGGTTCAAGTGCTGAATGACCAGCTCCCGGCTCCCTGGTCCCTGCCTCGGCGCCCATTCCATGCGCGCGATGTAGTTGTTGCGCGGATCGCCGGGAATGTTGATCCAGCGCGTCTCGCCGCTCGTCGCGCTGACGACGCCGACCCGGCTCGCCGAGTTCGTTTGACCTGCCTTGGGATACTGGACGGGCGTCGTGAAGGCGTAGAGTGAATCGGTGACGTCATAGAGGAGAAAGTCGCGCACGCCGGTCGCGTCGAGCTGCCAGTAGGCGATCGACTGGCCGTCCGGATTCCACCGCCAGCCGTCCTGTAGCCCGAGCTCTTCTTCGTACACCCAGTCGAACGTGCCGTTGATCGTGGTACGCGAGCCGTCGCGCGTCAGCTGCGTGATCGTCCCGCTCGCGACGTCTTCGACGTAGAGGTTGTACGCGCCGTAGCGTACCCAGCCGACGCGTCCGCCGTCGGGCGAGAACTTTGCGAACATGAGCGTCGAGGCGGGGCCACTCCCGCCCAGCTTCTTGAGCGCCCAGCCGGCGAGGTCGAGCACCCAGTAGTCGCCGCGGGTGTTGGTGCGCCACACCTGCTGCGAGTTGGTGAAGATCAGCAGCCGGCGCCCGTCGGCCGACCACGTGTAATCCTCGATGTCGAGCGGCGTCGAGTCCCCGGCGGGGACCAGGCGCGCGGCCGGCACCAGAATCACCCGCGCGCCGGTCTCTACGTCGTAGCGCACGATGTCGCGGCCCCCCCCCGAACGGCGGCCCACCGCCCGTTCGAGTGTCGTGTACCC
>JBLNGI010000129.1:0-2838 GCA_050264615.1 Gemmatimonadota bacterium
TTCTTCTTCGTCATGCTGGTGCTTTCCAGTATCGCGCTGATGGTGGGAGGAATCGGGGTCATGGCGATCATGATGGTTTCGGTCACGAGCCGCACCCGCGAGATCGGCCTGCGCAAAGCGCTCGGCGCGACGCGGCGCGCCATTCTCTGGCAGTTCCTGATCGAGGCCGCGACCCTCACGCTGCTCGGCGGCATCATCGGTATCGTCCTCGGGATCGGGATCGGCGAGCTGCTGAAACGGCTGCTGGCGTTCAGCACGACGATCCCGGTCCTCCCCGCGGCCATTGCCACCGCAGCATCGATTCTCGTGGGCGTGGTGTTCGGGATTGCCCCAGCGGCCAGAGCCGCAAAGCTCGACCCCGTCGAGGCGCTGCGCTATGAATGACGGCCTGAGCGAGCACGTCGATCTGCTCGCGATCGCGGCGCACCGGGATGATGTCGAGCTCACGTGCGGCGGGACGCTGGCCAAGGCAGCCAAAGCCGGGCACCGCGTGGGCATCATCGATCTGACCCAGGGCGAGATGGGGACGCGGGGCGACGCCACGACCCGCGCCGCCGAGGCAGAGCGGGCCGCCAAGACGCTGGGCGTGGCGGTCCGGCTGAACGCCGGACTGCTCGATGCGCACATTGAAAACAATGAGACGTCGAGAAAAAAAGTCGTCGGGCTAATTCGTCGAGCAAAACCTCGCGTGGTGATACTGCCGTTTCCGGTCGGGCGCCATCCGGATCATCGGATTGCCTCGGAACTGGGCCGCGACGCGTGCTATTTGGCGGGCCTGGCGAAGTACGATCCCGGTGCGGGCGGCGATGCACATCGGCCCCACAAACTCCTGTACGCACTCGCGTACCGGGAGGACCCGGTCAAGCCGACGTTCGTCGTCGACATCACGGACGTGTTCGAGGCGAAGATGCAGGCCATTCGCTGCTATGGGTCGCAGTTCGACGGCGCCAGGGCCGCCGGAGAGATCTTCCCCACGGGCCAGGACCTGTACGAACTGATCCGGGTGCAGTCGGCGCACTATGGATCGCTGATCCGGCGCCGCTATGGGGAGCCGTTCTACACGCCCGAGACGCAGGAAGTCGAGGATGTCCTGAAGCTTGGCGTGCAGTCCATCTAGGTTAGATTCTTGCACTCGATGAAGCGCGCAACCTATCTCGACAACGCGGCGACCACGCCGGTCCGGCCGGAAGTGCTGGAGGCGATGCTTCCCTACCTTGGGAAGGAAGCCTTCGGGAATCCGTCGTCCGCGCACCGCTTCGGGCGCGCGGCGCGCGCTGGCGTCGAGGAGGCCAAGCGTGCCGTCGCCGAAGCGGTTGGCGCCGAGCCGAACCAGGTCGTGTTCACCTCGGGCGGCACCGAAGCGGATAACCTCGCGATCATCGGCGCCGCGCTGGCCGCGCGCGACCGGGGCGGCCCGTTCCGGGTGGTGGTCTCGGCTACAGAGCACAAGGCCGGGCTCGCGGCAGCGCATGCGGTCAAGCATCTGGGCGGCGAAGAAGTGATCCTTCCCGTGACCGCGTCCGGACGGGTCGATTCCGCCGCCTTCGACCACGCGCTCGCAGGCGGTGCGGCGGTCGCGAGCGTGATGTGGGTGAACAATGAAGTCGGCACGATCCAGCCCGTGCGCGAGCTGGCCGATCGATGTAGCGCTGCCGGCATCCTGTTCCACTCCGACGCCGTTCAGGCGTTCGGCAAGGTTTCGGTGTCACTCCGCGACGTCCCCTGCGCACTCCTCTCCATCTCCGGTCACAAGATCGGCGCCCCCAAGGGCATCGGGGCGCTGATCGTGCGCGATCGCAAGGCGGTCGAGGCCATCATCCATGGGGGCGGCCAGCAGTTCGGCATCCGTCCCGGGACGGAGAATGTCCCAGGGATCGTGGCCCTGGGGATCGCGGCGCGCCTCGCGGTCGCCGAGCAGGCGGAGCTTGCCGCCCGGCTGCGCGAGCTGCGGCACGAGCTGGAGCGCCGGTTGGTCGCGATTGTCCCCGACGCCGTCATCAACGGCTGGCAGGAAGAGCGCGCGCCGCACATCACGAACGTGTCCATTCCGGGCACCGACAGCGAAGCGCTCCTGATGCATCTGGACCTGGCGGGCGTGGCGTGCTCGTCGGGGTCGGCGTGCAGCACCGGAACGGTCGAGCCGTCGCACGTGCTCACCGCCATGGGGCTGCCGCGCGAGCTGGGCGTCGCCGCGCTCCGTTTCTCGTTCGGCAAGGACAGCACGCTCGAGGACGTGGAGACCGTAACCGCGGTCCTACCCAAGGTCGTCGAGAAGGTCCGGTCGCTGTCCGCGGTCTTGCACCGATGACGTCGGACGGTCGGACGGCCGGACGGCCGGACGGCCTGACGGGCCGCGTCTTGGTGGCCATGTCCGGAGGCGTGGATTCGTCCGTCGCCGCCGCATTGCTCGTCGAGCAGGGTTACGAGGTCATCGGGGCGACGATGAAGTTGTTCTGCTACGGTGACAGCGTTCCCGATCGGCCGTGCTGTTCGCTCGATTCCATCACCGACGCGAAGCTCGTGGCGCACAAGCTCGGCATCCCGCACTACGTCCTCAGTCTCGAGGACCGCTTCGGGCACGACGTCATCGACAACTTCGTGGCCGAGTATTCGCGCGGCCGCACGCCGATACCGTGCGTGCGCTGCAACTCGTTCACAAAGTTCCGCGATTTCCTCTACCACGCCGACGCGCTCGATGGTGACGCGATTGCGACCGGCCATTACGCGATCGCCAAGGATGGCGCGCTGTATCGCGGACGCGACCGTCAGAAAGACCAGTCGTACTTCCTCTGGGGAATCGACCGCGCGGTCGTCGGTCGCATGCTCACGCCCGTCGGC
>JBLNGI010000130.1:0-2743 GCA_050264615.1 Gemmatimonadota bacterium
ACGGAATCGCCTTTGAGTACGTGTCGTGAGGTCTGGGCGGAAACGGGACCAGCAAGGACAGCGGCGGCCCACAGCAGCACCAGGGGACGGACGATCATAGCGGCTCCACAAGGAGTTGGCCCATGTTGGATAGCGAAACGGGTGCAAGGGTTGCAGCTTTTACCCTATGGAAGATTGGCTGCTTTGGTTTCTGCTGGCGATTGGACTGTTTGTGGGGGAGATGTTCACGGCGGGCTTTTGGCTCGCCTGTTTGGCGGTGGGGGCTGCGGTGGCCGGCGTCGTCGGCTTGATCCCCGGGATGGGCTTCGTGATCCAGGGAATCGCCTTCGCAGCGGCCAGCATCGTCAGCATGGCGGGGCTGCGACCCCGGCTGATGCACTACTTCCAGCTGGGGCCCGGCTCCGAGCTGCGCACCGGCGTGGACGCCCTGCTGGGCAAGACCGGCATCGTCACCGAACGGATCGGGCCGGGGCTACCCGGACGGGTCAAGGTGGAAGGCGAAGACTGGCGGGGAGCGTCTTCTGACGCGGCGGTGATCGAGCCCGGAACCCAGGTGACGATCATTCAGGTAGATGGCACGACCCTCATGGTCGAGAAGGAGCTCTAAGCGATGGGTCCCGGCACCATCCTCGTAGCCGCGGTCGCCTTCGGCGTCATCGTCCTCATCTCGAAGAGCATCCGCGTGGTCCAGCAGGCGCAGACGATGATCATCGAGCGGCTCGGCAAGTATCACAAGACGCTTGGGTCGGGGATCAACTTCGTGCTCCCGGTGATCGACCGTCCTCGCGCGGTGGACTGGCATCAGACGATCATGACGCCCGCAGGCGACAGCTACTCGCGCCGCTTCCGGACCGAGCGCATCGACTTGCGCGAGACGGTATACGTGTTCCCGCGTCAGAACGTCATCACGAAAGACAACGTCGTCGTCGAGATCGACGCGCTGATCTATTCGCAGGTCACCGACCCGGTCCGGGCCACCTACGAGATCGCGAACCTGCCAGACGCGATCGAGAAGCTGACGCAGACGACGCTCCGCAACGTGATCGGCGAGATGGAGCTCGATCACGTCCTCTCCTCGCGCGACATGATCAACGCCAAGCTGCGGGCGATCCTGGACGAGGCGACGCACAAGTGGGGCGCCAAGGTCAGCCGCGTGGAGCTGAAAGACATCAACCCGCCGCGCGACATCCGCGACGCCATGGAGAAGCAGATGCGCGCCGAGCGCGAGCGCCGCGCCACCATCATCACCGCCGACGCCGAGCGCCAATCGCGCATTCTCTCGGCCGAAGGCATCCGGCAATCGGAGATCAATACCGCCGAAGGAGACAAGGCGGCGAAGATTCTGCACGCCGAGGCGGAAGCGGCTGCGCGGCTCAAGGTCGCGGAGGCCGAGGCGCAGGCGATCGAGCGCATTACCGCGGCGATCAAGGGCACCGGCGGCGACCCCGCGCAGTACCTGATCGCCATCCGGTACATCGAGACGCTCAAAGAGATGGTGAGCGGGCAGAACAACAAGGTCATCTACATGCCCTACGAGGCCACCGGCGTCCTCGGCTCGTTGGGCGGCATTCGCGAGATGCTGACGTTGGGTCCGTCCGACAAGAAGGGTTGAGGCTGAACCCACTCACGCAGCTTTCCGAAGAAGAGCGGATGTTTCAGGGCGCGGTGCGCGACTTCGCCGAGAGCGAGGTCCGCCCGCGCGTGCAGGCCATGGAAAAAGCGGCCCAGCTCGACCCCACGCTGATTCCCAAACTCTTCGAGCTCGGTCTCATGGGGATCGAGATTCCCGAGACGTACGGAGGCGCGGGCGGCTCACTGTTCATGACGGTGCTCGCCGTCGAGGAGCTGTCCGCCGTCGATGCGTCGGCCGCCATCTTTGTGGACGTCCAGAACACCCTCGTCAACGCGCTGCTGCTCAAGTGGGCATCGGACGACATCAAGAAGCGCTACCTGCCGCGTCTAGCCAGCGAAGTCCCCGGCGCGTACGCACTCTCCGAGGCGGGATCGGGATCCGACGCGTTTGGATTACAGACGAAAGCCACGAAACAGGGCGATAAGTGGATTCTCGACGGCCGGAAGCTGTGGATCACGAACGGCGCCGAGGCGGGGTTGTTCGTGATCTTCACGCAGACCGATTTCGCCAAGGGCTACAAGGGGATCACGGCGTTTGCCGTCGAGCGCGGCTTCAAGGGATTCAGCGTCGGCAAGAAAGAAGACAAGCTCGGCATTCGGGCGTCATCCACGACGGAGCTGATTCTCGACCGCTGCGAAGTCCCTGCGGCGAACCTGATCGGCGAAGTCGGGAACGGGTACAAGGTCGCGATCGAGACGCTCAATACCGGCCGCATCGGGATCGGGGCGCAAATGATCGGCGTGGCGCGCGGGGCGCTCGATGCGTCGCTCAAATACGTGAAGGAGCGGCAACAGTTCAATAAGCCGATCGCGGAGTTCCAGGGCGTGCAGTTTCAGCTCGCCCAGGCGGCAACGGAGCTCGAGGCGGCGCGCTTGATGGTCTACAACGCGGCTCGACTCGAGGACGCCGGTGAGTCGTACACGAAGGAAGCGGCGATGGCGAAGCTGCTCAGCTCGCAGATCGCCGAGCGGGTGACGTCGCTCGCCGTAGAGCTGTTCGGCGGGTACGGCTACACCAAGGAGTATCCAGTCGAGAAGTTCTATCGGGATGCGAAGATTGGCACCATCTACGAAGGCACAAGCAACATGCAGCTCAATACGATAGCGAAGC